>JAIEPV010000133.1 GCA_019748215.1 Hyphomicrobium sp.
GCCGCTTTGTTCCAGAAGTAGCCGTTGATGTTTTCTTCGCACGTCAGCCACGTGCCCCACGGCGTCGTGGCGCCGGCACAATTGTTGACCATGCCTTTGACCGTCGTGCCGGATGGATCGGCGTTGGTCGCCATTTTGACGTGCCCGGCGGCCGGGCCGGAAATGCGCATCGGTGTTTCAGCCGTGAGGCGGCGCGCAAAGCGGCTGGCGTCAACGACGTGCCACGCGCCGTTCGTCCGCTTGATTTCGATGACCGATCCGCCGTGCGCCATCATTTCGATGCCGACCCGCTCTGCCGTGGCGGCGGCAATGCGCGCGTCCTTGTCGAGCCCACCAAGTCCCGCGAACATGAGTTCGGCGCTGGTGTACTCGTGGTTGACGACGAGAAGCCCGTGGTCACTTTTGCCGTCCATCGGCAGGAAGCCGATGAAGTCGTTATTGTAGCCGAACTGCTGGCCCTGGGCTGCGGCCGTCAGCTTCGCCGGTTCAAAGTCGGGGGCTTCACCTGCCACCTTGTCACCCCAGCGGATCAGCACATTGGCATCGTACCCCTTGGCGACGTGATGCATATCGTCCGTGCCAGCCGCTATCTCGTCGAAGGCAAAGCTGCGAACGTCCTGCGCTTTCGCTGCCACGGCCGGTGATGGCATGATCGACGGCATCACGGCGTCCAGCGCGAAGACGGCGAGGATGCCGCGTCCAAGATCGCGCCGCGAGAGGCGTTCCGCCACAATATCGCCGATGCTGGCGCCGGCCGTTGGATTGGAGCCGTGGTCTTCTTGCTCTTCAAGCGCCCGCGACGTCGACAACGCGATCTGATCTGACGACATGGCTACGTCCTTCGAAAGCAGTGGTTGGTCTATCTTGCGGTCGGATATGCTAACGGCTCGCATGCGACACGCCCATGACATCGCCCCATGACATCGAAATGGCTCGTTGCGATTGCTTTGCGTACGGCCGTTCGCAACGCGAGGATTACCGGACACGGCGTTGCGCCGCCGATCAGTTGGTGTCTTCCGGCAGGCGCGGCAGAATTCCAAAATCGATCCCTGCCTCGGCCAACTCCTTGGCGTCTTCGTTGGTCGCTTGGCCGTGAATGGCCCGCGCGTCCGTCTCGCCGAAATGAATTTTCCGCGCTTCTTCGGCAAAGTGCTGACCGACATCCTGCGAGTTTTCGAGCAGCGCGCGTTTGAGGGCGCGCGCGGCCGCCAATTTTTCCTCGGTGTTCTGGTCGAAGCGCAGCGATGGAGTATTGCCGTCCACGTCCCGCTTCGCCGCGCCAGTCATGACGGCGGGCGCCATCGGGCGGCGATCGATGGCGGTCGTGCCGCACGTCGGACACGACAACAGGGCGCGTGTTTGCTGATCGTCGAACTCGGCGATGGATTTGAACCACCCGTCAAACGAGTGCCCCTGCGCGCATGCAAGCTGATATTTTATCATCGCCGTGTCTTAAACTGGGGGAGAGGTGAGCGTCTTGGTTGCGCGGGTAATGTAGCGTGATCCGAGCACGACGCCGTCCATTTTCGTGCGCAGGAAACACGAAATCGCGTCAGCCGGCGAGGCAACAATCGGTTCTTGCCGATTAAAACTCGTATTCAACAATACGGGAACGCCGGTTTGCGCTTCGAAAGCTTTCAGCAATGCATGAAACGCAGGATTGGAATTTTGTGCCACGGTCTGAATGCGCGCTGTGCCGTCGCAGTGAATAGCCGCCGGAATGAGATGCGCTTTCTCAGGGCGAACGGCCGGTGCCAGAGTCATGAACGGATCGGCTTGGTCGATTTCAAAAAACTCGGCGGCGCGCTCGCGTAAGATGGCCGGCGCGAACGGCCGGAACGATTCGCGATGCTTGATCTTCGTGTTGATCATTTCGCGGATTTCGGGCTTGCGCGGATCCGCCAGGATGGAGCGAAAACCAAGCGCGCGCGGCCCCATTTCGAACCGGCCCTGAAACCAGCCGATGATATCTCCGCCGGCGATATCGCGAGCAATCCTGGAGTACAACGCCGTATCGTCCAGGACTTCCGCCGTGAGGCCTGCCGCAGCGATAGCCCCATCGACCTCGGCATCGCTATAGGCCAAGCCGTAGTCGGCCTTGGTCAACTCAAACGTGCGCTTGGCGCCGAGCGTCTGATGGTGATGCCACAGGCAGGCGCCAAGCGGCACGCCGGTATCGGACGCAGACGGTGGAACCCAAATTTCGTCGACGTCGGTCGTCTCGAGAATGCGGGCGTTGGCGACACAGTTCAGCGCGACGCCACCAGAAAACACCAGCTTCTTGACGTTTTGCGCGCGAACGACCTCGCGGACGATGTGCGTGATCGTCACTTCGGTCACGCGCTGAAGCGCAAAGGCCAAGGCCTTATGGCACTCAGTTAGCGGCGCGCCGGGTGCGCGTTGCGGACCGAAGGTATCGATGAAGCGTGACTTGAACGGTCGCCACTCGCCGTAGGTGTCGAACGAGAAGTAGTCCATGTTGATGGCATAGCGGCCGTCCGGCAGCAGATGCACGCAATCCTTGAATTGCTCGACAAAGCGATCATCGCCAAGCGCCGCAAGCGCCATGACCTTGCCTTCGTCCGCCACCGGCTGGAAGCCGAGGTAGCCAGTGACGAACGTGTAGACCATGCCGAGCGAATTGAAGAACGAGCTTTGCCACTGGCGCCTCAACCGATGGCCGTCGCCGGAAAAGACGCTCGTCGCCGCATCGTCGCCATAGCCGTCCATGACGAGCACCGCCGCCTGCTCGAAGGGCGACACAAAGAACGCAGCCGCGTGCGACTCGTGATGGCCAATATTGACCAGGGGCGGCATCTTAACATCAGGGAAATGCCGGCGAAGGCGGCGTTGCAAATAGAAATTGAGGATTGCGATTTCGTTGCGCTGCGGGGTGTGCGTGCTTTCGGCGAGAAAACTCAGACTGCCGGGGAGGCGGCCGAGCACGGCGCGCGCGAAGCTGCGCCGCAGACGCGTGACATCCCACGGCGTCACCAGCACATCAATATCGGAAAAACCTCGGCCGTCCGCGCCGAGCACCGCCGAAAGCGCGAGATTGGGGAAACTATGGGTGTGCTTTTCGCGCTTGAGACGTTCTTCCTCGATGACGACTTCGATCTGACCGTCGTTGAGGATCGCGATCCCGCTATCGTGCGTGGCGCCGACAAGTCCAAGAATCCGCACTGATGAACTCAATCCACTCGCACGCTCGCCACCACATGCCCAACTGTGCCCTAATTATGATCAGTCCATCTTGCCGTGGCAATGCTTGTATTTCTTGCCGGAACCGCAAGGGCAGGGGGCATTGCGCGACACACGGCCCCAGGTTGCTGCATCGTTTGGATTGAGGTCGTGCTCACTTTTGCGGACCTGCAACGGCGCGCGCTTGTCGGGTTCCGGCAGGGTGTTGCGGCGCGCACTGGCTCCCGCAAGGGCTGCGTCGGCCATGGCCAGTTCTTCGTTAAACTCGTCCATGCCGGTGGTGGCGTTGATGTGGTGGGCTTCCATCGGCGGCAGTTCGTCAGGTTCGAGAAGCTCGCTTGCGTCATCCGGAGACGCCAATTCGACGTGCATCAACTGACCGGTGACGTTCTCGCGCAACCGTCCCAGCATGTTCTCGAACAGCACGAACGCCTCGCTCTTGTATTCGTTCAGCGGATCGCGCTGACCATAGGCGCGGAAACCGATGACCTGCCGGAGGTGCTCCAACGTGACGAGATGTTCGCGCCACAGATGGTCGAGCGACTGCAACAGAACCATCTTTTCGATCTGGCGATAAAGATCTGGGCCAAGCTCGGCCTTCTTCAGCTCAGCTTTCGCATCAGCGGCGTTGACGGCGCGCTCCTTGATTTCAGCTTCGGCGATGCCTTCTTCAGCGGCCCAGTCTTCGATCGGCATATCGATGCCGATGACGCCGCTCAATTGCTCGCGCAAACCTTTTGCGTTCCACTGCTCGGCGTAGGCCGTCGGCGGAATGTGGCGCGTGACAAGCTCATCGATGAGTTGATGGCGCAAGTCGTTGATCGTCTCTGAAACATCGTCTTCAGCCATGATGTCGATGCGCTGTTCGAAGATGACCTTGCGCTGATCGTTCATCACGTCGTCGTATTTCAGGATCTGCTTGCGGATGTCGAAGTTGCGCTGCTCGACTTTTTTCTGAGCCGTTTCGAGCGACTTGTTCATCCACGGATGGGTGATCGCTTCGCCTTCCTTGAGGCCGAGCGTTTGCAGCACGCGATCCATGCGATCCGAGCCGAAGATGCGCATCAAGTCGTCGTCAAGCGCCAGATAGAACTTCGACCGGCCAGGATCGCCCTGACGGCCCGAGCGGCCGCGCAGCTGATTGTCGATGCGACGGCTTTCGTGCCGTTCGGTGGCGAGCACGTACAAGCCGCCGGCGTCCAGCGCCTGCTTCTTCTTGACGGCGATGTCGGCGTTCACTTCGGCGCGCTTGGCTTGAATGGCCGCGTCGTCTGGCGGATTGCCTTTCGCGGTTTCTTCCATCACCCAGTCGCGAACGCGGTAGTCGGCGTTGCCGCCAAGCTGAATGTCGGTGCCGCGCCCCGCCATGTTGGTGGCAATCGTCACCGCGCCCGGCACGCCGGCCTGCGCCACGATGCTGGCTTCCTGCTCGTGGAAGCGGGCATTCAGCACCTGATGCATGATCGGATCGCTGTTGCCTTTGGCGTCATCTAGGAATGACTGCAGCGTGGCGGCCATATCTGTGAAGTGCTTGCGTAGATCCTCGTCTTTGCCGGGCTTCAAGCTGGCTGCCTGATCACGCAAAGATTTGGCGAGGCCTTTCAAATACTCTGCATTTTTCAAAAGCCCCGACAGCTCTTCCGATTTCTCGATCGAGGTGGTGCCAACGAGGATCGGCTGATTGCGGCTCTTGGCATCAGCGATCGATTGCACGATGGCCGCCAGCTTTTCCTTCTGCGTGCGGTAGATCTCGTCGTCCTCGTCCAGACGCTGAACGATGACGTTGGTTGGAATCTCGATGACGTCGAGACCATAAATATCCATGAACTCGCTGGCTTCGGTCAGGGCCGTGCCCGTCATGCCGGCGAGTTTGTCGTAGAGACGGAAATAGTTCTGGAACGTGATCGACGCGAGTGTCTGGTTTTCCGGCTGGATTTCGACGTTTTCCTTGGCTTCGAGCGCCTGGTGCAGGCCTTCGGAATAGCGCCGCCCCGGCATCATGCGGCCGGTGAACTCATCGATGATGACGACTTGGCCGCCTTTGACGATGTAATCCTTGTCGCGCTGAAAAAGCTTATGTGCCTTCAGTGCCTGATTGATATGGTGGACGATGGTAACGTTGTCGATGTCGTAGAGCGAGCCCTTCAGCGCGCCCGCCGCCGACAGCACCTGTTCCATCTTTTCGTTGCCGACATCGGTCAATGCGACCTGGCGCTGTTTTTCATCCAGCTCGAAGTCTTCCGGCAGCAGCGTCGGCATGTACGCGTCGACCATCTGATAGAGGTCGGCACGATCTTCGAGGGGACCCGAAATGATCAGCGGCGTGCGCGCTTCATCGATCAGGATCGAGTCGACTTCGTCGACGATGGCGAAGGCGTGGTCGCGCTGAACCATGTCCGACTTGCGCATCTTCATGTTGTCACGAAGATAGTCGAAGCCAAGTTCGTTGTTGGTGGCGTAGGTCACGTCGCAGGCGTAGGCGGCCTTTCGCTGTTCGTCGCTCATGTCGTGGACGATGCAATCGACGGTGAGGCCGAGGAAGCGATATACCTGTCCCATCCACTCCGCGTCGCGTTTCGCCAAGTAGTCGTTGACGGTGACGACGTGGACACCTTTGCCGCTGAGCGCATTGAGATAGACGGGAAGGGTAGCGACGAGCGTCTTGCCCTCGCCGGTTTTCATCTCAGAAATGTCGCCACCGTGCAGCACCATGCCGCCGATCAACTGCACATCGAAGTGGCGCTGACCGAGTGCCCGTTTTGCGGCTTCGCGCACAGTGGCGAAGGCTGGGACAAGGAGGTCTTCCAGGCTCGTGCCGTCTTTGAATTGCTGGCGGAACAGATCCGTGCGGGCCCGCAGTTCCTCATCGGTGAGGGCCGCGACTTCAGGCTCCAGCGCGTTGATGGCGGCGACCCGAGGGCGGAAGATTTTTACGCGGCGCTCGTTCGATGAGCCAAAGAACTTTGTTGCAAGGCCGCCAAGGGAGAGCATCTCAAATCGTCCTAAAAAGCTATGTGCGCCGCACGTTGCGGCCACGGTGTGATCTCAGGAATCGCTGTCAGCATGGCGGCGCGAAACGCGCAAAACACGCAACGGGGGTCTCGAAACGCATGAACCTCAAAACAGCCCTCGGATTGCGCGGCCGTGAGCGGCGCCCGGGCTTGCAGAAGCCAGCTTTCCGGACCGCGAAGGCCCCTTGTTGATCGGCGCAGACATAAGAACGCTCCCCGGGGTATGTCAATGACGCGCGAAAGCCGAATTCGGGCGTCAATAAGGCCAATGTACGAGCCGGATCAGTCTGCCGATGTAGAAATTTTAACTTGGTTTTGAGGTGCCCTAGGGCTATCGACCCCGCAGTCATCCTGGCTCCGCCTGGCCCGCATCGCGAGCCGACTGGCACGGCCGTCTCGCATGGCCGCAGTAACGCGCGGCGAATACCACCATCAGGAGCCGATTTTGTCCAACCGTATCGCACAATCCATTTTGACGCTTACGCTGGCTTTCGCCGCACTCGGCATGGCCGCGGCTGGCGTCCACGCCGACGATAAGGTGGTCGCGACCATCAATGGCAAACCGATCACCAATGCCGATCTGGCCGTCGCCGACAGCGAAATCGGCGCCGACATGGGCAGCTTGCCGGAAGCTCAAAAGCGTATGTCGCTGCTTGAGTTTCTGATCGACAACCAGCTGTTTGCCGAGGCCGCCGAGGGTGACAAGCTCGATACTGGTCCAGAATTCGAAAGCCGTTTGGCGTACTTGAAGCGCCGCGCGCTGCGCGAGCTTTACTTCGAAAAGGTGATCAAAGGAGCTGTCAGCGATGCTGACGCGCGGGCGATCTACGACGAGCAGGTGATGAAGTTGAAGCCGGAAGAAGAAGTCCAGGCTCGGCATATTCTTGTGGAAACTGAAGACAAAGCCAAAGAATTAAAAGAAAAAATCAAAGGCGGAGCAGATTTTGCCGTCGTCGCCAAAGAAAATTCGAAGGATCCAGGATCGAAAGATGACGGCGGCAATCTTGGATACTTCGGTCATGGTCAAATGGTCCCGCAGTTTGAAGAGGTTGTCTTCAAGCTCGCCAAGGGCGACGTCTCGGATCCGGTCAAAACCCAGTTCGGCTGGCATCTTATTAAGATCGAAGACAAGCGCATGAAGGGACCGCCGGCGTTCGACATCGTCAAGGACCGGATCGTACAATCGCTGCTGCTGCAAAAGGCCCAGAAAACCGCCACCGATCTACGCGCCAAGGCCAAGATCGAACTGGTCGATGCCGATCTGAAAAAGTCGATCGAAGAGCGCAACAAGCAGATCGAAGCAATTCCGGATGCGGCGAAGGGCGACGCGCCAAAAGCCGAGACGGCACCGCCGGCCGACGCAAAGCCTGCTGATGCTAAGCCGGCGGACGAGAAAAAATAGCTTTCACTGTCACAAACGCTGATCTGCACTCGGGCTGCTTGATTTGAGCGGCCCGATCTGTTTTTGGGGACTGAGGGCAGCGACCGCGCCGTCGCCTGCGATTGACCTCAGCCGCAAGGATGTTCGATTTCCATGGCCAAGATCACTGCCGTCTCACCGTTCGCCCCCGCCGAGCTTGCGATGCTGCCGCCGATCGACGGCGTCTTGTTCGCCACCGCTGAAGCGGGCATTCGCTACAAAGGCCGCACCGATTTGCTCGTCGCCGTGATGGACGCGGGCACGGCGGCGGCGGGCGTTTTGACGCAATCGAAAACGGCGTCGGCACCGGTGCTCGCCTGCCGCAAGCATCTGAAAAAGGGCGCAGCGCGCATTCTCGTCGTCAATTCGGGGAACGCCAACGCTTTCACTGGCCAGCGCGGACGCGAAGCGGTCGACACCACCGTGCAGCACGCGGCAGACGCCGTCGGCGCTAACGCGCATGACGTGTATGTGGCCTCGACCGGCGTCATCGGTGAGCCGCTCGACGCGTCGAAATTCGCGCATCTGCTGGCCGATCTCGTAGCGTCCACCGAGCCCGATATGTTCGAAGCGGCGGCGCGCGCGATCATGACCACCGACACGTATCCCAAACTCGCCACCCGCACCGCGATGATCGGCGACACCGAAGTCACGATCAACGGCATCTGCAAGGGCGCCGGCATGATCGCGCCCGATATGGCGACGATGCTGTGCTTCGTATTCACCGACGCCGCGATTGCGCCGGATGTCCTTCAGGACCTTTTGAAAGCCCATGTCGATACGACGTTCAACTGCATGACCATCGATGGCGATACCTCGACCAGCGACACGTGTCTGCTGTTCGCGACCGGAGCGGCAGCCAAACGCGGGCAAAAACGAGTGAGCAAGAGCAACTCCAAAAAGCTCAATGGCTTCTCCGTCGCTTTGCATGATCTGCTGCGCGATCTCGCGATCCAAGTGGCGAAAGATGGCGAGGGCTTGTCGAAGTTCGTGACCTTCGAAGTCGAGGGCGCCAAATCGTGGGCCGCCGCGCGGGCCATAGCCTTGTCGTGCGCCAACTCGCCGATCCTGAAAACCGCGATTGCGGGAGAAGACCCAAACTGGGGCCGCGTCGTGATGGCAGTTGGAAAATCGGGCGAGGCGGCCGATCGCGATAAACTCGCGATTTGGTTTGGCCCGCATTGCGTCGCGCGCGATGGCGAGCGTGCCGCCGAGTACGACGAGAAAACCGTTGCCGCCTATATGAAAAATTCTGACATCGTCATCCGCGTCGATGTCGGTACCGGCAAGGCGGCGGCGACGGTGTGGACGTGCGATCTGACGCACGGGTATGTCTCGATCAATGCCGACTACCGCAGCTGAAAGCTGAGCCGATGGAACCGAAGTTCTGGCATGAGCGCTGGCAGCAGGACGACATCGGCTTTCATCAGGCCGAATTCAACAAGCTGCTGCAGACCTATTGGCCGACGCTCGACTTGCACGGCAGCGGGCTGGTCTTCGTTCCGCTGGCCGGCAAAAGCCGCGATATGTTGTGGCTCAGGCAACAAGGTCACAGCGTTCTCGGCGTTGAATTATCCAGCCTCGCGATCGATCGATTTTTTGCCGAGGCGGGTCTTGATCCAACAGTCACGCAGCGCGGTCCTTTCCGGTATTCGGTCGCCGATCGCATCACGCTGTTGTCGGGCGACTTTTTCGATCTGACCGCTGACGACGTTGGCGACATCGTGGCTGTCTACGACCGCGCCGCATTGATCGCGCTGCCTCCCGATCTGCGGCGCCGGTATGCCGCCCACCTTGGCAAAATCTTGCCAGCAGGAAGCCAGAGCTTGCTGATGTCGATCGATTACCCGGCGGGCGAAATCGGCGGGCCGCCGTTCGCGGTGCCGAAGACAGAGGTTCATGCGCTCTTCGACAGCGCGTTCGACGTCACTAGTCTCGACACGCGAGATGGCCTCGCCGCCAGCGATAACCTGCGCCAGCGCGGTGTGACGCGAATGGACACGACCACTTACCTGTTGAGGCGGACGTGATGAAGCCGATCGTTGTCGTCGCAGCCGTCGCCTTAATCGACACAGACAATCGCGTGCTGATCGCTGAACGCCCGGCGGGCAAATCGATGGCAGGGCTTTGGGAGTTTCCCGGCGGTAAAGTCGAGCCCGGCGAAACGCCGGAGCAAGCCTTGGTGCGCGAAGTGCGCGAGGAACTCGGCATCGATGTGTGTTTAAGCTGCTTGGCACCGTTCAACTTCGCGAGCCACGCCTACGAAACGTTCCACCTGCTCATGCCGCTATATATTTGCCGGTCTTGGGATGGCGTGATTTCTCCTCGGGAAGGCCAGCGCCTCCAATTTGTGCGCGGGCTCGATTTGGCCAGCTTCCCGATGCCGCCGGCTGATCTCCCGCTCATTCCGTGGCTGCGCGACTTGCTCGCCTCATGACGCTCTGCGAGTGCCTGATTTACACTGGCCGGCCCGAAGGACATATGCTTCGCTGATCATCGATCAAAGCGGCGGGTCAGCACGGGGCGGGTGATGCGGGGCGGTATAAATCGGCTAGCGGGCGCCTGTGTTGCCCTTGTCTTGACGTGTTCGGCGGTCGCGGCGACAGACCTCAAACTCGAACGCGGGCTTGCCATCACAGATCCCGATGTTCTTGAACGACTGGAAAATCGAAGCTTCAGCCTGACAGCGCTTCTGGCCAGCGATTGGCGCTTTGATCGCCGCGTCACACCGCAAAATAATGACGTGCTGTCGCGGATGCCGGCGATGGAGCCGGTGTTCTCCGCCGTGAAGCGCGAAATACTGGCGACGCGAACGGCCAATCCCGGCTCCGGCGTCGGCATGCTGTTCGATCACAAGCGGCTGTTCGACCAATCGTATCTCAGCGCGACTTACGCTCGCTTCGCCCTTGTCGGCATCGTGCAGCGTCTTGATCGCGCCTACAAACAGGCGGCGACGTGCGGCGAAGTTCGGATGATTTATCGGCTGCAGTACGCGCGCGATACCGCCGATGGCTTAGCCCGTTCGCGCCTGCCCATGACGTTCAATCTCGTCTTTAAAGCGAAGCCCGAAAATTCTGACCTGACCTGCCGCGAGATTGCGCGGCGATGGGTGAACGCCGGTGACGCGGCATCGACCGGTGACCGGCTGGCGCAATATCTGATGTCGGACAACGGCCCGCTGTCGCTCGTTTCACCGGGCACCATCGACCGCATCGAAACCAACCTGCAAATTCTACGTCGGCCGTCCGCCAGCATTTCAGAATTCGGCGGCCATGCCGAATACGCGCTGAAAGTTTTCGATTGGTCGGCCGCCAACCGCCGCTTTCAGGTGACGGCGATGGAAAACATGATCGACCGTGAGCGCTTGCTCGCCGATCCGCAATTGCTGGCGCGCTTCAAGTCGTGGTTGTTCACGCCCGACAATGTGCGCGCGCTCGATGACGGCACATTACTGATCCCGCGCGATTATCTCGCCATCGCCGGAACCTCGATCGCGCCGGGTGGTGCGGCCCGCTCGGGCAACCGGCCATTCTTCGGTTTGATCGGCGATGCCGAGCTGCCGGCAATCATCAGCCGGGCGACGTCGCCGGACCGGCCATTGAAAAACATTCTCTCGCCCGCCGGCTTTCAAACGCGCCTGAACGACATCACGTGCGTCGGCTGTCACCAGTCGCGGGCCATCGGCGGCTTTCACTTCATGGGTGCGGATACGGCCGCGAGCCGCCGCCATCTCGCCGAGAACGCGATTTTCGTCCCGGCTTCTGCGCACTTTTACGGCGAAGCGCCGCGCCGTCGCCGCGTGCTCGACGCCATGGCACGTGGCAAGCAACCGGATTACGCGCGCGGCTTTTCGATCCGCCCAAGTCTGGCGTTGACGCGCGATCGCGACCCCAACCCGACGATGAACATTATCGGCACCGGTTTCTTCAATGGCTGGGGTGCTGCTTGCTACACAAACGCGAACAACGATGCGAGTTTCCGGCGCTGGACGTGCGCGGCGGGGCTCTTGTGTGTCAAACCGCACGATAACCCTTCCGATCCGGGTCACGGTGTTTGCATGTCGAAGGGCGATCTGCGCACCGGCGACGTGGTCGAATATGGTCAGATCCGGTCGCAGAGTTTTCGCGACGATCGCTACGTCAGGATCACGCCACCACCCGGCGCTGATTTGAAACCGCCACTGGTGCACATCAATGCAGCGAAACAGAAAGCCGCGCCGCAGACCGGCGGATTTTTCGGCGGCATGGTTTATCAAAAGCGCTGCGACCCGCCCGTGCCGTCATCGACCGTGTGCGCGCGCACGGCGGGGACCGCATTCAATTCGTGTCTTGCCACCTCGAAAAACTTCAAAAGCTGTTTTGGCGAAGCCCACACTGATCTGGTCGGCTTGCGTGAATGCGACAAGAGCATGCCATGTCGCGACGATTACATTTGTATCGCAACCGCGGACGCCAAAAGCGGTGCCTGCCTGCCGCCGTATTTTATGATGCAGTTCCGAGTCGATGGGCATCCGAACGAGCTGGCGAACTAGTCGACGAGCTGGCGGTCGCTAGGGACCGGGCTTTTCGCCGGCCGGCTGTTCGGGCACGCCAAGCGCATCGGCGAGACGCATCGTAGCCGAGCCGGGCGCGAGTGGCTTCTGCTGGCTTTCATGCGGAACCCATGCCGTCAGGGTCATGATTTCAAACGTCGCCGGGATGCGGCCGTCGGTATCGGCAAAGCGTTCGGTGTAAATTTCAGCGGCCCGCATCAGCAAGCGGCGCGACACCGGCACACGACGGCGCTCGATGAGCATGTTGCTCGCGCCCATCAATCGCAGATCCTGCATTAAAGCCAGGGCCGAGGCATAGCGCACGACGAGCACATCACTATCGGCAACGGGCAGCGCGAAACCGGCACGCTGCAACAAGCCGCCGAGATCGCGTAGATCGGCGAAGGGCGCCACGCGCGGCGAGGCCCCGCCCATCACCTCGTCTTCGGCGAGCACCCACGCTTCGCGCAGTTCTTTCAACGTTTCACCGCCGAGCAAAGCCGCCAGCAGCAAGCCGTCAGGCTTCAAAGCGCGGCGCATTTGCACGAGCGCGCCCGGCACATCGTTGATCAGGTGCAGCGACAGGCCCGAGACGATCAGATCGAGCGCGTCCGCCGCGAACGGCAGTGCGTCATCCTCAGCGGCGAGCCGCTGTCCGTCGCTCATCGCAAGCAGAGTTTCGGTGCTTTCAACGTCGACGAGCGAGCCGACATTCTCCAATCCGCGAAGCCGTCGCGAGATAAGGCCGTGATATGACCCAACGCTTGCGCCTTGCTCAAACGTGCGTCGCACGACAGACAATCGCTCGGCGAAATCGTCTGCCACCCGGTGCAGCAGAAAGTCATGCGCCGTCGCGGTTCGTGCATGACGAGCACGGCGAAGACGCAGCACATTGCGGTCGAATATCATTGGCGCGATGGCCATTCGGTCTCCTGGTCGCGTGCTGGTCGTGACTTTGCAATAATGCAGCCTCTCGCACGCGATAGCGCAATCGGCTAGGCTTCGACAATGACGACGGCGACCGGCGACACCAACAGCTGCGACGCGACAGGCGATGTGTCAGCAGAGGAAACCGGCACGTCAAGGCGGGTTGCAGGCGCTCGAGCGCGGTTTCGCCGCTTTGGTCGCACGTTCCTGGATGTCCTGCTGCCACCGCTGTGTCTCGCCTGTGAAACGCGCATTCTTAGTCATGACTCGCTCTGCCCATCATGCTGGCGGCGTATCGATTTTATTCGACAGCCGCTGTGCGATCGCTTGGGGTTGCCGCTGCCTTATGGATCGGATCCCGACGACAGCGGCGACGCTCAACCGCTGGTTTCAGCGCTCGCCATTGCCGACCCGCCGATTTACGCGCGGGCCCGAGCGGTCGCCCGATTCGACGGATTGATGCGCGATCTGGTTCACGATTTGAAGTATCAGGACAACCCGAATTGCCGGCGCCTGTTCGGGCGTTGGCTGAGCGAAGCCGGACGCGACGTGCTCGTCAGCGCCGACGCCATCGTGCCGGTTCCGCTCGGCCGCTTTCGCTTGGTATCTCGGCGGTTTAACCAAGCGCAAATTCTGGCCAGCGCCATTTCGAGCCAGTGCAACATTCCGGTCTGGACGTTCGCGCTGCGCCGCTCCCGCGCCACGACCCGCCAAGTCGGCCTGTCGCGCGATCAACGCCGCCGCAATGTTGCCGGCGCGTTCACTGTGCCAAGGCGCGCGGCCCGGCGGCTGGCGGGACGTAATATTGTTCTGATCGACGACGTTATCACGACCGGGGCGACGGTTTCAGCGGCGGCAAAGGCCCTGATGCTGGCCGGAGCACATCGTGTTGACGTTCTCAGCCTGGCTCTGGTCTGCGATCCGCATGGCTGATGGGCCATCAGTCCGCGCACACGTGACGTCGTCAAACGCGGCACAGCAGCGCAAAAGGCCATGCAAATGTTGCATATTTCGCGCGATTCTTTAAGCTGTTGATAGCGTTTTGCGAACTCGCTGGAAGGTGCGCAACAGCCATGCCGCCCGTCAAAGTCTACACTGCTGACCATTGCTGTTATTGCCATATGGCGAAGGATCTTCTACGTCGCAAAGGCGCGACGTTCGAAGAGATTGATCTGACCGGCCGTGACGATCTCAAGGCCGATGTCATGAGTCGGGCCGGCGGCCGTACAACGGTGCCACAAATCTGGATTGGCGATACGCATGTCGGTGGCTGTGATGATCTGCTGGCGCTCGACCGTTCCGGCAAACTAGACTCACTGCTGGCGCAATGAGCGCAGCGCGCTGAGCAAAACATCATGACCGCTCAACCACAGACCAATACGTTTCGCGCCGGCCTCGTCCAGATGTGCTCGGGCCGCGACGTCGAGCGCAATGTGCGTGATGCGCTGGCGCTGATCGCTAATGCCGCCGGGCAAGGCGCCGATTATGTCCAGACCCCCGAAGTCACGACGCTGATGGAGCTCGACCGCGTCCGGCTAATGGCGACGGCCGAACCGGAAGCGCGCAATGCGGCACTGGCGCAATTTATCGATGCAGCACGCCGCCACGCGATTTGGCTGCATATCGGTTCGATGGGCATCAAACTCGATGAGGGTCGGCTCGCCAATCGATCGTACGTGATCGCACCCGATGGCCAAATCGCCGCCCGCTACGATAAAATCCACATGTTCGACGTCGATCTCGGCAACGGCGATGTCTATCGCGAAAGCGAAAGCTATCGGCCGGGTGATGTCGCAGTCATCGCGCCGCTGCCGTGGGGCGCGCTCGGGTTGACAATCTGCTACGATCTGCGCTTTCCGGCGTTGCATCGGGCGCTGGCTCAATCGGGAGCGCGCTTCATCGCCGTGCCGGCCGCATTCACGCGTGTCACGGGCGAAGCCCACTGGCATACGCTGTTGAAGGCACGCGCCATCGAGGCGCAATCGTTTGTCTTTGCAGCGGCGCAAGGCGGGCGGCATGAAAATGGCCGTGAAACGTATGGCCATAGCCTGATCATTTCACCGTGGGGACAGATCCTTGCCGAAGCGGGGCAAGGTCCAGGCGTGATCGTTGCCGACATCGATTGTGCAATGCTCGATGACGTCAGGCGGCGTCTTCCATCGCTCACCCATGACCGGGCGTTCGATGTGGTCAACGGCGGGACGTGATTTAATGCCCGCCTGACGACTTGCTTTCCCCATAGCCCGAAATTTTATCCGAAAGTGCGAGCAAAACACTGGAGACGACAAACACGACGTGAATGATGACCATCCAATACAGCACGCGCTCAGATTCAGGCGTCAGCGACTTGATCGCCATGAATTGCTTGAGCAGTTGGACCGCCGAAATGGCGACGATCGAAGACAGCAGCTTCAGCTTCAAACCGCTAAAATCGATGGTGCCCATCCATTCCGGCCAGTCCTTATGGGCTGAATGATCGATCTTCGACACAAAGTTCTCATAGCCCGAAAAAATCACGATGATCAGCAGCGATCCGGTGAGCGCCAGATCGACCAGCGTCAAAATGCCAAGGATCACTTCGGATTCCGTCGACGTGAAGGCTGTGATCGCCATGTGGCCGAGTTCGATCATGAACTTGATGAGCAGAATGACGAGCGAGATCGCCAGCCCGGCGTAAAACGGGGCAAGCAGCCAGCGCGAAGCGAACAGCGCCCGCTCCAGCAAATTTTCGATGCGCTGGCCGCCGCTGGCCACACCTTGTTTTGCGCTCGGCTCGCTCGCCATGTGTGTCATCTCATGTGTCAAAAAGATTGAAGGGCTGTTCTGCGTCGATTGTCGCAGCCGTTGATACGGCAAGTTTTAATTTGCGCGTGCGCCACCTAACCGCGCGGCTGGTTGCGCCGGCCGTTCGATCGATCAGGCGAGGTCGACGCCAGTGTCCGCCGGCGTGACACTACTTGCGTTTTCAGCGCGGCAAACTTTCGGCAACTGGGCCGTGCCAGCGCGCAGCGCACGGTCCGGCCGTTGCGCACCAAGGCCGGCGCGCCCACACGGCCGCGCAAACTCGATGATCGGCCCGATTGTTGATCGACGCGCAGCGGTGACGCTGCTGGAGATGGCACGCTGCGCAGCCACTGCTCCTGGTCGCGGATCGCCGACAGTGTTGTGGCGCAGGCCTGCAACGGGCCAGTCGATGTTCGCCCGTCCACCCCTGCCTCGAAGCTGTAACGGCCATCGCACACGCTGACCACAGGTGGCCGCTTTGAGGCTTCGAACGCGTCATACCCCTGCTTGAGGTTGGCCCAATACGTCGACCACGGCGACAGCGCCTGCTCGGCCATTTTCATCACCGTCATGCGGAACGGAAACACATGCACCGGCACGTGCTCCTGGCCGGCGTCGATGGCCGCCGACGTCAGGAGGTGAATCTCTTCCATTACCGGGTTGGTCATGGCGAAACAGCCGACGGATGAACAGCCGCCGTGAATGAGTATGAAAGATCCTGTCCGCGCCAGAGACTGGTCGAAAACGTTGGGGAAGCCAAGATCGAGCGACTTCGGCCAGCGGCCGACGTGGCGGATTTGCTCACGTGTCAGCGTGTAAAAGCCTTCGGGCGCCTGTTTGTCGCCCTGCCGCAACTTCGGCCCGATCGATCCTGACCAGTGGCAAATCGGGTAGGTCGCAAAGAGCACATAGGCACCGTCGCGCTCTTTCCAAATTTCCAGTTCCGATTCCGCCTTGAAAATGCGGATCAGCATCGGCGCGGCCAGCGTCACCCCGGTCTTGCGCATGCGCTCGTCGAGGATTGCGACGTTGGGCGTGTTTGGCAGCGGCAACGCTCCGGCAGCAGCCGCGCGCTGGCGCTCGACACGGTCGGCTGCGACATCCTTCAGCTCGATGGAGAGCGCGCTCGCCACCGGCACGGAAGCAGATGACGCGACCACCAACGTCAACGCAGCCGTTGCGAATTTGAGCAGTTTGCGCACAGTCGATCCGTCGTTCGCCCGTTGATTGATAAACTCGAATGCACGCTCCTCGTGCGTTACGCAACATACCTCGTAAGCTGAGGATTTGAAGTGGCATTTTGCCGACACTGGAGAGCAGTTTCGGTGCTGCAGGTGTCAGCTTTTGGCGGGCTCCTGGCTGCATGCCGCTTCAATCGCCGCAGCGCCCGTCGTACCTGCTTGCGCCGCTTCGAATTGATAGGATTTTTGACAGACCCGCACGCGCGGCGGCAGCAGCGTCCGATCAAACAGATCGCTGCCCGCCTTGAGCGTGCGCCAGAACGAAATATCGGGATGATCGCCATAGGCGGCGAGCGACTGATCCGTCAGCCGGAACGGCATCACTTGAACCTGAAAGCGCTTTTGCCCAGCCGACAGCGCCGCCGTCACCAATTGCCAGATCTCGGCCATCTGTGCGTTCGTCATGGCGAAGCAGCCGACCGATGCGCAGCCGCCGTGAACCATGATGAACGACCCTGTGCGGCCGTGCGCTGAATCGTACGCGTTGGGAAAGCCGAGATTGAATGAGCGATACCATTTGCTGCTGGGATTGAGGGCTCCGGCATCGACCGTATAGATCCCTTCGGGCGTCTGGCGATCACCTTGCCGCAACTTCGGCCCGAGCGTTCCCGACCACCGGCAGATCGGATAGATGGCGAAGCGGTGAAACACGCCGTCGCGCCGCATCCACAATTCGAGTTCGAATTCGCGTTTGAATATACGCATGAAGATTGGAGCACCGGCGGCGACCCCATGCTCGGCGAGGCGCTGCGCCAACCGCGTCACATCCGGCGCGCCAGGCATCGCCATGCCCCAACTCGCCATCCAGCGCCGTTTGGCACGCTCATAGTCGATCGTGCCCTCATCGCCGCTGTCGCCCAGATGACGCAAGACTGGCGCGAAAAAAGCAGCGGTCGCGATTGCCAACAGAAACGACACGACCAGCGCTGCGCGGCCAAACCGGCGCCGGCGCTTCTTGCGGGAGATGTCGGCATCGCGCACGGCCATCGGGCGGATAGGCTCTATCTGTCGTGTTACGGCGCCTGAGCCGATGATGCCGGCTGCAGGCTGCCGTTTCTGGCGGGAGGTGTGGTCGCGCCTGTCGCGCCGATGGCTTGCGGGCTCACACCCGTACCGGAGCGCGCGGCATTGACATCGGCCAGCGTTGGATCGACGTCGGCGCTGACCAGGCCCTTGAATTTGGTGCCGTCGGCAATGGTGATGTTGGCCGGCTCCGGCAACGGCGTGAACGCTGCGATCACTGGCCGCTGGAATGGCGGGCATTGACCGGCCGCATCGAGCCTGCCTGCCTCAACCACGTTGACCACATAGCGTCGTTCGCAAACAGCAACCGTTGGCGGAATGCGATGCGTTTCGAAGTGATCGTAGCCCTGTTTGAGCGTGCGCCAGAACGAATACCACTTGTGGGTTTTGAGCTGCGCCATACGCTCGTCGGTCATGCGGAAGGGAAACGCATGGACAGGAAAACTCGGCTGACCCGCCTTTAGCGTCTCGCGCGTCAAACCGTAGATTTCTTCCATCAACGCGTCGGTCATGGCGTAGCACCCGGCTGATCGGCACTTGCCGTGCACCATCACCGAGTCGCCGGTGCGCCCATAAGATCGATCGTAGCTGTTGGGATATCCGACGTTGAACGACAGATAGAACTTTGAGTTCGGGTTCATCAGCGTCGGCGTGATGGTGTAGAAGCCCTCCGGCGCCTGCCGGTCGCCCTGCGCCAACTTCGGGCCGATTTCGCCAGACCAGTTGCAGATCGGATAGGTTTTGAAATGATAGAAGCGCCCATCGTCGCGCTGCTTCCAGATTTCGAGTTCCGACTCTTCCTTGAAGATGCGCACGAAGATTGGCGATCCGGGCTGCATGCCTTTCTTGGCCAACAGATCGAGCACATCTTTCGCGAGCGGAACTTCGGACGGTGGCAAAATGACGGGCGCGCTGGAACACGCTGTTAATGCCGCCATCAGGGCGACGAGAAACGCGGCGCGAAGTCTCAAGACCGCCGTAGGAAGCAGCCCCAGATGTCCGCTCATCACCCCGTGACGCGTTGGTCGCCTTGCTGCGCGCACGCATTCTGCCTTCTTCAAGTGCCGCGCCGTTAGCCAGCCCGGCATGATCCCGTCGAAACGCACCGCAACTGCTCACGCGAATAGCGAAAGCCCTCTCCCGCCGTTGTGCGGTTTGGGGCTGCGCGATGTCAACCCGCCGAACGCCGCGGCTCGATCGGCAGTATAGGGAAAAATAGGGCGAGGCCGGGGCACAGTTACGCCGCCAAAGTCTTGAAAAAACGTGAAGATAGCGGTGATCAACGGCCGATCGACAAGAACCGGTCATGGCGTTGGCGGCGAATCTCATCGCCCGATTTGCCGTCGAATTCCGACAAGATTCGGTGGATCGCATTGCCCGTCGCGATGATGACCGAATCGCGGTCGCGGTGAGCGCCGCCGGCGGGTTCCTTGATGATGACGTCAATGACGCCGAGCTGGTCCAAATCCTGCGCCGTGATTTTCATGTTGGTCGCGGCTTCTTCTTTTTTGTTGCTGTCGCGCCAGATGATCGAGGCTGCACCTTCCGGCGAGATCACCGAATAGATGGCATGCTCGAGCATCAAGATGCGGTTGGCGGTGGCGATGGCGATGGCGCCGCCCGATCCGCCTTCGCCGACGACGACGGCGACGATCGGAACACCGAGTTTCAAGCAGCACTCGGTTGACCGGGCGATGGCCTCGGCCTGGCCGCGCTCCTCGGCGCCGATGCCGGGATAGGCGCCCGGCGTATCGATGAACGTGATGACCGGCAGATTGAAGCGGTCGGCCATTTCCATCAGCCGCACGGCTTTGCGATAGCCTTCCGGCTTCGCCATGCCGAA
>JAIEPV010000019.1 GCA_019748215.1 Hyphomicrobium sp.
GTATGCCCTAGGCTGCGGCTCAGCGTGTTCATCGCCAGCACCAGCGGCACCCAGCGATCCATCACGGCGGCAAAGGTTTCGTCGCGATAGAGATCGTAGATCGCAAATGGCCAGACCGATCCCGACATGATGCCGGCAGCGCGCGGCTCCATGCCGACCGCCTCGGCGGTATCGACCGCGTCGACCATGTGCAAATAGTGCGCCCACGTTTCCGCCCAATCCTCGAATGGGTGGCAACTGGCATAGGCCGAGACGTGCCGCGCCGCCCAATCGCTAGGAGCACCGTGCGCGTGATGGGTGTCGAGGGCTGAACGATAATCCTGCCGCTCGTCGCCAAACAGCTCTCGAAACCCCTCCAAAAGTGGTGTCGCCTCGATCAGCAAGTGCCAATAATAGTGCCCGCTCTCATGGCGCAGATGACCCAGCAGCGACCGATACGGCTCGCCAAAAATCTGCCGTTGGCGTTCGCGCTCGACGGCGTCGGCCTCGAGCACATTGACGGTGACAACGCCGTCCAGATGGCCGGTGGTTGCGTGGCGGACAAAATCGAAGGTGAGCGGCCCTTCGCGCGATTGCCCGCCATCGATCGGCAAGCCGGCGCGCAAGAGAGAATAGACGAGGCGTTTTTTGGCGCGCTCAAGATCGCCCCAGGCTTGCAAACTTCCGAACTCCGCCAAGTTCGGAATGGTGCGGTTGAGATCGCAGGCGCGGCATTTATCGCTTGCGTCCGCGGCCGGGCGCACCCAGTTGCAAACCCCGAATGATGCGTTTGCGCATATGCGCATTGCGATGCCATCCGTGATGCCAATGCGGCGATACAAACCGGTGACTTCTGCGTCGGCTGCAAGGGCGACCATGCGCATGCTATCGACATCAAAAGCTAGGCTGTGGCCGCATTTCAGGCACGAGATGTTTTCGAAATAGACTCTGGCCCGGCAGGACGAGCAGTGAAATGAACGCATCGATCAGTTATCCTAGAGGCCTTGGGCCTTTTGGTTTTGAGCATTGTAGCTGGCGAAGGCGCGCGTGCCCATGACCCCTCAAATGACGATATGATGCTAGTGCGGCGGCGCGCACCTCGGCACTGGCTGTTGCGTAGCAACCAAAGATGCCCATTCGGCATGCAACGTTCGCGTCAATTTGAGGCAGCATGCGCGACGGCAGGGCAACCTAACATGGCACTGCGCGTTTTCTCGACGCGTTGCTTGCCGCGGGCAAGGCGCCCAGAGTACGGACATTGGGCAATCGCAGTTCGCACGTTGCGATATGGATCGCACCACCGACGAGTTATCACAGGCGCTTCGACGGAAGACACAACCGCATGGCACTTCACGTAGCTCTGACGCATCGCACCTCTTATACTTACGATCGTCGCATCGAGATGGGCCCGCAAGTCGTCCGGCTTCGGCCAGCGCCGCATTGCCGGACACCGATCCTCAGTTACGCATTGACCATTGAGCCGGCAGCGCACTTCATCAACTGGCAGCAAGATCCATTCGGCAATTTTCTCGCCCGCATTGTGATGCCGGACAACACCGACAAGTTTTCGGTAACCGTCGATCTGATTGCCGATATGGCGGTGATCAATCCGTTCGATTTTTTTGTCGAGGACAGCGTCCAGACTTGGCCGTTCACCTACGATACTGAACTCGCCAATGATTTGCAGCCCTATCTTGTCGCCGAACCACCAGGGCCGCGGCTCGCCGACTATTTGACACGGGTCGATCGCTCGTCGCGCACTACGATCGACATGCTGTGCGACCTCAATCGGCAGGTGCAGCAGGCTGTGCGCTATCTGATCCGCATGGAGCCCGGCGTCCAGTCGCCCGAGGAAACGCTGTCGAACGGCTCGGGATCGTGTCGTGATAGCGCCTGGCTTTTGGTTCAAGTGATGCGCCACTTGGGGATCGCGGCCCGCTTCGTCTCGGGGTACCTCATTCAATTGACGCCCGACGTGAAGCCGCTCGACGGACCAGCCGGCGCGTCGACCGACTTCACCGATCTGCATGCCTGGATCGAAGTTTATGTGCCGGGCGCCGGGTGGATCGGGCTCGATGCGACCAGCGGACTGCTCACTGGTGAAGGCCACATTCCGCTGGCCGCGACGCCACATCCGGTGAGTGCTGCGCCGATCACTGGCAAGCACGGCTCAGCGAACGTGACGTTCGGGTTCGATATGGGCGTGACGCGGGTGCGCGAAACCCCGCGCGTCACCAAGCCTTACACCGAAGACACCTGGCAGCAGATTGTCGCCCTCGGCCATCGAGTCGATGAACGTCTGGCGGCGGGTGACGTGCGTCTGACCATGGGTGGAGAGCCGACCTTCGTATCCTGGGATGATCCCGAAGGCGCCGAATGGAACACCGCTGCCGTCGGCCCGACCAAACGGGCATTTGCCGACGATCTCGTGCGCCGTTTGCAAGCCCGCTTCGCGCCGGGTGGATTGCTCCACTACGGCCAGGGAAAATGGTATCCAGGCGAGCAACTGCCGCGCTGGTCATTCGCGCTGTATTGGCGCGCTGATGGCGAGCCGCTGTGGCGGGACACGACGATGATTGCCAGCGAAGTCACGCACAACGTGGCGACCATCGACGATGCCGAAAGATTCACGGCAACCCTTTGCACGACACTCGGTCTGCCAGCTGACAGCGCGGTTGCCGCTTTTGAAGATGCGGCGCATTTCGCGCTCATCGAACAGAAGTTGCCGATTGGCGTGACAGCCGCAGATAACACCATCGCCGATCCCGCCGAGCGCGACCGCATCATCCGCGTCTTCGATCGCGGCTTGACGACCGCGTCGAGCTTCGTGCTGCCAATTCAAGTTTGGCAGAGCCGCGATGTGGGACGACGCTGGATGACCGAGCGCTGGGCGCTGAAGCGCGACAAACTGTTTCTTGTTCCGGGCGATTCACCCGCCGGCTTTCGACTGCCTTTGACGTCGACGCCAGTCGTCGGCGAAGTCGATTATCCCCACGTGCTTGCGCGCGACCCGTTCTCGCCAATCCCATCGATCCCGGCAGCACAAATTCTGGTGCAGACGCGGCAAGAGGCGACCGTCACCGATCCGGAGACACCGAAAAAACCTGGCAGCGACGTTAGCGGGAGCGTGCGCACCGCCATGACGGTGGAACCGCGCGACGGCCGCCTCTGTGTGTTCATGCCGCCGCTCGTCGATGCCGAAGACTACGCGGCGCTGGTGGCCGCCATTGAAGACACGGCGAAGACAACGCAACTGCCCGTCCATATCGAAGGCTATGCGCCGCCCGCCGATCCGCGCATCAATGTTGTGAAAGTGACGCCCGACCCCGGCGTCATCGAGGTCAACATTCAGCCAGCGACCAGTTGGGCCGAAGCTATGGCCATCACCACAATGCTTTACGACGAGGCGCATCAAGCGCGTCTTGCGACTGAAAAGTTCATGCTCGATGGCCGCCACACCGGCACCGGCGGCGGCAATCACATCGTGCTCGGCGGCATAACGCCTGGCGACAGCCCGTTCATTCGCCGCCCCGACTTACTGGCATCCATCATCGCCTTTTGGCAAAATCACCCATCGCTGTCGTACATGTTTTCAGGGATGTTCATCGGTCCGACGAGCCAGGCCCCGCGCGTTGACGAAGCCCGGCATGAAGGTTTGTACGAACTCGAAATCGCGCTGGCGCAAATTCCCGAACCCGGTGCCGCCACCGTACCGCCGTGGCTTGTCGATCGGATCTTCAGACATCTCCTGATCGACGTGACGGGAAATACGCATCGCGCCGAAATCTGTATCGACAAACTGTATTCACCGGACGGCCCGACGGGGCGGCTTGGCCTCGTCGAGTTTCGCGGCTTCGAGATGCCGCCGCACGCGCGCATGAGCCTGGCTCAGCAACTTTTGCTGCGCGCACTCGTCGTCGCGTTCTGGGAAAAGCCTTACCGGCAGAAACTGGTTCGCTGGGGCACGGCTCTGCACGACCGGTTCATGCTGCCGCATTTCATCTGGTCGGATTTCAAGGACGTGGTTGCAACGGTTGGCGATGCCGGATTGCCGATCGACGTCGAATGGTTTCGGCCGCATTTCGAATTCCGCTTTCCGGTGCACGGCCAGATCGAGGCTGAAAACATTGAAGTCGAACTGCGCCAGGCACTCGAGCCGTGGCATGTGCTTGGTGAAGAGGGAACGCCCGGCGGCACGGCGCGCTACGTCGATTCGTCACTCGAGCGCATGCAGGTGATGGTTCGCGGCATGACCGGCTCGCGCTTTGTCGTGACGTGCAATGGGCGCGCCCTGCCGTTGACGGGCACAGGCTCGGCGGGTGAGGCGGTAGCCGGAGTTCGCTATCGCGCCTGGCATCCGCCGTCCGCGCTCCATCCGACGATTAAACCGCATGTGCCATTGACGTTCGATCTCGTCGATACATGGACGGGCCGGTCGCGCGCTGGATGCCGCTATCACGTGAGCCACCCCGGCGGGCGCAGCCACGAGACGTTTCCAATCAACGCCTATGAAGCCGAGGGCCGGCGCTTAGCCCGCTTCGAGCGGCTTGGCCACAGCGCCGGATCACTGGTTCCCGGCGTGCCTCGGCCAAACGCGGACTATCCGCTCACGCTCGACCTGCGCTTGGATAGCTGACCGGTTGCCTCGTCTAATCGGCATGTCGACGCGGCCAATCCAGCCCGGCAACGTGATTCGCCCGCCCGTCTGGTTAACGGCCAAAGTGGTGCGGCGTCGACAAGTTCAGGGCGAAAAAACTTTCGGCCAACGAGGTCTTGGCGAACGACAGAGTCGTCGTGCTAGTCTCAGGGATGGCGACGTTGGCCCGCCTGAAGACAGGATAGCACCGCATTACGATGACCGTCACGGCGCCGTCGATCGCAGCCGAAATTCCCGAGATTATGTCGGCCTACCGCCCGCTTGGTGCGGGCAGCTACGACGAGTGCATCGACCAATCCGGTGCGCTGCGCCCGGCGTGGCGATCAATGATCACCAGCATCGATGCGATGTCGCCGGCAGAGCGTGCCGATCGCGCGCGCCGCATGGACCGCCGCGTCCGCGATACCGGCATCGCCTACGATATCTTTGCCGATCCCAGCAAAGGCGCGCAGCGTTGGCAGCTCGACCTCGTACCGTTCATTCTGTCGAGCAGTGAGTGGCGATTGCTGGAGCAGGCGCTCGTCCAGCGAGCGCGGCTGTTTGATCGGCTGCTCGCCGACCTGTATTCCACCCAAGACACCATGCGGCGCGGCTTGGTGCCGCCTGAATTGATCTTTTCCGACCCCGCATTTCTGCGCCCGTGCGAGACGGTGCTGCCGTCGGCTGGACCGCTGCAATTCTACGCGGCAGATCTGGCGCGCGGCGCCGATGGCCAGTGGCGCGTTATCGACAATCATACCGAAACCAACGCCGGCATCGGCTTTGCGCTCGCCAATCGCGTTGTCCACACGCACGTCGCCGGCGATATCTTCAAGGCGGCGAATGGCGTCCGCCTCTCTGCCTATTTCCAAGCGATGCAATCGGCGCTGACCGCTCATAGCGGCCGCGACAACGCCCGCATCGCTTTGCTGACGCCCGGACCGCACCACGAAGATTATTTTTCGCACGCCTATCTCGCCCGCTATCTCGGCTATCTGCTGGTTGAGGGCAACGATCTGCGGACCAAGGGCACGCAGGTTTATCTCAAGACACTCGAAGGCTTGAAGGATGTCGATTTGATCGTGCGCTGCGTCGATGGCCGCGCCATCGATCCGCTCGAACTCGATCCGGGCGGCTTCGACGGCCCGGCCGGTTTGTTACGCGTTTGGCGAAAATCGCCGCATCTGATCGTCAATGCCGTCGGCTCTGCCGTTGTCCAAAATCGCGGGCTTGGCGGATATCTGCCGGCACTTTGCAAAGACATGCTCGGCGAGGATTTGCTACTCGCCGACGCGCCGCGGACGTGGCTTGGCGATGCCGCTGGCCGCAAGCGCATTTTGCAAAACCTTGATGGCGTCGTCATCCGCAAGGCGCAAGAAGGCACCGGGCGGCCTGGGCAGGCGGCCCTCGGCCACAATACCCGCGCGCTCGATGCCAGCGCCCGCGCCATCCTCGAGCAAGACATTGCCCTTCACGGCGCCCGACTGGTGGCTGAAGAAAAAATCGGCTTCAGCACCGCGCCGATTTTCACGCGCGACGGTCTCGTGCCCCGGCCGTTTGCTGTTCGGCTGTTCGTCGCTCGAACTGCGACCGGCTATCAAGCGATGCCGGGTGGACTAGCAATGTCGGTCGATCCCGATCGTGCCGTGGCGTTGACGGCACCCGATGGCCACACCCGCGATGTCTGGGTGTTGTCGGACACCGAGCAAGCGCCGCACGTCAGCTTGTGGCGTCCGACCGTTGAAAATGCCCGCGTGCAGCGGTCGCAGCGCGTGATCCAGAGCCGGGTTGCCGACGATCTGTTCTGGCTCGGGCGCTATTGCGAGCGCGCCGACTGGACCATGCGCGTGGTGCGAAGTGCCTTGCGCCGCGTGGAAGAAGACAGCGGCCCGGCGACCGGCCGGCGCGCGGCGCGGCGCTGCCTCGAGATGTTGCTGCCGGTCGACAAGGACGCGAAGCGGCCGACTCCGCCCGCTGCCGACGACGCCGAGATTGAGCGGCTAAGCGCCCTTCTGGTTTCGGGCAAAACCGGATTGCGAACGCTCGATCGCACATTCAGCGGGTTGTTTCGCGTTGCTAACTTGGCACGCGACAGGCTCTCGCATGAAGCCTGGCAGACGCTGACGAAGTTTCGCCCCGGCGACACCTGGGCAAGCGCACTGGGCAAAGCTGCACCCGTTGCAACGCTCGATTTTTTAGAAGAGGGCCTCGCTGGCATCGCCGCATTCAACGGTCTGATGCACGAGAACATGACGCGCAACTTCGGTTGGTCGTTTCTCGATATGGGCCGCCGTCTTGAGCGCGCCTACAACCTTTGTGAAGCGATCCACACACTGTTCGTTCCGGCAACCGACGCCGAGGATGAGGCGAGCAGCCTGATGCTGCTGTTGGAACTGGCCGATAGCTTCATAACCTATCGGTCGCGATATCGCTTGGACCCGATGCTGCCGCTGGTGCTCGATCTGCTGCTGCTCGATGAATCGAACCCGCGCAGTCTCGCCTATCAACTCATCGCCATTTCGAGCCACATGGCGGGATTGCCGGACAACAAACAGGGCAGCAGCCTGTCTGAGGATCGTCGCCTCGGCCTTGCGTTGCTGACCTCGACACGGCTCGCCGATGTAGCGGCCATTGCTCAGGACAGCGAGCGTGAGCTTTTGGCCAAACTCATGGACGAACATTTGGACAGTCTGCCCGAGTTGTCGAATGCGGTGGCGCGGCACTACTTCAATTTGATGGACGACGTACCCCAACGCGTGCACACGCGCGTGGATCCGCGTCCATGATTTTCGATATCAGCCACCGCACGCTGTTTCGATATTCCGCGCCCGTCGCGCAATCGCAGCACGTGGTGCACATGTCGCCGCGGCAGGTCGATGGGCAAACCATCCGCAATCACAGCCTGCTCATTGAGCCCGCCCCGGCCAACCGATCATCCTTCGATGATGCCTTCGGTAACCCTGTCGTCATGATCGATATCGAAATGCCCCACAAAGAATTGGTGCTGCATGCGCGCAGCAGCATTGAGACCCGTCGCGTTCCGCCGAAGGATCTCGCGTCGTCGTCGGCGTGGGACGGGCTCGATGATCGCAAGGGCGGTATCGACTTCGACGTGGTGCAGTTCCGCTGCGTTTCGCGCATGACGACGCCATCGCTCGCCATCGCCGATTACGCGCGCCAGTCTTTCCCGCCAGAGGGGCCGATCCTGCAGGGGGCGTTCGATCTCACAAAACGAATTTATCGAGACTTCACGTTCGACGCGACGGCAACCGATATCTCGACGCCGATCACCGAAGTGTTCGAGACGCGGCGCGGCGTTTGCCAGGACTTCGCCCATCTCGCACTTGCGAGCTTACGGGCGCTGCGAATTCCGGCGCGGTATATCAGCGGCTACATTTTGACGTCGCCTCCGCCCGGCAAATCCAAGCTGCAAGGCACCGACGCCTCACACGCCTGGATTTCAGTGTGGGCGCCAGAAACGGGCTGGGTCGATTTCGATCCGACCAACGGCGTCGTCGTGGGCAATGCCCACGTTACGATCGCCCACGGCCGCGATTACGATGATGTGTCGCCGATCAGCGGCGTTCTGATTGGCGGCGGTGAGCACACGGTAACGGTAGGTGTGGACGTTGTTCCGACGCCATGAGAAAAATCTCCAAAGCGATTCGTCATACCGCTGAAGCACTTAATCGCGAAGCGGCCGCGTCGTGTTGTCGAATGGCATCAAGCCGAAGGCAGATGAATTACGATCCTGTCATCCAGTCGTCACGGGCTGTCGTAGCAATATTAACGCGTATGCCGTCTCTCTGAGGAGGCTCGATGCTCCGTACCCGGTGCTGGCTCATCCGATCGATGCTGATCGTTGCTGCGCTATTGGCGCGAGGATGGCCAGAGGCGGGCATTTCGGGCAGCGCTCAAGCCGCTGATTTTACAGCCAGACAACTGACCGAGGCGTTTCACAAAGCTGGCGTCGACCACGTCCCGGACTATTCGAACTCGGATCTCAGCTTTCTCGACCTCTCCAACATCGATTTCAAAGGCGCAACTTTGTACCGCGCCAATATGTTCGGTGTTGATTTGACCCACTCGAACCTCAAGGGCGCGAACCTGTCCGGCGTGATGCTCGACCGGGCGATCGTCGTGCAGTCGGATTTTTCCGGCGCCAACCTGAGCGGCGCCTCGCTGATGCGGCCAAGCATCAATATCTCGCTCGATCGCAACAGCGCCGACGCGCCGAAGTTCGCCGGCGCCAATTTACGCGCCATCCGGCTGACCGCGATGATGGACGGTGCCGATTTTCGCGGCGCCGATTTGACGGACGCCAAACTCGGCCCCCATGAACCCCGGGCGGATATTTCGAGCATGCCGGGATCACTCATGCGCGGCAGCGATTTCTCTGGCGCAATCCTCCGCCGGGCCGATTTGATGTGGGCCAAATTGGCGTTCTCCAAGTTTGTCGGTGCCGACTTGCGCGACGCCAGCCTGATCGGCGCCGATCTCTCGCGGGTCGATTTTTCCGGCGCCGATTTGACGGGCGCGGATTTGACTGACGCCGACCTCGATGGTGCGATTCTTGCGGGCGTTCGCGGGCTTGATAGCGTCAAGGGGCTTGCGACCGTCAAGCATCTCCCGGTTTTGGTGCCCTGATCCGCCCTCGTCCGTGTTTGCAAACGGGTGGTAAGTTTGATCATGGCGACGGCTCAAAGTGGCAGCGGCACTTGGGGCAGTTGAGTGTTGGCGGCAGGCCTTGCCCGGCGTCGGGAAGTGGGCGATGGTCGCCCGCCATCGCTGGAGGTCGAATTTCTGCTGTGCTGACCCTGTCTCGCTTTATTTTTCCCAGGTGTCTGGCGGCAGCGTTGACCGTGTCAGCGCTTATGGCCGTGCCATTGATCGCGATCGCTCTTTCGTCAGCGGGTTGGGCTGCCGACATCAGCGCACGCGACGTCACGCAAATGCTTTACAAGGCAGGTGCGCAATCTCCCGTCGACCTTTCAAATACCGATTTGAGCTTCCTTGATCTTGCCGGGCTCGATTTCAAATCCGCAGTGCTCAAAAATACGAATTTATACGGCGCGGATTTGACATCGGCCAATTTGCAGGGCGTGAATTTGGCCGGCGCCAAACTCGATCGCGCAACGACAGTGCGCGCCGATTTCTCAGGTGCTAATCTGGAACGTGCAACGCTGCTCGCGCCGAGCGCATTCAGCGACGTGAGTTTCAACCACGCCGACGCCGCGCAGTTTGTCGGCGCCAATTTGCGAGGCGCGCGGATTGCCGCTCGCATGGATGGCGCCAACTTTCGCGGTGCGGATTTGAGCGGCGCTCGCATCGGCCCGCTCGAGCGCACCGCCGAAGCCGGTATGGCGCCCGCCACGCGTATGATGGGCAGCGATTTTTCAGGCGCGGTGCTTGTCGGAGTTGAGATCAGGGACGTCGACCTCACATTCGCCCGCTTCACTGGGTCCAATCTCAAGGCGGCTAAGTTGATTGGGCTTGATCTTTCGCGCACGGATTTCAGCGGCGCCGATCTCACCGACGCCGACGTTTCCGGCAGCAACTTCGATGGCGCCAATCTCGCCAATGTGAAAGGCTTTGACACTGTGAAGGGGCTTAATTCCGTGACCAACCTGTCGACGTCGTTACGGTGATCATCCCCTTGCCCGCATTGTTTTTCAAAAAGTTCAAAATCTGTTTTGCGGCATCGGTCGTGGCCGTTGCCGCATTAGTGCTGTCGGAGGTGTCGTTCGCCGAAGACGCGCCCGTCGACACTGCATTGATCGTCTCAGTCGACGTCTCGAACTCGGTCGACGCTGAGCGCTACAAACTGCAAATGGAAGGCATCGCGAAAGCGCTCGAAGACCCAGGCGTCATTGATGCCATCGCCACTGGACCCAACGGCGGCATTCTGTTTTCGATGGTCACCTGGGCCGACAAACCGACCATTGTGCTGCCGTGGACACGCATCACGACGAAAGCCGAGGCACTAGCGTTGGCGCAGCGAGTTCGGAAGCTGCCACAACAGGGCGGAGAGTTCACCTGTATGACGCGCATGCTGCGCTCCGCCAACGACAAGATCGTGCCGCAAATCCCGGCCAAGGCGCTGCGCGTCGTGATCGATGTTTCGGGCGACGGCCCCGACAACTGCAATGCTGACGAACCCATTGCCACCGTGCGCAATGAGTTGGTCGCGAACGGCGTGACCATCAACGGCCTGCCGATATTGGCTGAATCGCCGGGAGGGTCGTCTCTACTGCCGAAGGCGGTGCCGGGAGCCATGCACCCACTGGAAGATTGGTACCGTTCGAACGTCATGGGCGGTAACGGCAGTTTTGTGTTGCCAGCCAACGGCTACGGCGATTTCGGCCGCGCCATCCGGCAAAAATTCGTCATCGAAATCAGCGGCCTCGCAGCTCGTGGCCAGCAGGCATCGAACGATCGCTGAACCTACAGGCGATAACGCGCAAAAAGCGCGACTTCGTCAGTCGCGCTTTCGGGATGTTTTGCACTAAGCAGCCTTTGATGGCGCGCTCGGTTCAGTTGTCAAATATCGTTATCGGTCGTATTGGCGCAGCGCCACTTTTTGATTTCCCAGCCCGGGTGCTCATCGGACCACTGGGCGAAGTGCGGCGGCGCGTCGACGGCACAGCGCGTCGGATCGACGTCGCCGCTTAGAGGAATTTTGTAGTCCCTGCAAACAGATGGATCGTTCGCCATGCAGGCCGAAAGAATGATTGCGAGCATCTGACATATCCCTGGGCTGTCGTCGCCGAGCCATTCCAGCCCGGCATTCTTATTGTCGTTCCAAGCCGCCGAGCTACGTCGATTGGCGGCAACACGTTTCACGTCACGTTTATGACGGTAACGCACCGACACATTACGGGGATAATTTGGCGTCGGATTTTCGAAGAATTTTTCAGCTTATCTTGAATCAATCAGCCGGAAGCAGGATCTCGCCCTTGCCGATGGTCGCCATATCGCCAGCAATTCGTTGCACAAACAGCGGCATAGGCTTCGGTGCCAGGTCACCAAGCGTGGCTTTGAGATGGCGCGATAAAATTCTGACAATGAGCAGGTCGTGGCGGCCGCAATCGACGAACGTCGGCAAGAGGCGCTCGACCGTGCTGCCGATCAGTGTTCCGCGACGCATCATGTAGCCGGGCGCTGGGCCGAATCCGCCTTCGGCCCAAATCGTGCCGCCAATCATCCGCGTGCCGGCCCCTTCGCCGGTTTTGCCTTTCACGATGACGGTGCCGCGCCGCATTTTATCGCCGGCTCGCGCACCGATGCTGCCACTGATGACCACCGTGCCGCCAATCATGCCGAACCGATCACCTGCAAGGATGCCGCCAAGGTTGTCGCCAGCCGATCCGCCGATGTGAATCAATCCACCTGCCATGCCGGACGCGAGATAGTTTCCGGCGTTGCCGCGAACCTCGAGGTTGCCACCGCGCATTTTTCGTCCAGCATAAGCGCCGGCGTTGCCGTCGATGATGAGCGTGCCGCTATCCATTTCGGCGGCAGCAAAATCAAGTGTCGCCACGCCGGGCTGGATCGTCACCGTGTCGCCCGCGTCGCCCGCAACTTCGAACACGTCGCCGACCGTGAGATGCCGCTTACTGCCGCCGATCACGAGGGCTGAAATCTCCGCGTTAGCCAGCCCGCGCAAGCGGCCAGGCGTCAACGCCCTGATGTCGAGGCGCTCACCCGGAGCCGCCTTCAATCGAAATGACAGGCCGCCCATCAGATCAAATCCCTCAGATGATAGTGATGCTGGCCGAGCTTGCCGCCGTAGTTGCCGGCGGTGATCCGTGTCACGCCTTTGCCGGCGCCGATGTCCGTTACGGCTTTGAGGCCGACGCGCATCGCGTCCGCAACGGCTTTCGACGTCAAGCCATCGATGACGATTTCGAGGACGGCCAACGCGTCGCTGCCGAGTTCGCTGTTGACGGCGCCGCGCAACGTTGGACAGAAGGCGTCATTCGTCGAAGCAAACATGCCGGCATATTTTGCGCCGACCTTCGAGCCGGACCGAACGATGCCGCCAGGAAAGGGTGTGATGACATCGTCGATTTTGGCAATGGCGGCAACGGCGGCTTCGGTTGTCTCAAGCAAGCCGGTGCGATCCTTGCCGACGATCAGCATGTTGCCGCCGCCGACCGCATCCGTTGTCACGCCGGTTGTTTCTTCGATGACGAATTCGCCGTCCATCACCGGTACGCGCCAATAGCGGCTATCGCCCAGTTTCTTTGCAGTCTGAAATCCATCGCCGAAAAAGCGCGGGGCTTTACCAAGCCCGATTTTCATTTGCGCATCGAGGCCGGCGAAGCATGCGGAACCTGGGCTCGTCAAAACGCATTGACCGATGCGATTTTTAATTTGCGGTACGAGGGCGTCCGGCGAAAATCCGAACATCAAGACGCGGACGCCGGGGCGGCCATCGGGGGTTTCGTCGGGCGACAATTCTCGGTCTATGCCGCACTCGGCGCCACAGCCGATGACGGACGTGCCAAAACCGGTGGCTGTGACGGCTGCGATCTTCGCCCACTTCATGGTGTCGGCAGTTATGATGATGCCGGTGCCGCTCATGCCGAAAGCTTCGGCAAATGTATCGTCGATGGCGATACCGTTAATAATTTTACTCGGCGCGTTCTGGCTCATGACGTGCGCGCCCCCGTCGGTTGCACGATAAGGCTACCGTGCCCTCCAGCGATGATTTCCTCATCGCTCAGCCGGAAGTTTTCCATGCGCACCGTGTGAAAATCGTCGAAGTAGGCCTTCAGCGATTTCTCGATCCCGATGTCGTAGTTGGGCCGCGCCACGTGTGTCGCCCCTTGCACGATCTTGACGATGCGGCCGTTGCGCACGATTAACTCGCCATTCTTGAAAACGAGTTCTGGCGTTTCGAACATCGCTTCGCGGTTCGGATTGTCGTCGTAAACAGTGATATCGGCGCAGGCCCCGACGGCGAGGTGGCCGCGATCCTTGAGGCCGAGGGACTTCGCCGGACCGGCCCGTGTCATGATGGCGATTTCATAGAGCGAATATTCGCGGTCGAGTGTGCCGAGGGATGAATATTTCAGCGCGTCCTGATTGATCGTCCGCATCATGTCTTGGCGGAAGGTCTTGTCCATCAGCAAGCGGATCAGATGAGGATAGCAGGTGAATGGCCCACCATTGGGATGGTCGGTGGTCAGGAAGATGCGCCACGGATCGTTGACCAGCAGGAACAGCTCCAAGCCGATCGCCCATTGCAGCGCGTTGACGAAGCTCTTGTCGCGATACTTGAACGGCACGACACCGCAGCCGGCGTCGCATTCGATATCCATCACGACCCACTTCTTCGGATCGGCGGAGCGTGTGTTGACGAACTGGCGCATGCTGTCGCCGGAGGCCGTGCAGGTCTGTCCGAACATCACCTGACCAATATCGATCGACACGTTGGGGCTAGCGTTGACGGCCTCGGCAACCCGGACGGCACCGGATGAAAACTTCATATCGCCTTCGGTGTCGTAGCTATGGAACTGGATATGCGTCAGATGGATCGGCAGCCCCTGCGCGCCACGGATCGTATCGAGCGTTGTCTCGACACCGCCAGGAATTCCCAGGTTGCAGCCGTGAATGTGGATCGGGTGAACAACGCCGAGTTCTTTCAGCCCGCGTGCCAGCGTCAGGATGATGTCACGCGGTGTGACGCCGTAGTGGACGTGCTGCTCGTCGAGATCGAGCTTGCGCTGATTGAATTTGAAGGCGCTGATGCCGCCCGGATTTACAACTTTGACGGCAATCGCCTGGGCCGCGTGCATGGTCCAGGCAATATAGTCTTTGATGGCTGAGAAGTCGGCCTTGCCGGCGAGCTGGCGCAGAAAGAAATCATCCGACCCGAGCATGACGAACGCGCCCTTGTCGATGATCGGCGTGTCGGCCATTTCCATGTGGGCTTGGCGCGCGTTGGCGGGCAGCATGGCCGGTTCGAAGGCGGCCGTATAACCCATTTCAGCATATCGGTATCCGGCCGTCAGCGTGGACGGGATCGCGTGGCCGCATCCCGATCGCGTCAGATCGGTGCGGGCGACTTCCTGGCCGATGTGGTCTTCCGGCATGAGCATGCGAGCGATCGTCACCTTGCCGCCGCCGATATGCGAGTGCGGATCGATACCGCCGGCCATGACGACTCGACCGTGCAGCGCGTATTCCTGATCGATCTTGGCCGTCGGCTCTGGGGATACGATCCGCCCGCCTTCCACGAAGATATCGCGGACTTCGCCATCGACCCCATTCGCCGGATCGTAGACTTTGCCGCCAGTCAGCTTGATGAGCATCGCTTGGGTCTCGAAAATTTTTGAAAACTAGACGGCCGCTTCGATGGCCGCCAGCACATCGGCGGCGCGTGGCAAGGTCGAGCGGAGGAGGTTTTTGAGCGGCAGCGACACGACGTTATCGCATCGAACGAGAAGGCCCGCGTGGTCGGCACCCGGTGTGCCGACCGGTATGAAGACGCGCGGCGTGCCGGTGAGCTTCAAGCCAGGCGTTCCCAAGACAATCATCGGCGTATCGGTGACGGGCGGGACCAGATCGGGTGTGTAGGACGCGATCCAGATCAGAAGATCGGTCTCCTTGTCGGCCAGCAGCCGGGTCATGGCATAGCGTTCGACATCGTAGTCGGGTTTGCCGCTGGCGAATGACACACGCAGCGGAAACCCGGATTGCCACGCACAGACGGCGCCGGCCGAAACCGCGCCGTCGTTGCCGCCGAGCGACAGGCCGGCAAAGCGCGACGTCAGGTTGACGTCCTTGACGAACTCGGCGACGGCTTGAACCGTCAAATCAGCGTTCGGAAAATTCAGGCTTGGCGGCGCCCACACCATGACGCCGTAGCTCGACGCCTTGCAACGCTTGACGAGATCGTCGACCTGCGCCCGCGACAGTCCGCCGATATCGCCATCGGCAATCGGCACGCCTTTGGCAATGGCGCGCATGGCCACCAGAATTTCGCCGATGCGATCGGCCTTGCATGGCAATGACAAAACTTCACCGATGCGGGGACCGGTCGCCGCCGATTGATCGAGGCCTTCGCCGAGAAAAATCACGGTGCGCTTTGCCGGCTGCTCCGAAAACATCGATTTTTCGTTGCAGACAATGCGTTCGAAAAAGCGCGGATGCAGCGCGTGCACGTCGCTGCCGACGATGACAAAGAGGTCGGCGCGATTGCGAGCTTCTGTGAGGGTCGTCAAAACCCAGCCGCCCGACTGCAGAACCCGGAAATTACGATATTGCGCTTCGCTGAGCGCATGATCGACGACGCCGCCGGCATGGTCGGCAAGCGACATCACGGCCCGCACGCCGTCCACATCGGTTCCCAGACCGCCGAAAACCGGCAGCCTCGACGATCGGATGAGCGCCGCTACTTCGGCGATCGCATCGTCGAGCGGCACCGATTTACCGTCGATTTGCGCGGGTGTGTCGGTGACGCGCCGCTCAAACCCGGCCCTGGCTATCTCGCAGCCGGTATTCATGACCTTCAGGCCGTCGGCTACTCGATCAATTGTTAGGTCATCGCAGAGAATGCCGCAAAAAGGGCACGCGACGTTCTCATAGTGGCCTTTGGCAGATGTGCCAGGCCCGGTCCCCACCATCGATACACCCATGTCGGATTGTCATTGTCCTGAGAGGTTGCGACCAAAGCACGAGGCGGGAGGTAAAACAACTTCGCCGGGCTGGGTCAAGCTGCGCCACAATAATGAGCTTAGATTTCGAGCGCGTTGCCGTTGTCGCGGTTCATGGCTATGATTTCAATCGTCGGCGCCGCTTGCCCATTCGGCGACCAGGGCAGCCAGCTGTCGCTGCTTATCCAATCCATCCAATCCATCCAAAAATGCGGAGAACTTGCATGTTGAAACGTTTGGCGCTCGCCCTCGCGCTCGTCGGGGTTTTACCCGCGCTTGCCTCGGCGCACGGACCATCACGCCAAAAAGTCGTGTCGTCGATCGAGATCAACGCACCAGCCGAGAAAGTCTGGGCCGTCGTCGGCAATTTCCAGGATATGAGCTGGCATCCAGCGTTCGTGAAGACCGAAGGCAAAGGCGGTAACGACCCCGGCGCGACGCGCACGCTGACGCTCGAAAACGGTGGCACGATCGAGGAGGCGTTGATCAAGCGCTCCGACGAAGACCGCAGCCTTGGATATGAGATCACCAAAGTCGACGTAAAGAATGTGCCGGTGTCGAACTATTCCTCGACAATCAGCGTCAAAGGCACTGCAGAGAAATCGATCGTTGAATGGCGCGGCGCGTTTTATCGCGGCTACGTGAACAACGACCCACCGCCGGAATTGAGCGACGAAGCGGCCGTGAAAGCCATCACCGGCGTCTATCAGGCGGGTCTGGCGGCTTTGAAGAAAAAGCTCGAGGCGGGCGGTTAAGTGCGCGCACTTGGGTTGAGTTTGCTGGCAGGTTTGGGGCTCGTGTCATTGACGGCGCGGGCCCCATGCTTCGCTGGCCAGGCATTGGTGACGAACCAGCCCGGCGACAGCTTGTCGATTGTCGATCTGACCACAATGACGGCTGAGCCAGAGATCAAGATCGGCGGCAAGCCGGCTGGCGTTGCTCTGTCGCCGGATAAAAAAACAGCCTACATCACCGCTCCCGAAGGCGAGGAACTGGTTGAATTCGATGCGGTCGGCAAGACTGTGAAGCGGCGTCTGAAGCTTGGCGGTGCTCCCGTTGGTGTCGCCGCGCATCCATCGAAGGCGGAAATCTACGTCGCCGATTGGTACACCCATAAAATCAGGTTCGTTGACACGAACGCCTTCGCCGTTGTCACCGACGTCCAAGTCGGTCAATCGCCATCCGGCCTCGCCGTCACGCCTGATGGCAAACTTTTGCTATCGGCCGACCGCGACAGCAATCAAGTCTCGATCATCGATCTCGCCAGCCGCGCTGTCGTGGCCACCGTGCCGGTCGGCGAACGGCCATTCGGCATCACGATCGACGCGGTTGGCGCGCGGGCGTACACGGCGAATGTGGCCAGCAATGACATCACGATTATCGACATTTCGGGTCGGGCCGCCATTGGCCGGGTCGCGACGGGGCGGCGGCCCTACGCCGTGGCACTGGCAGCGGGGCTCGGCTTTTCGACCGATCAGTATTCCGGAACCCTTACGGTCTTCGATCTCGCATCATTGACGGCGCTGAAAACCATCGAAGCGTGCGACCACCCCGAAGGCATAGAGGCCAATACGGCAGGCACCGAAATCTATGTCGCGTGCTGGGGCGACAACCTGCTTTTGCGGATCGACGCTCTACAACTTGTCATCACCGGCAAAGCCAGCGTTGGAGATGGGCCGCGCGCATTTGGCAAATTTTTGCGGTAAACGCCGACCTTAACGGCTTGTAAGTACCGTCGGCGCTCACGTTCCTTCAATGTTGCCGTCGGTGTGCTGGAGTGCACTGGGATCGCCAGATTCACTCGAGCGACCTCCTGGCCAAGGCTCACCAACCCGGCTAAAACGCCGGCAAACACCTGTTTGAACCACAGGACAGAACAGACTTGCCGATCTGGAGGATCGCCACCCCATGTTGAAGTTCATGACCCTCGTCACAGCCGTTGCCGGTTTGGCCGTCGCTCTGGCCGTCTCCGCTTCCGCAGCCGCGGATTCGACGCCAAATGCCGTCGGCTTGTTGTTTGAGACCAAGCACATCACCGGCGTCACGCCCGGGACCGAGCTTGTCTACAAGTTCGAGCGCAAACCGTCCGACGAAAAACTTCTCGGCCCCGGCTTCAACGATGACATCAAAATAAAAGTTGAGAGCGAGGGCGCGGTGCCCGGCAAGAAAAACGTCGTCATCGAGATGTTCAGCGGTGAGCGTGCTCGCGATCCCAATCGCATCACCGATCTCGATGGCAACCCGATGCTGATCGTCTTTCTCGACACCGCACTGGGTCATTTCCAGCAGCTGGCCGGCGGTGATCGTGCTTACTTGAAGAACAGATTTAGCACCAGCTTCGCCAAAGACGCGAAAATCGCCGCCGTGAAGGTCAGTTACAAGGGCCAGGATGTGGACGGCTATCGCATCTCGGTCACCCCTTTCGCCAATGACCCGTCACGCGCTAAGATGCGGGGCTATCAGAATGTCGAGTTTTCGCTCGTCGTCTCAGAAAAGATCCCCGGACACTTCGCACAGATGATTTCCAATTTTGCCAATCAGGAAAAGACCGCGCCGACGCTCGAAGAGCGGACGACGCTTGATGGCGTAGGAGATGTGAAATGAGCTGGCCGTTGAACGCGGCGCGTGTTGCTCTCGCGAGCGTCGGTTTTTTACTTGCTGGCGGAGCGCAGGCCTTGGAAATGCCGGACAACGATTATCCGACGGTGGCCCGCGCCGACTATGTTTTTGCTTGCATGCAGGTGAACGGGCAAACGCGGGAAATCCTCGAGAAATGCTCGTGTTCCGTCGACCAAATCGCAGCACTGCTGCCGTGGCATGAGTATGAGGAAGCGGAAACGATTTTGTCTATTCAGCTGCGCGGCGGCGAGAGCGTCGCGGCCCTGTCGTTCAAACCGCTGCAAGAGAAAGTGACAAACTTGAAGCGGGCGCAGGTCGAAGCCGAGCTGCGGTGTTTCTAGTTGGCCGCGTGACCAACGCGCCGCATTTCGCATAGCATTCGCGATTGACCGTCTCACATGCCGCGCAATTTAATGTCTAAGGGGCGCTAACCGGCGCCTCTTTTTCGTTCGTCACGTCCGACACGAGTCCGTCTGCCGGAAGTTTGCCGAGCGTGCCGCATATTGACTGCCACAGCAGAATGCGAGCCTCACTCCCACTCGAGTTCAGCGAATGCAGCGGTGACATTGCGAACGTGATGCTCGTCGAAAATCTGCCAGGCGTCGCGCTCCGAGCGGCCGGCGATTTCGGTCGCTTCGCTCAATGTTTTCCCGTCCTTGATCAGCGCGCGAACGTCTTTGACGATGACGCTCAGATAGCGCTCCACCGGCACGATGGCATCCGGCCACGTCATTGATGCGGGTCCATGACCCGGGACCACGCGTGCCGCCGACTCGGCTTTCAATTCGCCGATCAGTTTGAGCCAGCCGAGAATTGAGCCATCGAGTGTCGGCACATGTCCTGAAAAAAGCAGATCGCCGAGCAGCAACGTCTCCGTGGCGCCGTCGCGGACAGTGAGATCGTTGTCGGTGTGGGCCGTCGCCCGGGCCACGAGTTCGAGTGTGCGGCTGCCAAGATCAATCGTCGTGCGATCAGTCACGGCTTGCGTCGGATAGAGGACTTTCGTCCCGGCAAATGCCTCGGCGCCGATCTGCTCCTCGTAACGGCGCAGAAATGTTTCCGCGCGGGCTGCTAGGCCGCGCGCCATTTTATGATGCGCAATGAAAGTTGGCGCGTCTTCCTCGAACGCGGCG
>JAIEPV010000056.1 GCA_019748215.1 Hyphomicrobium sp.
ATATCGCGCGTCCATGGTGAGATTGAAGCCGGTGGTGCCAGCGCACGTGACGACCATGCCGCCGCGTTTGGCGACGAACACTGAAATCGGAAATGTCGATTCGCCGGGATGCTCGAAGACGATATCGACGTTGTTGCCTTTGCCGGTTGAATTCCAAATCGCAGCGCCAAAGACGCGCGCCGCCTTGAACCATTCGGCATATTCCGGCGTGCCGACCTTCGGCATCTGGCCCCAACAGTCGAAGTCTTTGCGATTGAGAACGTCGCGGGCTCCGAGTTGCAGCACAAAATCGCGCTTATCGCTGTCGGAAATCACCCCGATCGCATTGGCGCCAGCTGTGGAGCAGAGCTGCACGGCCATGGAGCCGAGTCCGCCGGATGCGCCCCACACGAGGACGTTGTGACCTGGGCGAAGGACATGCGGGCGATGGCCGAACAGCATACGGTAGGCCGTGGCAAGGACCAGCGTGTAGCACGCACTTTCTTCCCACGTCAGATGCTTTGGCCGCTGCAAAAGCTGGCGATCTTGAACGCGGCAGAACTGCGCGAACGAGCCATCGGGCGTCTGATAACCCCAAATGCGCTGCGACGGCGAGAGCATTGGATCGCCGCCATTGCAGTCTTCATCGTCACCATCGTCTTGATTGCAGTGGACGACGACTTCGTCGCCGACTTTCCAGCGCTTGACGGCTGAACCGACGGCCCAGACGATGCCGGATGCGTCGGAGCCAGCAACGTGATGCTTGCTGCTGTGGACGTCGAACATCGAGACCGGCGTGCCGAGCGACGCCCAAATGCCGTTGTAATTGATACCAGCGGCCATGACGAGAACGAGAACGTCATGGCTGTCGAGGTCCCACGTCGGGATGACCTCGACCTGCATGGCCGTCTCTGGCACGCCCTCACGCTCCTTGCGAATAGCCCAGGCGTACATGTTTTTGGGAACATGGCCGAGCGGAGGAATTTCGCCGATTTCATAAAGGTCTTTTTTGGCCAACGATGGCGCAACTGCCACGGCGTCTCCATCGATCAATTTGAGGGATGCCTGCTTCGACATTCTGACGAAACTCCGAAGGTGAGCCGACGGCGAACGTAGCGAACGTCATCGAAGACGATCATCAACGCGACGCTCGCAATTCGCTGATCGAATTGACTGCGATGATAAGCTAGCGCCCGCGCAGAGATTTCAAAAATAGATTAAACTCAACTCAATGATTGCGTTTGGCAATGGTTGGAGGGGGCACGATTACGCACTCTCACTGACCCCGTCGCCGAGGCTTCTGATGATGTGATCGCGCAGCTTGGCCACCGGTGGCGACGTACGTTTGGCCGACATCAACGCAATTTCCGTGTCTTTGAGATCCGGCAGCGGATGGCCGTCGATGACGTGCAAGCCGTGTGGCACCATTTCCTTTGGCAAGACGGCGATGCCCAATCCGGCGCGGACGGCCGCCAGTGTGCCGGCGAGCGAAGCGCACGTGTAGGCGACGCGCCACTGCCGCCGATTGCGATTGAGCGCCGCCGTCGCGCGCTTTCGATAGACACACGGCTCGGGCGAAACGACGAGCGGCAGCGGCCCGCCGGAGGCCATGTAATCGTGGTTGCCCGACACCCAAACCAATGGCTCTCGCCAGACGCGAACGCCTGACGAGCCAGCGGCCTGTTCGCGCTTGACCAGCACGATATCGAAGCTTCCGGCGCGAAAACCTTCAATCAGGTTGAGCGTCAGGTCGCAATGCACTTCGAGTGCGACGGAGGGATAAGCCTGAATGAAACGCGCGAGGATGTTGGGCAGGTGATGGGTCGCGAAATCTTCAGGCGTGCCAAGCCGCACCGCGCCCTGCATCAGCGGCTCGTGCGTCAACGACACGACTTCATCATTGAGATCGAGGATGCGCTGCGCATAAGCAAGAACCGCCTCGCCTTCGGGCGTCAGGCTGACGGCACGCGGTGAGCGATCCAGCAACCGGTGGCCGAGCTGTTCTTCCAGGCGTTTGATCTGAAGTGAAATGGTCGATTGCTGGCGCATGAGTTTTTCAGCAGCGCGGGTGAAATTTCCCGAGTTTGCGATGGTTGCGAACGTGCGCAACAGGTCGACATCGAGATTCATCAGTTTTTTCGGCATCGAGATCGCAACCATGATTGTATAAATTGATAATTCTGTCGAGTATTATTCATTTTTGCAAAGATGCAAGTGTGTCTATCCGTTGCCGTCGGCTCAGGCCGTCGCGCGGCGATAGGGGATAGACACTCATGACTTCGTTTCTGGATTTGGCGGCCGCGAATTTACTGTCGCCGATGGTGCTGTTTTTTTTGCTCGGCGCGCTGGCCACGATCGCGAAGTCCGATCTCAGCATTCCCGAAGCCATCGCCAAAGGCATGTCTCTCTATCTGATGCTGTCGATCGGCTTTAAAGGTGGAGCCAGCGTCGCCGCGCACGGCATCGACGGATTGCTGATCGCGTCGCTCATCGCCGGAGTGATTTTGAGCGCCGTCATGCCGCTGATCGCATTCAAGCTGCTGACAGCGTCGACCCGCTTGCCGCGTGTCGATGCGGCGGCGGTGGCGGCCCACTACGGATCAATTTCGATCGTGACGTTTTTGGCCGCGATCCAAACTCTCGATGGCGCCGGGATTTCCTACGAGGGGCATATGGTGGCCGTGGCGGCTGCGATGGAAACGCCGGCGATCATGGTGGCGCTGTGGCTTGCGCACTCAGGTAGACAAATGGCGGGCACCGTTGGTGGTCCGAGTGGCGGCCAAGGTAGCGGCATGGATCGGTCCGTGCTGCATGACGTCTTACTCAATGGCTCGATCGTGGTTCTTGTTGGCGCCTTCGCGATTGGCTGCATCACGGGCGCGAACGGATTGAAGTCGATTGCGCCGTTCATCGTCGATCCATTCAAGGGAATTTTGTGCTTGTTCCTGCTCGACATGGGCGTCATCGCCGGTCGGGGAATGGCGGAAGGGCGCAAACATCTGACACCGCCCGCTCTGCTGTTCGGGCTCTATATGCCGCTGATCGGCGCCACACTTGGCGCGCTCGCTGCGATGACGATCGGGTTGTCACTCGGCGGCACGGCGCTGCTGATCACGCTGTGCGCCAGTTCATCCTACATCGCCGTGCCGGCGGCGCTGCGTCTCGCCTTGCCCGATGCGCGGCCGTCGATCTATCTGCCTTTGTCGCTCGGTGTGACGTTTCCGTTCAATCTGACGATCGGCATTCCACTCTACCTAGCGCTCGCTGCTTATATTCATTGAGGTGATCCGTGCAGACGTATCCGAAAAAGCGCATCGACATCATGGTCGAAGCACCGCTGATGAAACGCGTGCTGACGCTGCTCGATCAACAGGGGGTGACGGGCTACACCGTGCTGCCGGCGCTGGCCGGTCGCGGCATCGACGGATCATGGCATCGCGACGGCTTGGTGGGCCGGGTCGGTTCGGTGGTGCAGATATTCTGTATTCTCGACGAGGCCCGCGTCGATGCCGTCATCGAGCCGCTGTTCGATCTGGTGTCGCGGCAGATCGGCATCGTCACGATTTCGGATGTGCAAGTCATTCGCAAGGATCACTTCTAACGCCAAAGCCGGCACGGCCGGCCGCGCGCGGCTTTCATTTGCCATGCGCCCTGCAGACAGGTTACGCCACACCGCGGGAGCAGCACGGTGGGCCATGGCATGCACGACGGCGATACGCGCGCGCAGACGACGCTGAGCGATGAACCCGCGCCGGTCAAACAGGCCAGATCAGCGCCCACGCTGCGGCGCCGCGTCTACGAGATTGTCGAACTCGGCTCCGGCGACGATCAGGTCAGCCGGGTGTTCGACGCGTTCATCGTCTGGCTGATTGTGCTCAACATCACCGGCTTCGTTCTCGAAACCGTGCCGAGCATCGCCGCGCAGTGGGGCACGTGGCTGTATGGCTTCGAAGTCTTTTCGGTATTGATTTTTTCGATCGAGTACGCGTGCCGGCTGTGGACCGCCGTTGAGATGCCGTTTCTATCGCGGCTGACGCCATGGCGGGCGCGCTGGTCGCTGGCGACGCGTCCGGCGCTGCTCATCGATCTCGCGGCGATCGTACCGTTTTATCTTGGCGGCATGTTCGGCGTCGATCTGCGCGCGCTGAGAGCGCTGCGGTTGCTGCGTTTCTTGAAGCTGTCGCGCTATTCGCCGGCGATGTACACGCTGATCCGCGTACTCTCGAACGAACGACGTGCACTACTCGGCGCTGGACTGCTGCTGGCGACGGCTCTGCTGTTTACGTCCACCGTGATGTACTACCTCGAAAGCGAGGCGCAGCCCGATAAGTTCGGCAGCGTACCGGATGCCGCATGGTGGGCGATCGCGACGCTGACGACGGTTGGCTACGGCGATGTTACGCCAATAACGCCGCTTGGCCGCGTGTTCGCCGGGCTGACGATGGTGGTCGGCTTGTGCATTCTGGCGCTACCGGTGGCGATCATCGCGACCGGGTTTGCCCAGGAATTGTCGCGGCGTGATTTCGTCATCACGTGGTCGCTCATGTCACGCGTGCCGGTGCTGGCCGATCTCGATGCGCGCCAGGTCGTCGATGTGATGCCACTGCTGCAAGCGCACAATTTGCCGCCGAACGTCGAAGTCGCGGCCAAGGGCGCGCCGGGCGATGCGATGTTTTTCATCGCTTCCGGCAAAGTCGATCACCACAGCGACGCGCGCGTCGCGACGCTCGGCACCGGCGCCTGTTTCGGCGCGCTGGCGATTTTCAATAATGATGTTCATGACGGGACGTATGTGACGTCGACGAAGTGCAAGCTGCTGAAACTACACAAGGCGGATTTCCATCAGCTCGAAGTCCGCCATCCGGCGCTGGCGGCGCTGTTGCGCCGGCACAGTCAGGCGACAACGTAATTTCCTCGGCCTGAGGGGCTGCCTGGGGGCTTAAGCGCCGATTTGTTGGAATCAAATCGGCGCTCTAGCTTTTTTCTTTGTCGCATTTTCGGTCGACGAACCGGGATCCACTTCGCCGGAAAATGCTCCAGCGCGCACACTCCAAGCGACGAGCACGATGAGAATAGTCAGCAAGACGGTGGTTGAGCCGATCGTGCCAAAGCCAAGCCCGCCTTTGTCGGGCGTTTTGGTCAGTAGATCGCCCATCGTCGCGCCGAACGGTCGTGTCAAAACGAACGCCGCCCAGAACAGCCCGGTGCGCGAAATCGATGTCGCGTAGTAGGCCAGCGCGATCGCGGCCAGGGCGGCGGCGATGAGCAGATTGCTGGTTGCAAAGCCGAGGCCGGAACTGTCCGCGAGATAGTCGCCGACCGCCGTGCCAAGCGTGTTGGAGACGAGAATGGCGGTCCAATAAAAAACTTCGGTGCGCTTGTCGGTGATGTGGTCGACCGACAGCGAGCCGGTGGTGGCGCGCCAGACAGCCAGCACGGCGATGAGAAGTCCAATCAGGATCGCCGATCCGGTGGCGTAGCCAAGTTCGAGCGTGCGATCCATGAAATCGGACATTGTCGTGCCGGCCGTGCTGGTCGCGAGAATGACCGTCCAATACAGAGCGGGATGGAATGTCTTGGCCTGGAGCTGCGCCGCGAGCGCGACGAAGAACACGCCGATCAAGATGAGCGAACTCGCGGCATAGCCGACATCGAGCGTCATCGACAGCAAATCGCCGCCCGTTTCACCGACCGTCGTGGCGCAGATCTTCATGATCCAGAATGCGAACGTCACGGCGGCAACTTTGTTGGCCGTCGAAGTCATGGCAGCGCATCCTTTGGTTCGAGATGGCTTTCAGCCGAGCTGGCGAACGACGAGAACCGTCGCGTTGTCTTGATGCGGTTCACGCAGCGCTTCAATGCCGCGGATCAACGCGGTAGCGACGGCGTTGGCGCCGTCGGCGGCGTAGGCCTGAATAATGCGGCCGATTTCGGCCGGCTCGAGCGTGGCAATGCCATCGCTGGCGAGCACCACGTAATCGTCGACTTCGAGGGCCAAGGGCTGGCGCGACACGTCGACGAGATCGATTTCATCGCCGGTGATCGCCGAACGCAGCATATGGCGACGCGGGTCGCGGCGGGCCTCAGCTTCGGTCAAGCGTCCCGCTGCAACCAAGCGGTCGAGTTCGGGGGCAAGCGAGTGATCCTCGTTGAGCACGGCAATTTCGCCGCGCCGGAACAGGTAGAGCGGACTATCGCCGACACTGACCCATTGCATGCCGGTGCCGCCGAAGGCGACGCCGACGAGCGTCGATCCCATGCCGGACAAAACCGGTTTGTCGGCGACTTTGGCGGCGACGGCGTCGTTGGCTTCGTTCAAGGCGGCGAGCAGCCGATCGTGCATGGCGGCTTGATGGACGACGGCGCTTTTCAGAAACTGTTCGCAGACGATGCGGCTGGCGAGTGCGCCGCCAGTGTGTCCGCCCATGCCATCCGCCAGCACGGCCACGACCGTCGCGGTATCGTCGCCGACAGACGCCGGAGCATCGTCGGGCGCAGGCGCGAATGGATCTCCGCCGCCCGGCCAATAGGCGGCGCTGTCCTCCTGATAGTCTCGCGCGCCGCGGGTGGCGGCGACGGCACAGTCAAAACGGTTCATCAAAGCCTAGGTTTCGGAAATCTCGGACCAATCGAAGTCTGCGCTGCAAAACGGCACGAATGCAACCTGCGTGCGCCCGAGCGTGATAACATCCATCGCCTTCAGCTCGACTGCGGCGGTCGGCCGCTTGTCGTTCACCGAGACGACGTTGGTTTTAGCAAGGTTCGGCACGAACAGGAACGAGCGGTCGTTGGAATCGTAGCGCACATAAGCCTGGGCGTCGGCCGAGATTGTATCGTCGCCGAAATCCATTGCGATGCGATTTCCGGCGGAGCGACCGATGGTATTGTTGCCTTCATAGATCGCCCGGTGCGAGCCAAGCCCCGGACCGCCGACAATAACAAGGAAGCCGACGACGGGATCGCGCTCGAAGGTGCGACGCTCGATCGATTGGCGGCCACGCACCAGGACTGTCCGTGCCGGCGCGAGCGTCTCATCTTTGGCGTCGCGGCGGACAACGCGCGTGGTCGGCGGCGCATCGGCGGCGCCGCGATCAGTGGCGTGAGCTGCGACTTTGGCGTTGGCATTCGCTGGTGGAGAGTCTTGCAGAGCGTCTGGCGCCGCAATCGGCGCGCTGCGTGCGAGCCGCGCGGCGTCTTCAGCACTGAGGCGTGGTGGTGATACAGCTGGCGCCATAGGTGTCGCTGCGGCATTTGCTTTTTGCGGCCCCGACGCCGCCGGTTGATCGGTAAGCTCGTCACGGCCGGCCGCCATCAACGCGTCTTTCAAGGTGCCAAAAAATCCATTCGGCTTTGCGCCCTTTGCTTCATGCGCCATCGCGTCGTCGCCCCGCTCGTTGTCCATTCGTCGTCTCCCTCTCTTCAGCCATCAATAATAGGCGCGCTACGCCGCCATGAAGTTGTCCTAGGCGGTCGTGGCGATTGCCAAACGCACCTGCACCGCCGTTAAGCTGACGATGAGGCCAATGTACATGAAGCTCAACATCCCTGACGACCGGCACTGATGATGATTGTCTAGCGTCAGTGCTGTGTCGCCACGGCACGACGGACTGCATGCGACTGAACGAATCTTTGCTTGCCGATACCGTGTTCGAGAGGGCACACCGAAGCGGGCATCACAATGGCCGGAAAACGACACCATTTAGATTTGTTCATTTCGGGTTCATCGCTCTTTCCCTTGCCACATTGTTGCGGCCATGATGGCTGCGGCCACACTGTTGCGGCCACATTGGCGCAGGCATGCTGGTCGTCGCCACACGGTTGCAAGCACATTGATGCGGCCACATTCTTGCGGCGAAGGTTCGAAGCAGTCACTAGTGTTCCGCACAGGCCACGCACGCGAACAGGATGATGACACAGTTGGTCGCCTTACCGGATGGAACAGATCTCTCGGGCGACTACACGATCCGCCGCGTGCTTGGTGCCGGCGGATTTGGCATCACATATCTCGCCGATGAGCAGGCGCTGTCGCGCCGCGTCAGCATCAAAGAATATTTCCCGGCCGATTTCGCTGTCCGCGAAGCCTCGAAAGTGGCGCATCCGCGCTCGAAAGGCTGTGCGGAAGATTATGCCTGGGGCCTCGATCGCTTTTTGGAAGAAGCGCAGACGCTGGCGAAATTCAATCATCCCCACATCGTCAAAGTGCATCGCATTTTCCGCGCCAATGGCACCGCATACATGGTGCTGCACTTCGAGGAAGGCCAAAGCCTCAAATCGTGGCTGAAACATTTGGGCCGGGCGCCGCGGCAAAAGGAAATCGACACGATCCTGGCGCCGCTGCTCGATGCGCTGGAAGCGATTCACAAAGCCGATTTCCTGCATCGGGATATCGCGCCCGACAACATCATCATCCGCAAGTCGGGTGATCCGGTGCTGATCGACTTTGGCGCAGCGCGCGGTGAGTTGGCGGCACACTCGAAAACCAAGACCGTGTCGGCGCTCGTGAAGCCCGGCTACAGCCCCTATGAGCAGTACGCGGAATCGAGCCGGCAGCAGGGTCCGTGGACGGACATCTATGCGCTGGCGGCGACGCTGTATCATGCCATCACCGGCAAGCGGCCACCGGATTCACCGTCGCGCATGTTGAAGGACGAGATGGTGCCGGTGCGCGACGCGGCGCTGGCTGGATATCGCGCCGGTTTTCTCGAGGCGGTCCAGCGCGGGCTGTCGATTGCCATCGATCAGCGTCCGCAATCGGTCGCGGCGTGGCGCGGGGCGTTGTTGGCGCCCGAGCCTGAAAAACCCGGCGTGCTGGCGCGGATGCGCGATCGCACCGAAGCTCGCCGCAGCGCCAGCAAAACACAACGCGCCAGCGCGACGATACCTTTGCCGCAGAGCGCGGTTCCGCCACCGCCGGATGTGCCGGGACCGGCAGGTGGTTTGCTTGATTTCGTCGACGCGCTGCAGCAGCCGCGCGCAGCCGTCGCCGCCGAAGTACCCCCGATTGCTGTTGCGGTCGCGCCGACCGTTGCCGCTGCGCCAAACCCGAAGCCGGTAAAAAATAAAAAATCAGCGGCGCCTGTCGCCGTGGCGGCGATGACGCCAGCGGCCCCGATCAAAAACCTGCCCGCCGTCATCGCGGCGAAGGCTGCAACGCCGTCGGCGGGCCGACGCAAGTTTCGCCCCAAGCCCGATGTCGCCCGGACCCGGCCCTGGGCCCGTGGTCTCAAAACAAAACTGGCGATTGCCGTGGCGCTGACCGGCGCTGTCGTCGGCATGCAGGATCATCTGCTGCGGGTGTTCATCCCGACGGCGTCCGGCATTACGACGGGGACGATTGCGCCGCCATCTTCGGCGCGCTCGGTGTTGCGGCAGACGGCTGATTTCAAAGCCCACGACGGCGCCATCAAAGCGATGAGCCTGAGCGGCGACGGGCGCTTGATCGTCACGCTCGGACAGGACAATCTGCTTAAAGTCTGGACGGCCGATAGTCACACTCTCCAGGGCGTCATCAGCGTGGCGGACGGCGCGGCGACATCGCTGTCGGTGCGCAACAACCGCGCTGTCGTCTCGCACCTCGATGGCGTTGTCTCGGTCTACGATCTCGAAAGCCGCAACCGGCTGTATCGCTTCAAGCGCAACGACGCGACAGTGTGGGCGGCGACGTTCGCCGGTTCAGAAGACACCATCGCGGCGGCTGGTCACGACTGGACCGTGGCGTTGTGGCAGACGGCGTCGCAGACGGAACCGGTGGCGCTATTGCAAGGCCACGAGAGCGCCGTGCAGACGGTGGCCGTCGATCCCGCAGGGCGCTGGCTGGTGTCGGGCGGGGCCGATCGCAACGTGAAAATGTGGAACCTCGACAGCCGCGATGCGCGGCGCACCTTCCGCAATCATTCCGACTTCGTCTCGGCGCTGGCGTTCGCGCCCGATGGCCAGACACTGGCGGCCGGTAGTCTCGATGGGGTCATACGGCTGTGGTCGGTTGCAACCGGTCGCGTGCAGCGGATCTTGAATGCGCACAGTGCGCGCGTCGCATCGTTGGCGTTCTCGCCGGATGGCGAATTCATCGCATCAGCCGCCGACGATGGCACGGTGCGCGTGCGGGGATTGCGGCGCACGCGGCTATACTGGTCGCTGAGCGGCACAAACGTCGGATCAACGAGCGTCGGCGCCAAGACGGTGGCGTTTACCAACGATGGCGCGTCGCTGCTGACCGGCGGCGACGATGGCGTGGTGCGCGTCTGGGCGCTGCCCGAACCGCGCCTTGCCCAGCGCAATTAGCTTTTCGCTAAAAGCATCGAAAATACCGCGAACGCCTTGCGCGCAATCGAAAATTTGATGTGACGCCGCATCGACGCGCGCCCCCGAACAGTCCATGATGCAGCAATTATTTAAGCCGCGCCGGGCGCTTGGTCCGTTGGGCGGGGAGATGCGATTATGGACGTCGATGCCGTATTGCTGTCACGTATACAATTTGCTTTCACCGTTACGTTCCACATCATCTTTCCGAGTTTCTCGATCGGGCTTGCAGCGTTCATCGCCACCTTGCTGGTGCGCTGGCGGCTGACGGGTGAAGAGCGCTTCAACCGGCTGGCCCGCTTTTGGACGAAGATTTTCGCCGTCTCGTTCGCCATGGGCGTGGTGTCGGGTATTGTGCTGTCGTACCAGTTCGGCACCAATTGGAGCCGGTTTTCGGAAGTCTCGGGCAATGTCATCGGGCCGCTGATCGGTTACGAAACGCTGACTGCGTTTTTCCTTGAGGCGACGTTTCTCGGCATCCTGTTGTTTGGCTGGAACCGGGTATCGCCGAATTTGCATGTGACGGCTGCTGTGCTGGTCGCCGTCGGCACGTCGATCTCGGCGTTCTGGATTCTAGCAGCCAATAGTTGGATGCAGACGCCGGCCGGTCACGAGATGATCGACGGCGTGGCGCATCCGGTGAGTTGGATGCAGATCATTTTCAATCCGAGTTTTCCGTATCGTTTCGCGCATATGTTTACGGCGGCGTATCTGACGACATCGCTGGTCGTGCTGTCGGTCGGCGCCCGCTATCTGATGGCGAACCGGTTTCACGAAGACGCCAAAACCATGATCCGCATGGGGCTCGGCATGGTGGCGATCCTGGCGCCGCTGCAGCTCGTCATCGGCGACGCGCACGGTTTGAACACAGCCGAACATCAGCCGGCAAAAATCGCGGCGATGGAAGCGCATTGGGATGGATCGAAGCCCGGCGGGCTCGTGCTGTTTGGGTGGCCGGATGCGGCGGCTGAAACTAATCACTACGAAATTGCCATTCCGAATGTCGCGAGCTTCATCATCACGCATGATTTCAACGGGCTGTTCAAAGGCCTCAAGGATTTCAAGCCGGAGGACCGGCCGCCTGTGATGGCGGTGTTTTTGGCTTTCCGCGTCATGGTCGGCATCGGCCTGACAATGATCGCCATCGGCGCCATCGGCGCGTTTTTGTGGTTCAGGGGCCGGTTGTTCGACGCCGGCTGGTATCTCAAGCCCGTCGTCTATGCCTGGCCGCTTGGCTTTATTGCCATCGTTGCCGGATGGTGGGTGACCGAGATTGGCCGTCAGCCCTATCTCGTCTACGGAATTTTGCGAACCAAGGATGCGGTGTCGCCAGTGGCCTTCGGCGCGGTGGCGACCAGCTTGGCGATGTTCGTTGCCGTGTATGCGGTCGTGTTTTCAATGGGCATTCTCTACATCAAGCGGCTGATCGATAAAGGGCCGGCGGGCAAAGCTGCCGAAGCGCCGGACGCTTTGCCATCGCGGCCACTGTCGGCGGCGCAGGGGGCCACGCGTGAATCGCTGGCCGCCAAGCCTATCGGTGCGGGAGAATAGCACCATGGATGACATCGCCTATTGGCTGCCGCTGGTGTGGGCGTCGATCCTCGCCGTCGCCGTGACGCTGTACGTCATCCTCGACGGCTTCGGCCTCGGCCTTGGCATTCTCTTTCCGTTCGCGCCGGAAGAAGAGCGGCGCGACGTGATGATGAATACGGTGGCGCCCTTCTGGGACGGCAACCAGACGTGGCTGATCATGGGCGGCGGCGGATTGTTCGTCGCGTTTCCGAAGGCCTACGGGATCATCATGTCGGGGCTCTATCTGCCGATCATCGTCATGCTGCTGGCGCTGGTTTTTCGCGGCGTGGCCTTTGAATTTCGCTGGGTGTCGAAACCAAACCACCAGTGGTGGGACCGGGCGTTTTCGTGGGGCGCAATCGTCGCGACGTTTTCACAGGGGCTGGTGCTTGGCGGATTGCTGCAAGGCATCACCGTGCGCGACGGGACGTTCGCGGGCGGGCCGTTCGATTGGCTGACCCCGTTTTCCGTCTTTTGCGGCGTCGGGCTGCTCGGCGGCTATGCGCTGCTCGGCACCACGTGGCTGATCTTCAAGACGGATGGTGCACTGGAAGAGTGGGCGCGCGACAAAGCCAAACTCGCTCTGCTGGTGGTGCTGGTGTCAACGGTCGCTGTGTGTTTGTGGACGCCTTTCAGCGTGCCGCGCATTGCCGACCGTTGGTTTTCATGGCCGAACATGTTGTGGCTGTCGCCGGTGCCGCTGCTGACCGGTCTTGCCGGCTTGGCGTGCTGGCGCGGGCTCGAAAGCAACGCTCAATCGCAGCCATTCATCTGCACAATCGCGCTGTTTCTGCTCGGACTCATCGGCCTCGTCATCTCGAATGTGCCGTATCTGGTGCCAGACACGCTGACCGTTTGGCAAGCGGCGGCACCGCCGAGTTCGCAGATGTTCATGCTGGTCGGAACGCTGATCCTGCTGCCCATTATTCTTGGCTACACGGCGTTTGTCTATTGGACGTTTCGCGGCAAGGTGCGGGCAGGCGAAGGGTATCACTAAACTGAGTCTTTGCTTGGCGCCCGGCGACTCTCCTTCGTCGAGCCGGCCGCCGGGCGCGGAGCTCCAGCGCTTGCGGCCGGCTCCGCGCAAGCGGAGTCGCAAGCGCCAAGAAACGAGTTGGTCGCCGGGCACAAGCAAAGGCTTTTCCAAATGGGGATAAGCGGCCGCTCGCCAAAGCCCTGCCATGTTTGATTCTGAAAGTACGCGCTAACACTCGAATCGTGTCGAAGCCGCGGGGAGTTTTTTTAATGTTCGGATGGCGCAGACGAAGCGAGGGCTTCGAATGGCGCGAACACGTGCGCACGACAGTTTTGGTGCGCCGCGCCGATCGGCAGCGCCGGATCGATGATGCGCGCGGCGCGGCGTTGTCGAAAGTCCAGGATGTTCGCGACCGGGGATTGGAGGCTGGCAAAGCCGGGGTCGATGCTGCGGCCGGTTTGGCGGCAAATGCCGCGTCGCATGCGGGGCATGGCGCATGGGCCGGACTTGTCGTTGCCGGGCGTGGCGTCGCCGCCGCCGGTAGTGGTGTGGCGCGCGGCGCAACCTTCGCCTGGGACGTGGCTCGCGCGAGCGTCGAAGCGGTCGCCGAATATCTTCCGCGCCGCGTGGTCGACGATGCGTCAGGCAACGACACCACCATCATCCCCGCTTCGCCGCTTGATCCCGGCGAGCGCTTGGCTGAACGGATCCGGCGCGAAGCCCGGGTGCGCGAAGAGGCGCTTGCACAGCTCGACAAGCGCGCGCGGCGTGAGCCGGCCGCGAAACTCGCCGCGAAGATTGCAGTAACGCCAAGATTGGCGCTGCCAAAATTTGTACTCCCAAGACCGCAGATCGACACGGCGGCACTCCAGCAAAAAATCACCGCTGCGTTTTCAACGACGTTGGCGCCGTGGCTCGGCGCTGCCGGAAAAGTAGCCGCTGCGCTGGCGCTGGTCGTGTTCGGCGGCCAGATTTTGCGCTCTGGCAACGATGGCGCCGTCGGAAACGCCGACGGTAGCAACGTTGGCGCCACGGGCTCGATTGCGCGCGCCGTAACGGACGGCGACGGATGGTCCGGCAGGGCCACGGCGGTCACTGGCGACATGCTGCAATTGAACGGACGCGATATTCGTCTGGCCGGAATCGCGGCGCCGGAAGCCAATCAGCCGTGTCTGACGGCTTCGGGTCGGCGCTGGAATTGTCAAATCTCAGCCAAGCGCGCGCTTGAGCGGACGCTGCGCGGCAAATCCGTGGCGTGTGAAGCCAGCGGCGAAGACGCGTCCGGCGTGACGTTCGCGACGTGCAAAATCGGCGACGACGATGTCGCCCGCGGACTGGTTCGGGACGGGCATGTGTTCGCGGCCAATAGCATTTTCTCGTCGTACAAAGCCGAGGAAGAACCGGCACGGGCGGAGAAGAAGGGCCTATGGCAAGGCGAGACGGTGCATCCCGACACCTGGCGCGAACGCGTTTGGGAAGAGGCCAAACGCACGGCGCCGGACGGCTGCCCGATCAAGGGCGTGGTGACATCGTCGGCGCGGACATATGCGATGCCGTGGTCGAGCGCTTATTCGGGCTCACGCTTCAGAGCGACCAAGGCGCAGCAGTGGTTCTGCTCGGAGGATGACGCGCGCGCGGCCGGCTTTAAAGCCGCGAGCAATTCATAGATAGTCACGCACTGAGGTTGGCAGGCGAGCCGTGATCGCGGCTCGCGCAGGCCCGCGTCCTGCCTACTGCCACTGCACCACAAACGGCGTCATCGAGACCGTCGCAACATCGCCTTCGCGGCGAATGTATCCGGTGTCGGCAACGACGCCTGTGAACTTCATGTCGGCTGTCGGCCGCATGTTGAGGTCAAGACTTTCGACGCGCAGGTCACCATCGATCCAAACGCGAACTGCGCCATTCGATTGACCGGGTTCATTCATGACGACTTCCTGATCGACCTGGACCCAGCGCCCACGCGGCCAGACAGTCGTCTTGCTGGCGCTGAGCCAGCCGTCGGCGGTGGTTGGCGTGCGGATCTCAACGCCGAGTTCGCCACTGCTCGACCAGCCGATGTGGGCCATCAACGACTGGGCGGCGGCATCGGCGCTGGCGTCGAAGCCAGTCAGCCCGGGCAGGCGAACGGGCTCGCTAAACGTCAGATCCTGCGGGATCATGAGGCTGTAACTCAGGCATGCCGACTGTGCGCCTTGCAACGATGCGACGGGCCAGATGAAGCCAATACCATTCTGGTGCTCGTCATCCTCGGACCGGGCCGGCGCAAGTTTGACATCGAGGCGCTTCGGCGCCGTGGCATCGTTCGACTGAACGACTTTCGCGTTTTCCAGCATGCCCCAGGCGCGCATCCCGGCGCGGGCTTGCATTTCAATCGTCGAAAGCGCAGCGCCGTTGGTGCCGTCGAGAGCGTACTGCACGCCGGCGGGAAACCGCTTCGAACACTTGGCGACCTTAGCGTCTTCGAAAAGACCCGATGCCATATACCCGGCGACAAAAACCAAGACGCTGGCGCCGCCAAGATTGAACAAAATGGCGTTGGTGTTGAACTTACTCATTTGACGTCGTCCCACTGATGTCGTTTGCCGCAAACGAATGACGCGTTGGCCACCGTTGCGCAGTCCTGCATCAAGGACGATACCGGGCAGACGCCAAAATAGCGTGCGAACGACACGCAAAGATTGCATCGAATTTTCAGCAATTGCCTCAGGTTTCAGGGCGCCAGAACCGGTGGCAAGCCGGTCACAGGCGGCCGCTCAAGCGCATTTCTCTGTGGATGGCATCGCGCAGCGCACTGCACCATCGGCCGCGCGAAACACCGGTTGCGGTCGCGTTTGCCGGGCGGCTGGCCGATCATCCAGCGCCCTATTTGCGGCCCGCCTGGCTCTGAATGACGCTTGAACTGTCACACTGATCCGTGACGGCAACCCACGGATACTCCAGCCAGAACTCTGTGTTGCAGATTCACATCACCGATAACCGGGAACAGTCTTATCCCAGGGCAACCATCTGCCATTCGGCCCAACTCCCGTTAAACTGCCGCGCGTCTTCCGGCACGGACGCCGTGCGTAAACACAGGGGAGTTTTTCATGTTTCGAAGGCTCGTAGTGGCGCTTTGCGTCATCGTAGCCACCGGCGTATTCGTGACCGCCGAGGCTCGGAAGAAGAAGCGATATTACGGCGACGACCTAGTGGTCATCTCCGAACAGGATATCGATCTTTCGCTCGACAAATATACGATCGACGTCAGCAAGGCCAAGGGCGCCTACAAGGGTATCCGTGTCCGCAACGCCGACGGCCCGTTGTTCGATCTGTCGCGCGTGCAAGTCGTCTATGGCGACGGCACGGTTCATAACGAAGACCGCCAGATCGATATGTATCGCGGCGAGCGCAGCCGGCCGATCGACGAACAATCGTACAGCCGGTTTGTCGATCAGGTGAACATCACCCAGGAACCTGGTCGCGGTCGCGGCCGTCTGCAGGTCCTTGGGATCCAGGACGGTGAAGGCCGACAGATGGACCGCAGCGGCGGAACCAGCGGCGGCTTTGTTCCGGCGCGGCCATCGCGGCCGGACGGGGCGTTGTCGGGCAACATGCCGGTCCGGCCGACGACAGCCACACCATCCTCCGCCGTTCCTGGCCAGCAGACGGAAGGGGGCGATGTGCTGTTTGGCGCACAGTATGTCGGCTTTGGCGTCGATCGCGATGTCATCCGCGTCGGCAACGAGATCGGCAAGTTCGATCGCATTCGGCTGCGCGTGCTCGACAACGACATCTTCATCAATGAAATGAAGGTCGTCTACGCCAACGGCGAAGCCGACGCGCTGGCCGTCAACGCCGATATTCCGAAGAACTCGCGGACCAACTGGATCGATCTGAAGGGCGATCGCTTCATCAAGGAAATTCAGTTGGTGTATCGCTCGCGACCGAGCTTCTCGGGCCAGGCGCGGATCGAAGTCTTCGGACAATACGCGCCGGGCTGGCTTGGACCGCAGGGCGAAGGCCGCAAGTACAATCAGGGTTGGGTCCTACTTGGCGCGCAAACGGCGGGCTTTGTCGGCTTTGACAAGGACGTCATTCCGGTTGGCCGCAACGAGGGCGGATTCCGGCGTCTGCGCGTCACGGTGAAGGATCGCGCCATTACGCTGAATGAGATCAGGGTGGTGTATTCGAACGGCGGCGAAGAAACCGTTCCGGTGCGCACCAAAGTCGAAGCTGGCGGAACATACGGACCCGTCGACCTCGGCGATTCACGTCGCCAGGCCATCGAGCGGATCGAAGCCAAATACCGGTCGCGAATTTTTTCCGCCGGCAAGGGTTCGGCGATCGTCGAAATCTGGGGGCAGCATTGAGCTCCGATCCGTGCCCGTCTTTGGTTTAACTCTACAAGGGGCCGCAGCTTGCTGCGGCCCTTTTTGCGTCGCTGCTTTGAGCTGCTGCTTTAAGCCGCAAAATCGCAACACAAGTGCCATTGAAAAAGGTCGTCGAACAGTCAGATTAGCCCGTCTTCTGGGGACTTATCGAAACTCTGATCGCACGGCCAACACGAATATGCTAACGCCACCAGCGAGCGCGTGCCGCGCCTCAATCCATACCGGGGGAATTCGACCTTGAACCTCAGCTTGAAGCAGCCGCTCATCGCCGACGAGCGCGCGCTCCGGACACGTGCGCCGCTGGGCGGCGATCGGGCAACTGTCCATTCAGTGCAACCGGGCCTTGAAGAAACCCAAAAGCAGCGCGTCCGTCGCCTCGCCGCCCATTGCAACACGTTTCGCGGCGCCATTCCACGGCGCGCCTATGTTCAATTGCTATCGACGCTCGTGCCGCTGGCGCTGATCGTTGCAGCGATGTTCGCGACCGTCGAGACGGCCTATTGGGCGACGCTGCTGCTGGCCATTCCGGCGGCCGGCCTTCTCGTCCGCGCTTTCATCATTCAACACGACTGCGGCCACGGCTCGTTTTTCGCCTCGCGCACCGTGAATGACGCTGTCGGCCGCTGCATGAGCGTGCTGACCATGGCGCCCTACGGCCTGTGGCGTCGCGAACATGCCCAGCATCACGCTTCGTCGGGAAATCTGGATCGTCGCGGCGCCGGCGATATCGATACGATGACGGTTGCCGAATATCGCTCTCTGTCGACCATCGGCAAACTGCGCTATCGGCTGTATCGCAATTCCCTTTTCCTGTTTGGCTTCGGCGTGCCGTTCTATTTCATCGTGCTGCAGCGGCTGCCTTGGCTTCACGCGTTGACGCCGCGCGAAAGCTTCAAGAGCGTCGCCGGCCTCAATCTGGCGATCGCCGCGTTTTACGGGCCGCTGATTTATGCCATGGGTCTGTCGAACGTGCTGTGGGTCGCGCTGCCGATTGTGCATATCGCCTCGGCGGTCGGCGGCTGGCTGTTCTTCATCCAGCACCAGTTCGAAGAGGCGCACTGGGAACAGGCTGAGAGCTGGGACTTCCAGGTCGCAGCGTTACTCGGCTCGTCGTTCTATGATTTGCCGAAGGCGCTGAACTGGTTCACCGGCAATATCGGTCTGCACCACATCCATCACCTCAACAGCATGATCCCGAACTATCGCTTGCAGGATTGCATTGAAGCCAGCCCCGAGTTGAAAGCGATCAACCGCTTGACGCTGATGGACAGCTTCAAGTGCGCGCGTTTAAAGTTGTGGGATGAATCGTCCCGGCGGATGATCTCGTTCGCCGAGCTGCCGCGCACGGCGTAGAGTGCTTCCGGAAAAGTGGGTGCCGGTTTTCCGAAAAGAAGCACGATAAAAAAAGAGCAAGAGTGCTTCCGGAAAAGTGGGCACCGGTTTTCCGAAAAGAAGCACGATAAAATAAGAGCTAGCATTGGTCCATGATGCCGCCAAAAGCGGATAGGCCGTAGCTCGACCTGCCGGCCCGACTGGAAACGGCGCGTTGCGGCCCGGCAGCGCGTTTGCTTTTGTCCAGCTTGTAATGGCGCGGATCAGCCCGCACAACGGCGCCAGCCCGCCGCCAGACCGAGACACGTGCGATGACCTCCACGCCACCAGTGATGCCGCCTATCATGCCGCCCGCCGTGCAAACTGACGATCTGCTGACGGTGCGCGACTGGCTGCGGTTTGGCGTCACCTCGTTCAATCAAGCCGGCCTCAGCTATGGGCATGGCACGGCGACGGCCTTTGATGAGGCTGCATTTTTGCTTCTATCTGCGCTGGCGCTACCGATCGACACGCTGGAGCCGTGGCTGGATTGTCGATTGACCGGCGCTGAGCGCCACGCCATCGCAGATCTGTTCGCGCAGCGCGTCGCCACGCGCAAGCCTGCGTCGTATCTGGTCAACGCAGCCTACATCCAAGGCCGCCGATTTTATGTCGATGAGCGGGTGATCATTCCGCGCTCAATCATCGGTGAACTGCTGTGCATCGACGCCTTGGCGGCAGCGATCGACGTGCCCGACGAGATTTCAAGCGTGCTGGATTTGTGCACCGGGTCAGGGTGCCTCGCGATCCTTGCGGCGGAGGCTTTTCCCGCAGCGCGGATCGATGCGGCCGATCTCTCCGTCGAGGCGCTGGCCGTAGCCAAGCGCAATGTTGCCGACTATGCCCTCGATGACCGCATCACTCTCATTCCATCGGATGTGTTCAGCGCGCTTGGCGGGCGAAGCTACGACCTCATCATCTCGAACCCGCCCTACGTGACGCGCGCAGCAGTTGCGGCGTTTCCGCCCGAGTACCGCGCCGAGCCGGTGATGGCGCACGTCAGCGGCGACGATGGGCTCGATCATGTGCGGCAGATATTGGCTAAGGCCGCCGAGCATCTGAGTGACAGCGGCACACTGGTCGTTGAAATCGGCCAGGGTCGCGACGCGCTGGAAGAAGCGTTTCCAACGCTGCCGTTTCTGTGGCTCGATACCGAAACCAGCCAGGGCGAGGTCTTCACGCTACAGCGCGCCGAGCTCCTAAATTCGTAGCGAAGAGCGATGCGCGCGCGTCAGCCAAACGCGCCGAAATGATGCGAGATGCCGGAGCCGATTTCGCGCACGAATTCGTAGGACTGCTCCATCGGCTCCAGGATTTCGGTTTCGAGACGGCCATAATCGTCGATGCCGCGCGGGCGATACGTCGCCTGCTCGTTGAAGCCGCTGGCCTCGGCCTTCAACGAATGCGGGAATGCCTTGCGCATAATCGCAACGACTTCCGGGATATCGAGGCCGAGCGCCATGTCGAGCACCTGGGCATGCGATAAGCCATCTTGCGGCGTGAAGCGCGGCAGCTGCGCCGCCA
>JAIEPV010000237.1 GCA_019748215.1 Hyphomicrobium sp.
GCTTGGATAAAGACACGAAGATTGGCTCGGGCCTGCTCCTGGCCGATGAATTCGTCGAGCGCTTGTGGGCGGATGTGCGCTTCGAAAGCGTCCGCCTCTTTGCGCTGCGCTGTGATCAGCCTTTCGGTCATGGTTTGTTCGTGACGCTGTTTGGCTCAGGCGTCAAGGTGATCCGGCCACACTCATCATCGGCTGCATAGCTGGGCGAGCAAACTCAGTGCGATCGTGCGCGGATATAGACGGGGGGTTGCTCGTTTCAGGGCAGCAGAATTCTGCCCCAGATCAGCATCCAGCGGACAGCGATGCCGACGAGTCCGGCGATAAAGGCAAGCGGCGTAAGTGCGCCACCCGCGCCGATTGGCCAGATGACGATCGAAGCCGCGAACGCCAAGACACCCGCGACCGCTGCGTGCAGCCAACCGTAAGTTCCCGTTTGCAGGACGTAAGGCGTCAACGCCAGCGCGCCGAGCGTTGCCGGAAGTGCCGCCCACGCATACGCGCCGAGCGCAATCTCGCCGACAGTTCGCCCGTCGCGTGGCGGCAAGACTGCGTCAAACATTGGCCCGGCGAGCGTGAGCGCAACGTCGATCAAGCTCGCGAACAACGGCGCCGCAAGCGATGTGATCAGCACCATCCACATCGCGCGCTGCGCGTTCGAAACGTGATCCATGCGTGTCCTAGTCCCCGCCTTGCCCATCGCCGTTGGTCGCGCCGCCGTCATAGCCCGCGCTTGATGGTCTGCACAGCCTGTTCGAGCGCTTCGAGAAATCGCGACCGATCGGCCCGCGTGAACGCCGCATTGAGACCCCGGCTTTCACCGGTTTCGCGCAGGTGCTGGGAAAGTTCACGCATCGCCAGTGCCATGCCGATCGACGCGTCGGTAAATGGCCGGCCGGTGTTGCCGATGGCTTTCGCTCCCTTTTTCAAGCAGCGCGCCGCGAGCGGAATATCCTGCGTCACGGCGATGTCACCGGCGCCGATGCGCTCAACGATCCAATCATCGGCAGCGTCCGGGCCGTCGGCGACGATTGACCGGCGCACGAGCGGGTGCTCGGGCAGCCGCATCCACGCGTTCGAGACGTAGTGGATCACGAGCTGATGGCGCTCGGCGACGCGGAGAGCCTCATCCTTGACCGGGCAGGCGTCGGCATCGATGTAAATTTGCATGGCGGTCGTAGCCCACACTATCGCGCCAGTTCTTTGAGGCCGCGCTTGATCAACGTTGCCGTATCGGCGGCCGGGCCGAATTCTTTCATGGCGACAGCAACGGCGCCCGAGGCTTGCGACGGATTGTAGCCAAGATTGGTGAGCGCCGAGATGGCTTCGGCCGCCGCCTGCCCGTGCGGGGCGACCGCGCCAACCCCACCGACACCGCCTTGCGGCACGTTGAGACCGGCGACGGAGAGCGCCGGGGCTTTGTCCTTCAACTCGGCAACGATCCGCTGCGCCAACTTTTTGCCGACGCCCGGCGCCTCTTCCACGGCCGCGACATTGCTGAGGGCGATGGCGTTGGCGAGGTCTTGGGGGCCGAGAATTCCCAGCACGGCAAGGGCGACCTTGGCACCAACACCCTGGATCAATTGCAGCGTGCGAAACCAACTGCGCTCGTGCTCGCTTTGAAAACCGAACAGACGGATGGCATCTTCGCGCACGTGGGTGTCGATCGTCAGCGAGGCGTCGTCGCCAACCTTGAGATTGCGCAGCGTCTTGGATGACGCCTGCACTTCGTAGCCGACCCCGCCGACGTCGATGATGAGAAAGCTTTCGCCGATGGCATCGACCTTCCCGCGCAATTTTCCGATCATGCTTGAGCAGCCTTGAGTTGGCGCAAAGCCGCCGCCTGCGGACTGTTTCGATGATTGGCGTGGCAGATGGCAATGGCGAGAGCGTCAGCTTCGTCGGCGCTGTCACACGCCGACTTCGGCAAAAGGAAGCGGACCATCGTCATCACTTGCTGTTTTTCGGCGTGTCCCGTGCCCGTCACGGATTTCTTGATCAGGTTCGGGGTGTATTCGGCGACGCGCATGCCGGCCATTGCCGGCGCGAGCAGCACGGTGCCACGGGCTTGCCCGAGCTTGAGCGTTGAGCGGGGGTTTTCATTGACAAAGGTTTCTTCGACGGCGGCTTCGCTGGGTTTGAAGCTCGCCAGAATTGCGCTGACGCCCTCAAACAGCGTGCGTAGCCGGTAGGCCAATTCATCGTTGGCCGGGACGTTGATGGCGCCGGAGGCGACGTAGACCAGCCGCACGCCGTCAGTGTCGATCACACCCCACCCTGTGCGTCGCAATCCTGGGTCTAAACCTATGATCCGAATCGTTCGATTGTGCATTCCTGAAAGCTAACACACGCCCGCTCGCACGGCACGGCAACGTGTTGAATAGCTCGAGAGTGCTAGTCCTCGGCGACATCTGTGCGATGGCGATGATGCTCGAACGTCGCTGCAAGTTCGGCTTGATCGCGCAACGGAGCATCGACCAGGGAGGCGCGAAAGCGCGATGGCCGCGCCGCCTCGGTTTGGGAATCGATGAACTCGACCCAGTAAATCCGGCGCAGATTTCGCGTGTATGACGCGAACATTGGCGAACCATCTGAGGACATCTGCTGCGCGACCTTCATTAACCGTTGGTTTAATTTTACAACCAACCCGTTCTCGAAACGTTATTTCGGGCGCATGCATTCGATGCAATTGTTTCATCGTTTATTGACGATATCTGCCAATTCACGCGGCTGTCAGTTTCTTGAGAACTTCGTCCGAAACTTCGAAATTGGCATAGACATTCTGGACGTCGTCGTCGTCCTCGAGTGCGGCGATCATTTTCATGATGGTCTCGGCATTGGCCTGATCGACCTGCGTCGTCAGATTGGGTTTCCACACGGCCTTAACGCTCTTGGCTTCGCCCAATTTTTCTTCAAGCGAGGCAGCGACCGTTCCGAGACTATCAAACGTGCAGCTTATGACGTGTCCGTTCTCGTCCGAGACCGCATCGTCGGCTCCGGCTTCTATCGCGGCTTCGACGACGGCGTCGGCCGAGCCCGCCTCTGGCTTATAGGTGATTTCGCCGGCGTGATTGAACATGTGGCTGACGGAGCCTGTTGACCCCAGGTTGCCGTTAAACTTCGTGAAGACCGACCTCACCGCTCCGCCAGTGCGATTGCGATTGTCGGTGAGGGCTTCGGCAATGATGGCAACGCCGCCCGGACCGTAGCCTTCGTAGCGAACCGAATCGTAGGTGCCCGTATCGGCGCCGGCCGCCTTTTTGATCGCCCGCTCGATGTTGTCTTTGGGCATATTTTCAGCGCGCGCCTCCTGAATGGCGAGGCGGAGGCGGGCATTCATCGCCGGGTCCGGCAGTCCCATCTTGGCGGCAACGGTGATTTCGCGTCCAAGTTTTGCAAACGCCTTGGCCCGGGCCGCATCGGCGCGGCCCTTCTTGTGCATGATGTTTTTGAAGGCTGAATGGCCGGCCATGATTGTGATCCGAAAGTCAGTTTCGAAGGTCATATGTTCGCCGGGACAGCGTTGCCCGGTCAAGTCGGCGATCGGGTGACTGGCTTACGTCACGGGCGACGCGACTTTGGTCTTGAGCCAAAACTCCGGCATGGCGGGCGGCAAATGCGGACCTTGCCGCAGCGCCGCGACCTGGCTGGCAAGTCCGGTCGCATCGTCGATGTCGACGGCGAACCCTGACAACGATCCGGGCCCGGTCGCCGGCTCGAACCGCTGGCGGGGAATTTTGGTCAAGAAGCGATTGATCGGTTCGTCCATGTCCATGCCAAGCACCGAGTTGTAGTCACCGCACATGCCGGCGTCCGACATGTAGCCAGTGCCGCCCGGCAGGACGCGATAGTCGCTGGTCGGCGTGTGCGTATGGGTGCCGACGACGGCACTGACGCGGCCATCGACGAAATAGCCGAGCGCTTGCTTTTCGCTCGTCGCTTCGGCGTGAAAGTCGATGAAAATAGCGTCGGCGCCGCTTTTCAGCTTGCAGGCGGTGATCTCACTGTCGATGGCGCGAAATGGACAATCGAGTTCGGTCATGAACACGCGGCCCATGGCATTGATGACCAGCACATCGGCACCGTTCTTGGCCTTGACCAACGTCGCACCGCGACCCGGCGTGCCCTTCGGAAAATTCAGCGGCCTGATCAGTCGCTCCTGGCGCTCGATGTAGACCAGCGTTTCCTTCTGATCGAAAGCGTGGTTGCCAAGCGTAATGCAATCGGCTCCAGCGTCGAGCAAATCGCCGAGGATTGCCTCCGTGATGCCGAAACCGCCGGCGGCGTTTTCGCCGTTGATGATGACGAGGTCGAGCGCGCACGCGGCAATCAACCCTGGCAGCGCGTCGCACACGACCGTGCGTCCGGGACGACCGACAATATCGCCGAGAAATAACAGTCGCATTCATTGCTTCCTGAGGTCAGCCGAGGAGAGGGTTTGATCGTTGCTCACGAATTCAGACAGCGATGCGGACCCGACGGCGTAAGGACCCAGTCGAGACGCTCATCGTAACTTTCTGTCGGCACGGCGTCGACTTTCAGTTCGTCGTAGGCCAGGCCGACGGCGACGACGGGCTTGATCCGGCGCAGCCGGGCCAACGTCCGATCGTAGAACCCGCCGCCGTAACCAAGCCGGGAGCCGCCGGCATCGAAGGCAAGCAACGGCACCAGCACCACATCCGGGTCGACCTCGGGTTTATCATCAAGCGGCTGAGCGATGCCCCAGGCTGCGGCTTCCATCGCATCGCCGGGGGTCCATGCCCGCATGAGCAAGGGCTGGTTTTTGCCGACCATCACCGGCAACGCCAAACCAACGCCCTCGGCGTGCAGCCAAAGCATCAAGTGCGACGGATCGATTTCATCGCGGATCGCGGCGAAGCCGGACACGATCTGACCGGGTTTGATTTTCAAGAAATCGAGACCGTGTGCCGCAAGACGCCGCGACGCCTCCTTGCCATGCATCGCGAAAGCTGCTTGCCGCGCGACCAAGGCGGCGGCGCGCAGCTGTTTTTTGTCGGTCAGCATGACGTCCAGCATCAAAAAATAAAGTGCCGCGAAGGCCGTCGGGAACATGATCCCGCGTGGTCCCTACGAGTGTAGGTGGGCACCATGTGTCCGGAACCACGGCTCCAGACAGGGACAGCACCCTAGCGGATCTTATAGGCCCCCGGGTCATTTGCCCCAAACGCACCCCGCAGCCCCTGCTATGTAGGCGATAGCCCTAGAGAAATCCAGGCCTGACGACGGCGGCACGGTGTCAATGGGCTGCGGCCCGTCACTCGCCGCCCGCCTGACGAGGAGCCTTTGGTTGATTGTTGCGGCTTTCGGACAATTCAGCCGATACGACTTTCAGCCGGTCGGTGTGGTCGTCGAGCAAGTCGTCGATGTCGGCGCGGGCCTCGAACAATTCATCCGTGATCATCAACGCGGCCATCAGCACCAACCGCTCATCGCCGATCGGCCCATGTTCGAGCACGAGCGAGTCGAGCGTCTGTTTGACGTGGTTAGCCAAGCGCTCAAGACGATCGGCATCCGCATCGCCGCAATCGAAGCGGTAACTGCGCTTGTTGAAACTGATTGCAACCTGAGCCACCGGCACTTCGCGGCTTAAGCCGCCTCCCCGCCCAACGCAGAGCACATTCCGGAACAGATCTGTGCCGGAATAATTTGCCCGGGACTGAGATCACTCATCCGTCAGGTTATGCAGCGAATCGATAACCCAATCAATGCGATTGACGATGTCGGTCTGGCGTTGCTCCAATTCGGCGATGCGTTTTTGGGCGGCCGCCAAGTCCGCTTTCAGCCGTGCCGTCTCGGCCGCCGACGCGCCTACTGCGGACGCCCTGGCCGCTGATGGCTTGCGCGACGCCTTGGAATCGTCCGCACGCTTGGGTCTGGCGCTGCTGCGTTCGGTCATGGCCTCTGCTCGCTCGGCGCTCGCTGTCGCCGCTTAGGCTCAGTGGCGGCTCAGCGCCCGTTGTCGTGCCCTAGTCGCTACGGAGACTGCGGGCGATTGGCGAGATCGAGCCGGATCCGGCTCAACCCTGTTTTGACCCCATGGGGTTGGCCCGAAGATGCCGGGCAAATCTTTCTGGGCCAATCGATGCTGGCAGTGTCCGACGACTCGGTCGACGCGAACTTTTCACGACCGTCTCCTACGTTACGTGTCATCGCCAAACGACGTCAACAATAGGGCGTGCCCGTACCGGTGTATTTCGAAGAAAAAATCACCGCGTTGACCATTTGGCGACGCAGGCGCGGCGCGATGGGCATGCCACATTGACAGGCACCCAGTCGGTCACGTTAAAGACGCGGCAATTAAACTCACCATTGCGCGACATTAAATGCGGCATTGACGCGTGCGTTCTGGCCCTTGGCGGACACGAAGAGGAGACTTAAATGGCAGTCAAGGTCGCGATCAACGGCTTCGGTCGCATTGGCCGCAACGTGCTGCGCGCGATTATCGAAAGCGGCCGCACCGATATTGAAGTCGTCGCGATCAACGATCTCGGCCCGATCGAAACCAACGCGCATCTGCTACGCTTCGATAGTGTGCATGGCCGGTTTCCGAACACTGTCACGATTCAAGGCGACACGCTCGATGCCGGTCGCGGTCCGATCAAGGTGACGGCGGTTAAAAATCCGGCCGAGCTGCCGCACAAAGAACTCGGCGTCGACGTCGCGCTCGAATGCACCGGTATTTTCACCGCCCGCGATAAGGCCAAGGCGCATCTCGACGCCGGTGCCAAGCGCGTGCTCGTCTCAGCCCCCGGCGATGGCGCCGATCTGACCGTCGTCTTCGGCGTCAATCATGACAAATTGACCAAAGATCATCTCGTCGTCTCGAACGCCTCATGCACGACCAATTGCTTAGCGCCCGTTGCGAAGGTGTTGAATGACCTCGTCGGCATCGATAAGGGCTTTATGACGACCATTCATTCCTACACCGGCGACCAGCCGACACTTGATACGATGCACAAGGATTTGTATCGCGGCCGCGCGGCGGCCTTGTCGATGATCCCAACGACCACCGGCGCCGCCAAAGCCGTTGGCCTCGTGCTGCCGGATTTGAACGGCCGCCTGGATGGCACTTCGATTCGCGTGCCGACGCCAAACGTGTCGGTCGTCGATTTCAAATTCATCGCCAAGCGCGAAACGACGAAGGAAGCGATCAACGCCGCCGTGCTCAAGGCCGCGTCGACCGGTCCGCTCAAGGGCATCCTGACGACGACGGATCAGCCGAATGTATCGATGGACTTCAACCATGACCCGCATTCGAGCATTTTTCATCTCGATCAGACCAAGGTCATGGACGGCACATTCGTGCGCGTGCTTTCTTGGTATGACAACGAATGGGGCTTTTCGAACCGCATGGCCGACACGGCGGTTGCCATGGGCAAACTGATCTAATCGGCCAAGTCCAACGGGCGCCTTCACGGGGTGCCCGTTTTTCATGACATGTAGCATCGACCACAGCCGTCGTCAGTCGCCGCCCACGGAGGGATCCATGACCGAGACACTCGCAGACATCGCCCATGCTCTCGTCGCCCCGGGCAAAGGCATTCTGGCCGCAGACGAAAGCTCTGGAACCATCAAGAAGCGCTTCGACAGCATCAATCTCGTTTCCACCGAAGACACCCGGCGCGATTATCGCGAGATGCTGTTTAGCGCCACCGACGCGATGCAGAATTATGTGTCGGGCGTCATTTTGTATGATGAGACGATCCACCAAAAAGCCAAGACTGGAACGACGCTCGTCGACGTGATGCGGGCGTCCGGCGCAATTCCCGGCATCAAAGTCGATACCGGCGCGAAGCCGCTGGCCGGCCCGACCGCTCGCATCGAAACGATTACTGAGGGTCTCGATGGCCTGCGCGAACGCCTCGTCGAGTATCACAAGCTCGGCGCCCGCTTCGCCAAGTGGCGGGGCGTGATCACGATTGCCGACGGCGTGCCGACGTGGAACTGCGTCAAGGCCAACGCGCATGCGCTCGCCCGCTACGCCGCGCTCTGCCAGGAAAACGGCATCGTGCCGATCGTCGAACCTGAAATTCTGATGGATGGCCCCCACTCCGGCCATGACATCGACGAATGTTATCGCGTGACGGAGTGGACGCTGCGCACGGTCTTCCGCGAGTTGTATGACGCCCGCGTCAGCCTCGAAGGCATGATCCTGAAACCCAACATGGTCATCGCCGGCCAGAAGGCCAACGCGCAAGCCAGCGCGGAAGAAGTCGCGGACAAAACGCTCAAGTGTTTGAAGGCGACCGTGCCGGCGTCCGTCCCGGGGATCGCGTTCTTGTCGGGCGGGCAGTCTGATCAGATCGCGACCCAACATCTGTCGCTGATGAACGCGGCTGGACCGCTGCCATGGGCATTGACGTTCTCTTACGGCCGGGCGCTACAAGCGGCAGCGCTAACAGCCTGGGGTGGCACGCCCGAGAATGTCGCTGCCGGTCAGCGAGCGTTTTCGCATCGCGCCAAGATGAACAGTTTGGCGGCGCTTGGTCGCTGGGACGCGGCGATGGAGAAAGCCGCGTAGCCGAAGCGGTGCCACGATCGATTTATTCAAAAAAATATAGGCGGACCGCAAGGCCCGCCTCTTTTTTATTCCGGTTGCGCTGAAGCTATGTCGTCTTAGTTGAACAGCAGTCCTGAAAACGCATTCTGGATCAAATCACCCGGCCCGTCGCCGCTCTTGCGCTTTTGCGGGGCGGCCTTGTTGGTTGATTTTTTCGCGTTCGAATTGTTCGACGAAACCGGATCGAGCGTCGCGTCGGCGACCTCGTCGTCGGCCGGGCGTGGGGTTTCGAAGCGAACCGGCCGGCCTGAGAGCGCACTCATGATGCGTCCGTCAGTTCCATAGATGTCGGCAAACGTTGCGATTCTGCCGTCGCGCCCCGGCCGCGCGGTGAAGTAGGTGAGATAGACCGGGATTGGCGTCGTTAGCGTCACGTCGTTGGTGCCGCCGCGATATTGACTTTCGACCTGATCCTCAGACCAGCCTTTGTCCTCGGCGAGCAAAATCTTGGCCAATGTCTGCGGATTTTGCACGCGGATGCAGCCATGGCTCAAGGCGCGCTGCGATTGGCTGAACAGATTTCGCGATGACGTGTCGTGCATGTAAACGTCGTGCGAATTCGGGAACATGAATTTGACGTTGCCGAGCGGATTTTGCCCACCGGCCGGCTGCACAAAGCTGTAACGACGGATATCAACGCGGTTCCAATCGACCGAATTGGCATCGACGGGTTGACCATTTATACTCGGCTTCAGGCCATAGGCTGCGAGCACGCGCCCACCGCCGCTGCTGCCGCCACCGAAAAACTCATCGAAAAATCCGCCGCCGTATTGTGGCGTCGCGCGTTTGAGCCGCGGCAAAAGTTCTTTGACCTTGATGCCGTCAGGAACACCCCACTCGGGATTGAAAACGATCCGCTCCATGCTGTCGCTCAGCATCGGCGTCGGCCACGTCGGCATGCCGACGATGATGCGCTCCTCGAAAATCGTCTGACCGCCTTTGATAACGCGGGTCATGAATTCCGGCACGTTATTGATGACGTACATCGAACCGAGATTATCGGGCAGCCAGCGCCAACGCTCCATGTTGACGATGAGGCGATCGATTTCGCGCTTGGGATCGCTAATCTTCGGTTCGCCCTCGCGATTGAGAGCAGTCCGCGTCCGCTTGTCGAGCTTACCGCTCGCCCTCAGCCCCTGCGCTTCTTGGAAAGCCTTCACAGCTGTTTCGACATCGGCATCGAAGGTGCGCGCATCGCCACCGCTCGCAAGCGGGATTTTCAGGCGCTGGCGCAGCAAGCTGACATCGTCGCTCGATGCGCCGATTTTCAAAGGTTTGCCATCGGGCAGCTTGACCAGTAGTGCCGGATCGATCGCAGCAGCCGCCTCGCGCGACGGCGCCCTTGATGCAATCAACGCCTGCCGCAAGGCTTCGAACTCGGGGTGCTTGGGATGCAGACCGCGCAGCACCGCATCCGGCGTGGCGCTGTCGGTCAATTCTTTGGCAATGATCTTGGGATCGCGCAACGGCGGGGCGACATCGAGCATGGCGCTCAACGACACTGGATCGAGCCTTCCGCCACGGGCGTGCCGGGCGTAAGTTAACGCCGCAATCGACAAGCGCACGTCGGCGTTGCCTTGGTCTGCGAGAGATGGACCGACAGGCAGCTCCGGCACACCGTAGGCCGATGGGTCGAGGCCGTAATCGTCGGCTTTCTTCAATTCCGCGATCACTGCGCGCGCGCGATCAGTGAAGGCGCCATCCGAAATCCAAAGTGGCGTTGATTTGCTGGCGTAGATTTCATCGAGGGCTGCCAGATCAGCGTCATTGGCGCCACGACGCAGGGCCGATCCAGCGAGCGCTGACCGTGCCGCATCGATGGGCTGTAAAGTTGCCGGAGCAACGGTCGGTGGTGGCACTGCGGTCGCGGCGGTATCTGGCGCTGTCACAAGCGGTACGACGGCCGTGGCCGGCGTGGGAGATGATGTGGCGGGCGGCGTTGACGCCGAATCTTGCGACGCTGAAGAACTGCCGGTCGTGGCCGTGGGATCGGCAAACCCGGTCTGGCTCAGCGGAAAGACTGCCAACACGGCCAAGCTTAAAAACCCAGCGCGAGCCCGAAACGTCGTCTTTATCACCGGAGTTGCTCCAAATATGACTGGCACGTAATGAGGCACGCAACAAAAAGTATAAGCCCGCGCGTCGCCACGCCATGCCAATACCATCGTCATGATGCGCTACCATGGTGGCGAAAGCTGGCCGCCTGGCACGCGGCCGAATGTGGCTTGATCCGCGAGGCGGGTAAATGGAGAAATAACTCGGGCGGATCAATAGCGCCGCGATCGTTGCCGCAGAGACTCAAAAGTTGGTTTGCAGCGGCTGGCGCAGCGGCAAAATCATGCGGTCGCCGAGAAGCTTCTTTTTTCTGACGCAATCGGCTCGGATAGCCGGCCGACATCTGGAGAACGCGCCCGTTGACCCTAAAAACTGAGCTTTGTCTGAGCCTGACGCTGGCTCCGGCCTCGGCTGACCCCCTGGGCAATAGCGTCGCCGAGGCACTCGTTGCCGCGCTCGAGGCCGCAACGGTTGCGACTGTCATGATCGTGCCGGACGCCACGGCAGAACGCGCAACGCCCGTTATCACGTCGCTTGTAGGTCTGGTGCAAAAACGCGGAGCGGCGGCACTGATCGCCAACAATTGGGCACTGGCCCGGATGGTCAAGGCGGACGGTGTGCATTTGACCTGGAGCAAAGACCAGATCGAGAATTTCCGCAGCGCACGGGCCGAACTCGGCGATCAGTTCATCATCGGCGCCGATGCCGGCCGGTCGCGTCACGAGGCCATGACACTCGGCGAAGCCGGCGCAGACTACGTCGCTTTTGGCATTCCGCCACACGTTGAAGATCGCGAAACAGCCGAAGCGCGGCAAATCGATCTCATCGCCTGGTGGAGCGCCATCTTCGAAATTCCATGCGTGGCAAGCGATGTCACGTCGAGCTCGCACGCGCAGCGCCTGGCTAGGGCGGGCGCGGATTTCGTTGCGCTTGCTCTGCCGCAAGGCGTTGATGCGGACGGTGCGCGAGATTGGATCACGGACGTCGTCGCGACCATGACAGCGCCGGAGGTTGCCGCGTGAAGCGCAATCGACGGGCACGGAGCTCAGGTTTTTCGAATACTTCGCTGATGCTGTTCGCGGTGTTGGCCGCACCCGTTGCAGCTCACGCCGACACCAGTTCGTGGTTTTCGCGCAGTCCCGATGCGGCGGCCGAGCAGCCCGCCAAGCGATCGGTCGTGCCGAAAGCGAAACCGGCAGCGGGCATCGCCACCGCACCAGAAAAATCGGTCAAACCTGCGAGTAAAAACCTGATCCCGTCGCAGGTGCCGCTCACGGGAAATGATCCAGCGTATCTGGCGTTCGACCAAGGTCAATATTTGACGGCGTTAAAGCTTGCGAATGAAGCCGCAGCGCGGGGTGAGCCGCAAGCCAATACGCTGATTGGCCGGATTTACGCCGAAGGGCTCGGCGTCCCAAAAGATGAAAAAGCTGCCGTCACGTGGTTCACCAGGGCTGCGGATCTCGGCGATATCGGGGGCACGTTCGCGCTCGCATTGATGCTGGCCGATGGCCGCGGCGTCGGCAAGAACCGCGCAGGCGCGGCGCAACTGTTCGAGAAAGCTGCGCTCACAGGGCACGCCGAAGCCAACTACAATCTGGGACTTTTGTTTCTCAAGGGCGACGGCAAACCGGAAAACCCGATTCGCGCCGGCCAGCATATTTTGTACGCGGCTGAAAAAGGTGTGGCGCAGGCCCAGTACGACATGGCGGCCTTGTATCAGTCGGGCACGGGTGTCGAAGCCAACGCCTTCGAAGCCGCCAAGTGGCTGTCGAAAGCAGCCGCGCAAGGCCTCGCGGTCGCGCAGTACGATTATGCCGTCATGCTGCTCAAGGGCTACGGCCTGACGAGCGATGAGCCGAAAGCGGTCAGCTATATGAAAGCCGCTGCCGAACGTGGCGTGGCCGGCGCGCAAAACCGCATGGCTTATCTGTATATCGATGGCGTCGGTGTCCAGAAGAGTCCGTCGGAAGCAGCCAAGTGGCGGTTGGTCGCCAAGCAGAACGGCCTGGCCGACGAGGCCCTTGATGCGACCATCTCGAAATTCTCGAAAGCCGATCAGCAAAAGGGCGCGGCAGCGGCGGCGGTTTGGGCAGACAAGGCGCAGGTGCTCCCCCTGCAATAGCCCTGCGGTAACGCTGCCACAGCAACCCGCCTTGCACCTCCCGTCATAAGCCGTTAGAGCCCACAACCATTGGTCTTTGACAGCTTTCTACTTTCCATTGAGCGATCATTGCGCGATCCCGCACGGTTAGCGCCAGATCGCCAACGCTCGGTCTCGACGTCGCTCTTTCAAACCTCGAACACGGACTTCGCACGATGAACGTCTCGCCGACCCTCAACATCATGATCACTGCGGCGCGCAAAGCCGGTCGCGGCCTGATCCGAGATTTCGGCGAAGTCGAGCAGCTGCAAGTCTCCATCAAAGGCCCGGCAAATTTTGTCTCGAACGCCGATCACAAGGCGGAGGAGGTGATCTTCCGTGAGCTGAACAAGGGCCGGCCGGGTTACGGATTTTTGATGGAAGAGCGCGGCGCGATTTCAGGCGCCGACACGTCGCATCGCTGGATCGTCGATCCTCTCGACGGCACGACGAATTTTCTGCATTCCAATCCGCTGTTCGCGATTTCGATCGGATTGGAGCGCGAGGGCCAGCTTGTCGCCGGCGTGATTTACAATCCAGCGAGCGACGAACTCTATACGGCTGAGAAAGGCAAAGGCGCGTTCATGAATGACCGCCGCCTGCGCGTTGCCGCGCGACGCACACTCGGTGACTGCCTCGTCACCACCGGCATTCCCCATCGCGGCCGCGATGGCCATCCGCGTTTTCTGCGCGACATGGAAACCGTGATGCGCGAAGTGGCCGGCATCCGCCGCACCGGCTCGGCGGCCCTCGATCTCGCGTTCATTGCTGCGGGCCGGTTCGACGCCTATTGGGAGCGTAACCTGCAAGCCTGGGATCTTGCCGCCGGCATCGTCCTCGTGCGCGAAGCGGGCGGCATGGTCAACGATCTCGCGGGCGGCGACAAGATGCTCGACAGCGGTGATGTCATCGCCGCGAACAGCGCTATCCAGAAGGCGCTCCTCGGCATTGTTGGCGACAAAGCGGCGCGTCCGTGATGCAGCCGGAGGCAGCAACGCACGCTTTCGAGCGACACCGCCCGCTTGAAGCCACGCACGCCGCGCGTAAACCATATTCCTATTGTGCTTTGCCTGACACGAAGCAACGGCATGATGTTGCCGGTTTTCGCGGTCAATGCCTTGCGCTAAGGTTTTAAACCGACGGCCGTCGGGGGACATCCGGAGACGAAGAATGGCTAAGACCCGCCAGACAGACGCGCCACAACTCGCGTCCGTGTCGCGCCGCCTGACGCCGCCCGGCGTGTTTTTGCTGCGCATGCTGATTTTTCTGACGCTGGTCGGCTTTCTCGCGTCGATCCTGTTCGAGCAGTTGCAGCGGTCGCTGCTGACCAATCCGGGGCTCAACGGCCTGATCATCGGCGTGCTCGGCCTCGGCATCATTTATGCCTTCCGCCAAGTCGTGCGCCTTTATCCAGAAATTCGCTGGGTGAATTCCTACCGCGTCAGCGAGCCGGGCCTCGTCTCCAGTCACAAGCCGGTCCTGCTCGCGCCGATGGCCACCATGTTGCGCGATCGCACGGGCCACCTCTCGTTGTCGACGACGGCCATGCGCTCGTTCATGGACAGCATCGGCTCGAGGCTCGACGAGGCCCGCGATACCGGCCGCTATCTGGTTGGGCTGTTGGTGTTCCTCGGCTTGCTCGGCACCTTTTGGGGCTTGCTCGAGACCATCCAGTCCGTCGGCAAGGCGATTGATACGCTCGGCGCGAATTCAACCGACAACGTGCAAGTCTTCGGCGATCTCAAAGCCAATCTCGCGGCGCCATTGAAGGGCATGGGCACGGCGTTTTCATCGTCGCTGCTCGGCCTTGCTGGATCGCTCATTCTCGGCTTTCTCGAACTGCAGGCGAGCCACGCCCACAACCGGTTTTATAATGAGCTGGAAGAATGGCTGTCAGGGATCACCGAGCTGACACCCTCAGGCGTCGTCGCCGGATCGACGACATCGGACTATGTCAATCGTCAGTTGCTCGGCGCTGTGGTCGATATGCAGCGCGCGCTCGAGGATTTCACCTCCCGGTTATCCGAGCAGCCTATCGCCCCGCCCGCCATGCTGACCAAAGACTTGCCGGGGCCGCCGCCCGACGACGTCAAAGATCTCGCTCGCGGTGTCAATCAGCTCGTCAGCCAAATGCGGTCTGAACAAAAAGTCGTCCGCGAATGGGTCGACGAACAGGCGTCACAACAGGCGGAGGTGGCCAGCATGCTTAAAAACCTCGCCGAGACGATGAAGCGCGGAGGGTAGCGGTCCATGGCGCGCGGACGTTCACGACGTGGCGGCGGAGACTACGGCGAATTCTGGCCGGGGTTTGTCGACGTACTGTCGACGTTGCTGCTGGTCGTGACGTTTCTGATGTCGCTATTCATGATCGCGCAATTTTTTGCCGCGCAGGAAGTCAGTGGCAAGGATAGCGCGCTAAAGCGATTGACCGCGCAGATCAGTGAACTGACGTCGCTCCTGTCGTTGGAAAAAACCAAGGCCAAAGGTTCCGAAGACGAATTGTCGGCGCTTCAAGCGTCGTTGTCGGCTTTGACGGCCAAGAATAACGAACTTGCAGGCGTTGGCCTCAGTGCTGACGCTCAAGCGAAGGCCGCCGAAGGCCGTCTCACGTCGCTATCGTCTGAACTCGACTCTGAGAAGAAAATTTCCAGCGAAGCGCTGTCGAAAGTTGATCTGCTCAATCAGCAAGTGCTTGAGCTGCGCCGGCAGATGGCCGCCCTGAACGAAGCTCTCAATGCCTCCGACGCGAAAGCCAAAGAGAGCGACAAAACCATCACCGATCTCGGCTCACGGCTGAACACGGCCCTCGCCCAGCAGGTTCAGGAATTGAAACGATATCGTTCTGATTTCTTCGGGCGGTTGCGCGAACTTCTGAAGGAACGCAAGGACATCCGCGTCGTCGGCGACCGCTTTGTATTTGAATCCGAAGTCTTGTTCGCATCCGGCTCGGCGACCTTGTCGCCTGAAGGATTTACGGCGATGGATCAAGTGGCGTCGGCCATCGTCGATCTCACCAAACAGATCCCGCCCGAGATCGATTGGGCCTTGCAGGTTGACGGCCATACCGACGCGCGGCCGATCACCAACGCGCCCTTTCCGTCCAACTGGGAATTGTCGACGGCACGTGCATCCTCCGTCGTCAAATACATGATCAGCCGCGGCGTGCCGCCGAACCGGCTGGTGGCCGCCGGTTATGGCGAGTTCCAGCCGATCGAGCAGGGCGCTACGGATGAAGCTCTGCGGAAAAATCGCCGCATCGAGCTGAAGCTGACGAACAGATGAATGATGCGCCAGAGGCGCAGCAGGAGTGTTGTCGATGAGCGGTGAACTCGTATTTTACACCCATCCGATGTCGCGCGGCCGCATTGCTCGCTGGATGCTTGAAGAGATCGGCCAGCCCTATCAAACCGAAATCCTCGGCTTTGGGCCGCAGATGAAGAATTCCGCCTATCGCGCGATCAATCCGCTCGGCAAAGTGCCGGCTCTCCAGCACAAAGGCGTGACGATCACCGAATGCGCCGCGATCTGCGCCTACCTCGCTGACGCGTTTGCGGACGCCAATCTAGCGCCGGCGTTGAACGATCCCGCACGCGGCACGTATTATCGATGGATGTTTTTCGCCGCCGGACCGATCGAGACGACGGTGCTGCATCGGGCGCTGAAATTCACCGTTCCCGAGGACAAACGGGGCATGGCGGGAGCTGGGACGGTCGAAGACGTGACAGCGGCACTTGAATCGGCCGTCAGCCACGGTCCCTACGTGTGTGGTGATCAATTCACCGCAGCCGACGTCTATCTTGGCTCACAGCTCTTTTGGGCGATGTCGTTCGGGATGATCGAAAAGAAACCGGCCTTCGAGGCATACTGGTCGCGGCTGAAGGATCGTCCAGCGCACCTGCGCGCCACCGATATCGACGATGCGATCATCGCCGCGCAAAAAACAGCGGGTTGATATGACCCGCGTTTCTTGCCGAGTGGTCATGGCATCAAAAACGCCGGGCCTGTGACTTACTCCGCCGCCTCGCGACCGAATTGCAGGTTGGCGAGGCGCGCATAGATGCCGCCCTTGCGCACCAGTTCGGCGTGAGTTCCTGATTCAACCAGGCGGCCCTGGTCCATCACCAGAATACGATCGGCCTTCTGAACCGTAGCCAGGCGATGGGCGATGACGAGTGTCGTGCGTCCTTCCATCAGACCGTCGAGCGCGCGCTGGACCAGTCCTTCGCTTTCGGCATCGAGCGAACTCGTCGCTTCATCGAGCAGCAGGATCGGCGCATTCTTTAACACCGCGCGCGCAATGGCAATGCGCTGGCGCTGGCCGCCCGAAAGGTTGACGCCGCGTTCGCCGAGTTTGGTGTCGTAACCTTCGGGAAGTGCACGGATGAAACCGTCGGCCTGGGCGGCTTCAGCGGCGCGGCGAACATCGTCGAGCGACGCGGCCGGCGTGCCATAACGAATATTCTCGGCCACCGTGTCGGCGAACAATGCAATGTCCTGCGGCACGACGGCGATGCTGCGACGGAGTTGATCGAGGTCGGCGGTCGCGACGTCGACGCCATCGACGCGAACAGTCCCGCTTTGCGCATCGTAAAATCGCAGCAGTAGGCCAAACAAGGTGCTCTTGCCGGCGCCCGACGCGCCAACCAGCGCCACCGTTTCGCCTTGGCCGACTTTGAACGAGACGCCATCAATCGCTGGCATGTCGGTTCGTCCGGGATAGGCAAAGCGCACGCCCTCGAATGCGACGGTTCCCAGTGCCGGTTGCGGCAACGCTATTGGGTTATCGGGCGTGCGAATATCCGGCACGATCTGCTGCATCTCGACAAGCCGTTCGGCCGCACCGGCAGCTTGGCTGATTTCGCCCCAGACTTCCGCAAGCTCGGCTAGGGCCCCGGCGGCGAACAAAGCATACAAAACGAACTGGCCGAGATTGCCGCCGGTCATCTCGCCGGCGATGACAGACGACGCGCCGTACCACAGCACGCCGGTGACGCTCGCCACCGTCAAGAACGTGGCGACACCCGCCAACAGCGAGCGTGCCAAAAGCCGTTCGCGTGCGGCGTCGAAGGTTCGTTCAACGGCCTGACTGAAGCGTTTGGAGACGGCGGCTTCATTGACGTAGGCCTGCATCGTGCGATGGGCCGACAGGTTTTCGGCAGCATAGGCTGAGGCTTCTGCAAGGCGATCCTGCGCCCGGCGCGACAGCTTGCTCACCGAACGGCCATACCCCGTCAACGGCAGAACGATCAGCGGGATGGCGATCAGCACCATGACCGAAAGCTTCACACTGGTGATGAACATCAAGACCAGCGCACCGACGAGCATGATGGCATTGCGTACGGCTTGGCTCAGCGTCGATCCGGCGACGGATTTGAGCTGCGTCGTGTCGGCGGTCAGCCGGCTCATCATTTCGCCGGAGTGGTTGGTGTCGAAGAACGACGGGCCGAGCCGCGCCAGATGCGCGAACGTCTCCGCTCGCAAATCCGAGATGACGCGTTCGCCGAGCAGATTGACGTAATAGACCCGCGCCGGGCTGGCGAGCGCAATGACGCCGCCGATGGCGATCAGCGTCATGAAGTAGCTGTCGATCATTCCGGCGTTGTTGCCGCTGAAACCGAGATCGATCATGCGACGCACGGCCATCGGAACCGACAGCATGGCCATGGCCGAGACCAGCATCGACAATGCCGCCGCCGCCAACATGCCTTTGTAGCGCAGGATAATTGGCTTCAACGCCAGCAAGGGCCTCAACGAGCGACGCTTTTTGTCGTCGTCAGCGGCTGGATCAGCGGTCGCCACCAAAGTTGGCGCTCTCACTTTGGTCGACGGCATCGGTGCGTTGTTGTTCATTGATGGATCACTTACTGCGGACGATCTCAAGAAGGGACGGTCGGTATCGCTGTTCGGCCCGCACGTCGCAACCGGGTTTCGATACGGCCGCCCGCAGCACCCGGCCTTGGGCAACGGCGACGGTGGTGACGGTGCGGCGTCACGGCCGCAGCGGCATGTCTCGGCGCGGACCATGCCCGACCGCGATCTAGGGCTCAAGTGACAATGGCTTAAGGCGCCAACGTTGTCTTGTGCTGCCGCAGGCGGTTGTAGGCGCGGAGAGTATCTAGCGAAGCACGACACGGCCGCATTGCGACGCAGCCTGCACACGCCGTGCCTGGGACTTGTATCCGGCCGTCATCCAGGGTACACAGCGCCGAAATCACGGCTTATTGGACGCGGCTGGCCGGGCCGTCCGAAAGGACGGCACAGGGCGCGACTTTCCTTTTGCGGCATAGGCGACGACGATGAAAAAAGACAGCGACCTGCATCCTGATTACCACCAAATCAGAGTGGTGATGACGGACGGCACCGAGTTCATGACGTATTCGACGTATGGCCAGGAAGGCGACACGCTGACCTTGGACATCGATCCGACCACCCACCCGGCGTGGACCGGCGGCGACACGAAGCTTATGGATCGCGGGGGCCGCCTGTCGCGCTTCAAGAAGAAGTTTGAAGGCATTTTTTAAACGCGGCCCCCTTGGGAACGCGTCGATGAACAAAAAAGCCCGGCATCGCTGCCGGGCTTTTTTATTTGACGAGTGCCTATTGGCTAGCTCAGCTTGCCGGCGAAAGCACGCTGCAACATGCCCATTTGGTGAGCGACCGGATTGGCGATCGCGGCCGTCACAGAGTCTGTTTCGCGCGGAAACGTCATGGCGCGATCGAGCTGAGCGATGCGATCGTGCATCGCGAAGCTCTCTTCGATCAAGCCGCGAAGACCGGCGGGTAATTCGACGTAGCCTTTGACGTGGGCTGGCCGGCCAAACGCCTGGAGTTTGACCCGGCGGCGTTTTTTTGCCGCCTCGTCTTCGCTGATCTCGCCTTCTTTCAAGGCCCGGCGGATGAGAAGCCAGGATGCAAGATCGAGCAGACGCGTCGTCAAACGCATGCTTTCCGTTGCATAGAGAACCCCGACGCCACCCTGCAAGCCTTTGGCTTCCTTACGCCCCTGACCGTCAAGATAGGACGCCGTGCGCTCAACGAGCGCCATGCCCTCTTTGAAAATGTGATCGAATTGTTCCGAAGACTGGAACCTGTCCCCGAAGGACACTGTTGTAGCGCCGCCCTGACGCGCGCTATCGACGCGATATGAATTACTCATGACCCTCAACGATACAAACGCTTACCCGTAACTAACCACTAGCATATCGAAAACGTAATCGACCATAGTTAACAACAAGGTCCAAAACGGGGCATTTTTTACGCCCCTGTGGATGGTGCAAAAAAAGAGCCGCCCATGACGGAGCGGCTCGTAAGTCAACAGGGAGGCGTCTATCAGAACGGCACCAAAATCCGCTCACATCCAGAATGTCTGGATCGAGCGGAAGAGTAATCTCGATATGCTTAAGTATGCGTAAAGCGGCGCGCATTTTTGATGTGGCCTTCGCACACTGCTGTTGCCAGCCGTTAAACAATTGCCGCAGAACTTGGCGGCGATCCAAAGGTGCCAGCGCCAACGATCTTGTTCGCTGGGCATCTCATAAGACGTAGAATTTCTCAATCACCGAAAGCTCCGGCCACAGCATGTCCACGCTTCCAACCCACATGAAAGCCATCGCAATCGTTGGCAAAGGCGCACCCGATGTTCTGCAGCTTCACGACGTGCCGGTGCCACTGCCACAGCAAGGCGAGGTTTTGATCGCGGTCGCGGCGGCCGGGATCAATCGACCCGACATCCTGCAGCGCAAAGGGCTGTATCCGGCACCAAAGGGTCACAGTGAGTTGCCAGGGCTCGAAGTGTCGGGGCACATCGCGGCGATCGGCGCTGAGTGCATTCGCTTCAAGGTCGGCGACGCTGTGATGGCACTGGTCAACGGCGGCGGCTACGCCCCGTATGCGATCGCGCACGAAGGATCGACAATTGGCATTTCGTCCGGCCTGTCGATGACCGAAGCTGCCGCAATCCCGGAAACTTTTTTCACCGTCTGGCACAACGTCTTCGAGCGCGGCGGACTGAAGGCTGGCGAAAAGTTTTTGGTTCACGGCGGCACTAGCGGGATCGGCGTCACCGCGATCCAAGCAGCCAAGGCGCTCGGCGCCAACGTCACGGCCACCGCCGGATCAGACGCCAAATGCCAAGCCTGCCTCGATCTCGGCGCCGATCGCGCCATCAACTACACGAGCGAAGATTTTGCAGACGTCATCAAGGCCGAAACGGCGGGGCGCGGTGTCGATGTCATTCTCGATATGGTCGGCGGCGACTACATCGACCGCAACATTCGCTCGCTGGCCGACGACGGCCGCCTCGTCAATATTGCCTATCAAAAGGGTTCGAAGGCGGAGATCGACTTCATGCGCGTCATGCTCAAGCGCCTGACAATCACCGGGTCAACGCTGCGCATCCGATCGGCCGATGTGAAAGCCGGCATTGCGCGCAGCGTCGAACGCATTCTGCTGCCGTTGGTCAGCGCTGGCCAAATCAGAATTCCGATCGACAGCACGTTTGCGCTGTCCGATGCAGCCAAGGCGCACGCCCGCATGGAAAGCAGTCAGCATGTCGGAAAAATCGTTCTAACGGTGGGTTGACCGTCATCAAGCGAGCGCGGTCATGACGGCCACAGGAGCAGTGTTGGCGTCAGGAAACAGCCGCAGCGCCGCATCGGCAACGGCTTCGCCGCGCCGCACATTCACGCCACTGGCAACGAACACCGAGCGAATGCCGAAGGCAATCGCACCCGCGATGTCCGTCAACGCCCCGTCGCCGATCGCAAGCACGCGCGATCGCTCAACCGGCGCACCGCGAAGCCGC
>JAIEPV010000052.1 GCA_019748215.1 Hyphomicrobium sp.
AACAACATGGCGCGCGGGCTGTCGATGTTTGACGCCGACGGCAACATGATCGTGTGCAACCGGCAGTATCTCGAACTGTACCGGCTGCCGGAACATCTCGGCCGTCCCGGCACGAAGTTGAGTGAAATTGCGGCCTATTGGACGGCGGCATCCGGACAGAGCGAGACGACGACCGAAGTCAATATCGATGGCTGGTTTCAGAACCTGCGCGGCCAACTGGCGGACGGCTTTGCTTTCGAACAGCGCCAGTGCCTTGCCGACGGCCGCACCATCGTCGTGCAGGTGCAGCCGATCGCCGACGGTGGGTGGGTTGATTTGCATGAGGATGTCACCGAGGCCGACCGGGCGAAGCAACGCATCTCCGAGCTGGCGAGCTTCGACACGCTGACCGGTCTTGCCAATCGCCGGCAGTTTATGGAGTCGCTCGAGAGTTGGATGGCGAACATCGAGCCTGGTCAAGTGATCGCGGTGCTGTGGTTCGATCTCGACCGTTTCAAAGCCGTCAACGATACGCATGGCCATCCAACCGGCGATGCCTTGCTGCGGCATGTCGCTGAAAGATTGCGCGGCACGTTGCGCAGCGGCGATCTGGTGGCGCGATTGGGTGGCGATGAGTTCGCCATTATCATCAAGACCAACGGCGATGGCATGGCCGCTGCCGAAGCGCTCGGTGGTCGCGTCATTGCGACGATCTCCCAGCCGTTCGAGATTGCCGGGCAGCGCGTGTCGGTCGGTGCGAGTGTCGGCGTCGCCTTCGCGCCGATGCACGGCAGCAACGCCGAAGAACTCCTTTTGAATGCCGACGTGGCGCTCTACCGGGCCAAGACGGCCGGGCGCGGCACGGTGGTCGCGTATTCGACCGAGTTCGAGCAGACCATCAAAGCGCGCCGCCAGCTCGAAACGGATTTGCGGCGTGCGGTGGAGCTTGGCCAGTTAATGCTGCACTACCAGCCGATCGTCGATCTCCGCTCAGGACACGTGGCATCGTGCGAAGCGCTGATGCGCTGGCGGCACCGCGACCAGGGAATGATTTCGCCAGCCGTGTTCATTCCGATGGCGGAAGACCTTGGGCTCATTCAGACGCTCGGGGCTTGGGCGTTGAAACAGGCCTGTATCGACGCCGCAACCTGGCCGCACGGCATTAAAGTCGCGGTCAATCTGTCAGCTAGTCAGTTTGCGTCGAAAGATTTGCTGTCGGCGGTTCACGACGCGCTCGCGGTCAGCGAACTTGCCGCCGATCGTCTCGAAGTCGAGGTGACTGAAACGCTGTTGCTGCAAGACAACGCCAATACGCTCGAAACGCTGACGATGCTGAGCGAACTTGGAATCTCGATCGCGCTCGACGATTTCGGTACCGGGTACGCGTCGCTCAGCTATCTGCATCGCTTTCCGTTCGATAAAATCAAAATCGATCAGTCGTTCATCCGCGACATGCTGAACGGCAGCGACAGTGCCACGATTGTCCGCGCCGTGGTCGATCTGGCGCACACGCTGGGCATGACGACGGTCGCCGAAGGCATCGAGACCGAAGAGCAGCTGGCGGCCGTGTGGCGCGCCGGCGGTGACTCGGCTCAGGGCTATTATTTCAGCCGGCCGGTGGCGTCGGACGCGATCGCAGCCGTCATTGAGGACTGCAATCAGCGCGTGAAGCAAGCGGCGTGATCACTGAGCCGTCGTGTCCGTGTCAGACAGAGAGCAACAAATGCTCGCGCTCCCACGGGCTGATGACGCGCATGAACTCTTCGAATTCGGAACGTTTCAGCGCCAGATAGACATGGCAGAAGCGAGCGCCCAGCGTATCGTGGAGCACCTTACTGTCTTCGAATTCAGTCAGGGCTTCGAGCAATCCGCGAGGTAACTGGTGCGAATTGCGATAGGCGTTGCCGACAACAGCGGCGCGCGGGCTGAGCGCATTCTTCATGCCGAGATAACCGCAAGCGAGGCTCGCTGCGACCGCCAGATAAGGATTGGAATCCGATCCCGGCAAGCGGTTTTCAACGCGGCGCGCGTTGGCGGGCGAGATCGGCACGCGAAGTCCGGCCGAGCGATTGTCGTTGCCCCATTCGACGTTGATCGGTGCAGCCCCGTTCGGGACTAGGCGGCGATAGGAATTTACATACGGCGCAAGCAGGCACATGGCCGACGGCAAATACGTCTGCTGGCCGGCGAGGAAGTTGTAAAACAGCGGGCTCGGCTCGCCCTTGTCATCGGTGAAAATGTTTTGCCCGGTTTTGGCGTCGATGATGCTTTGATGGATATGCATTGCACTGCCCGGTTCATTGGCCAGCGGCTTGGCCATGAACGTGGCGTAGCAATTGTGCGTGAAGGCTGCTTCGCGGATGGTGCGCTTGAACAGGAAGACCTGATCGGCGAGATGCACCGGATCGCCGTGCAGCAGATTGATTTCAAGTTGCGCCGCGCCGCCTTCTTGAATGATCGTGTCGATCTTCAAATATTGGCGCTCCGCGAAATCATAGATGTCGTCGACGATCTTGTCGTACTCGTCGACGGCACCGAGACTGTAGGCCTGGCGACCGGCGCCAGGGCGCCCCGAACGGCCCATCGGTGGTTCAAGCGGATAATCGGGATCAGGATTGGTCTTGGTCAAATAGAATTCGAGTTCGGGCGCAACGACGGGGATCCAACCCTCTTTGCGATACAAGTTGACGATCCGCTTCAAGACGTTACGCGGCGCGATTTCAACCGGCTCGCCATTCTGCCAAGTGGCATCGTGGATGACCTGCGCGGTCGGGCTCGAGGCCCATGGCGCCGGGCGAATGGTGTCGAGATCCGGCACCATCATCAGATCGCTTTCGGCGTAAAGCGCTTGACCATCCTCTTCGAAACCGACGTAATCGCCCGTGATCGTCTGGTGGAAAATCGAAATCGGCAAGTGAACCGCGTCGAGCTTGACGAACTTTTCGGCCGGCATGGTTTTGCCGCGTGCGACGCCGGCGATGTCGGGGACGGCGCAGTCGATTTCCTCAATCCGATGCTGACGCAGCCATTCGCGCAACGACGCTGGCGTGGCGCCCGCGTGCAGTTGATCCGTGTCATCGTTTTTGCCGACCGAGCGGGGAGTCATTGGGGCACCTGAGAGAGTTGGGCGGTTGCTTGGCAAGTGTGGCGCATCGGTCTGGGGGTTGTCGCCTGCGATTTGTCACGCAGCCGCCAACGCGCGACCAAAAGAGCCGCTGTCGGGCGGTTTGATCAGACGGCAGCCGAGGCCGCGCTGCACCCGCAAAACACGCCGCGATCGGGCGCAATGGCGTCCCATGCGCTGCTGATTTAAGGTTACGTGCCTCGCCATCCGGTGGGCCTCGCCAAACGGGGCTCCGGCCGGCACGCTATCCGGGGGCAATGCTGGGAGTATCAGCCGGCTGAGGGCGTTGGCTGACGCCTTGCCGCAGACCGATAAACCCTGCGCAGGGACAGGGTAAATGCTCGACCAATCGGGTTCGGTGGACCTTGGACGCGCTGGGGAGCCAACGGCATGACGCGTGAAGGAAATTATTGGCTTCAAAATGATTTCTCGTCGATCCCGTTGTGCTTCGCGCTTCTTGTGCGCACAATACACTACACTACACTGTCGAGGTCTGCATCTCACCAACGATTGATCGGGTCCTGCCGTCTCAGGTGCCGGGTCGTAGGCCGCAGTTCAGGGAAGTCTCAGGAGGTATCGCATGGTGTCTTTCCAAAAAGCCTGTCGCAATCTTGCCGGTATAGCGGCCAGTGTTGTGGCCGGTGCCGCGATCGTTGTCGCGCCGCAAGCGTTCGCGAAAGATAAGGAAGTCCGCATTTACAACTGGTCGGATTATATTGATCCGCAAGTCCTTGAAGATTTCACCAAGGAAACCGGCATCAAGGTCGTCTACGACGTGTTCGACAGCAATGAAGTGCTCGAAACGAAGTTGCTGGCGGGCGGAAGCGGCTACGACATCGTCGTGCCAACAGGCGCCTTCTTGTCGCGTCAGATCGAAGCCAAAGTGTTCCAGAAGCTCGATAAGTCGAAGCTTCCAAACCTGACCAACACGTGGCCTGAAGTGTCCAAGCGCGTCGATGTTTACGATCCCGGCAACCTTTATTCGATCAACTACATGTGGGGCACGACGGGCCCTGGATATAACGAGGCGAAGGTCAAAGAACGGATGGCCGACGCGCCGGTCAATTCCTGGGACCTCGTGTTCAAGCCGGAGATCGCCGCCAAATTCAAGGATTGCGGCATCTATCTGCTCGACGCGCCCGACGACATCATCCCGGCAGCATTGAACTATCTCGGCATCGATCCGAACTCGAGCAAGCCGGAGGACATTAAGAAGGCCGGCGACCTATTGGCGAGCGTTCGTCCCAACATCCAAAAATTCCACTCGTCGGAATTCATCAATGCGCTGGCCAACGGCGACATTTGCATCGCCGTTGGATATTCGGGCGACATCTTGCAGGCCCGCGATCGTGCCGACGAAGCCAAAAACGGCCACGTCATTAAATATTCGATCCCGAAGGAAGGGGCGCAGATGTGGTTTGACCAGATGGCCATTCCAGCGGACGCGAAAAACATCGAAGAGGCGCACACGTTTTTGAACTATTTGCTGAAGCCTGAAGTGATTGCCAAAGCCTCGAACTTCGTCAATTACGCCAACGGCAATCTGGCGTCGCAAGCGTTCATCACCGATGAGATCAAAAACGACAAGTCGATCTTCCCGGATGCCGAGACGCTGAAAAAACTCTACGTGAAAAGGCCGTATGATACAAAAACTCAGCGGCTGGTCACTCGGACGTGGACCAAGATCGTCACGGGACAGTAAACAGATCGGCGCCGGAACTTAAAAGGTTCCGGCGCCGATTTCGCATCAGGCGTGGCGCGTCGATCGCGGGCCGCTGACGGCCAAACGTCTCGCGCTAAAGCCTGTTCGCATCATCAACAGTCTGGGATTTTTCGCATGTCGGAATTAGCTTCTTTTCCAGCTGCCGCAACCAACGCAGCGCCGCCGCGATCAGGTCCACGCTCGTTTGCGCCGCAGTCCGGATTTTCACCCTGGAATGATCCCAGCCAAGCGCCGATCGTGCGCTTCGACAACGTCACCAAGCAATTTGGTGACTTCGTTGCGGTGAAGAGTTGTACTCTCGACATCTATGAACGCGAATTTTTTGCGCTGCTTGGTCCATCGGGGTGCGGGAAATCGACATTGTTGCGCATGCTCGCCGGTTTTGAGCAGCCGACTGACGGCCGGATCATGGTTCAAGGACAGGACATCACGGCGTTGCCGCCCTACGAGCGGTCCGACGTCAACATGATGTTCCAGTCGTACGCGCTGTTTCCGCACATGACGGTTGAACGCAACATCGGGTTTGGCTTGCGCCAGGAAGGCATGCCGAAGGGAGAGATTGCGGCGCGCGTCGAAGAAGCCATGGCGATGGTTGAATTGAAGCCGTTCGCGAACCGCAAACCCAATCAGCTATCGGGCGGCCAGCAACAGCGCGTGGCGCTGGCCCGCGCCATCGCCAAAAAACCGCGCATCATGCTGCTCGATGAGCCGCTCGGCGCGCTCGATAAGAAGCTGCGTCAGCAGGCGCAATTCGAATTGATGCGCATCCAGGAGAGCACCGGCACGACGTTCATCATCGTCACTCATGACCAGGAAGAGGCGATGACCGTTGCGAGCCGGATCGCCGTAATGGACAAGGGCAACATCATCCAAGTGGCAACGCCGAACGATATCTATGAAACACCGAAGTCGCGTTATGTCGCCGGATTTATTGGCGACGTCAACGTGCTGGAGGGCAAGGTTTCAGGGATCGCGGACGGCATCATTGATATCGAGGGCGCCGTCAGCGGCTGCCATTACAAGACCCGCAGCAACGAGCCGGTCAGCATCGGCCAACAAGTCTGGCTTGCAATCCGGCCTGAAAAAGTTCGCATCACCCACGACAAGCCGCAGAGCGCCACCAATGTCGTCAGTGGCAAGGTCGATGATGTCGGGTATCTCGGCTCGATCTCGCATTATCACGTCAAAATCGGCAATGGCCAACGCGTGACGGCGCTGCGCGCCAATACGGCGATGACGGTTGGCCCCCCGATCAGCTGGGAAGACGATGTATGGATGGACTGGCCGACGGAAGCCGGGATCATTTTGACGAGTTGAACGCGATGGACGGAACGGCGCGAGTGGCGCACGGATGGGTCACTGACATCGATTGCAACTTGGCGGCACGAATGGGCAGCGGCGGCAGAAGGAATTGAAGATGCGTCGTTGGTATGTGATTGCCGCGCCCTACATTTGGCTGCTGCTGTTTTTCCTCGTCCCATTCTTTATCGTCTTCAAGCTATCGCTGTCCGATACGGCCCGCGCCATGCCGCCGTATGTCCCGGTCTATGACATGACGCTGGGGCTAGCGAATTTCTTCAGCCAGCTCGATTTCGAAAACTATAGCTTTCTGCTGTCCGACCCGCTGTATATCAACGCGTATATATCGAGCTTGAAAATCGCGGCGGTCGCGACCCTGTTCACACTCTTCGTTGGATATCCCATTGCCTACGGCATGGCGCGGGCGCCGCGGGAATGGCGGCCAACGCTGATGATGCTGGTCATCCTGCCATTCTGGACGTCATTCCTGATCCGCGTTTACGCCTGGATCGGCATCCTGAAAAAGGAAGGCCTGCTCAATCTATTTCTGATGAACTACGGGATCATCACCGAGCCGCTGAATATCATGAACACGACGACCGCCGTCTATATCGGCATCGTCTATTCGTACCTGCCGTTCATGATCCTGCCGCTGTATTCCAGTCTCGAAAAAATCAGCCCGGCTCTCAATGAGGCGGCCGAAGATCTCGGTTCGCCGCCGTGGCGAGCCTTCTGGCAAGTGACATTTCCGCTGTCCATGCCGGGCGTGATCGCTGGCTGCCTTTTGGTGTTTATCCCCGCAACCGGCGAATTCGTCATCCCGGATCTTCTGGGCGGATCGGAAACGCTGATGATCGGCAAAACGCTGTGGAGCGAGTTCTTCAACAACAGCGATTGGCCGGTGTCATCGGCCGTTGCGGTCGTCCTGTTGCTGGCGCTGGTGGTGCCGATCGTGGTGTTTCAGCGCGCGCAGCAGCGCGAGCGGGAGGCGGTTTGAGATGCAGACGCGGTTTTCATGGTTCAACGTCACGTCGATCGTTCTAGGCTTTGCGTTTCTCTACATCCCGATCCTGTTGCTGATCATCTACTCCTTCAACGAGTCGCGCCTGGTGACGGTGTGGGGCGGATGGTCGACAAAATGGTATGGTAGCCTGCTCAACAACGAGCAGCTTTTGACCGCAGGTTGGGTGACGCTGCGCGTCGCGTTCATTTCGGCCACCTTCGCGACCATTCTCGGCACGCTGGCGGCGATCGTTTTGACGCGGCTTGGAGCCTTCCGTGGCAGAACGCTGTTTTCGGGCCTCGTCTTCGCGCCGCTGGTCATGCCGGAAGTGATCACCGGGCTATCGCTGCTGCTGCTGTTTGTCGCCATCGGCATGGACCGCGGATTTTGGACGATCACCATCGCGCACATTACCTTTTCGATGTGCTTTGCAGCCGTCGTCGTGCAATCGCGGCTGCTCGATTTCGACAAATCGGTTGAAGAAGCCGCGATGGATCTCGGCGCAACACCCGTCAATTCATTTTTTCAGGTGACCCTGCCGATCATCGCTCCGGCGGTTATTTCAGCATGGCTGTTGGCCTTCACGCTGTCGCTCGACGATCTAGTGATCGCCAGCTTCACGACGGGACCTGGGGCAACGACACTGCCGATGAAGATCTACAGTCAGGTGCGCCTCGGTGTGACGCCGGAGATCAATGCCGTTTCGACGATCATGATCGCGTTTGTGACGCTCGGCGTGCTTGCGGCAAGCTACGTCACCAAACGATCGACCATGAAGGCAGCGGCGGATGCACAAAAAGCGCAATAACGCCGAGCATCGCTGATGCCACTGTCGGCGTGATCGATTATAGGCGATCGCGCGTTGACTGAATGGTGCACAAAATAACCGAGTAAAGTCTACGATATGCTGACGTCTCGCATGCAAGTATCCGCGCCCGCCGACGGGCACATCGCGTCGTATTATGCGGCCAGCCGAAACGACACAACGCGCTATCCCGCATTCATAGGCGACGTGACGGCTGATGTCGTCGTCGTCGGTGGCGGATTTTCCGGCGTCGCATCGGCGCTGACGATGGCCGAGCGCGGCTATTCCGTCGTGCTGCTTGAAGCCCGCCGCATCGGCTGGGGCGCTTCGGGGCGCAATGGCGGCCAGATGATTGCCGGCATTAGCGGCGAAGGCGCGATCGCTCGCCAGCTTGGCGAGGATGGACGGCGGTTGGTGCGCGACATTCGCTATCTCGGCCACGATATCATTCAAGAGCGGATCGCGAAGTACGCCATTCAGTGTGACTACAAGGCTGGGTGGATGGAAGCTGCTGCCAAGCCGCGCCATATGGCGGCGCTGCGAGCCCACGTCGAGCATTGCAACGCCGACGGAGACAGCCTTGAAATTGTCGAGCCGCAAGATTTTCGCGGCGTGCTCGATACCGGCGCGTATCACGGCGGCTACATCGATCGGCGCAGCGGGCATTTGCACCCGCTCAATCTGGTCGCCGGCGAAGCGCGCGCCGCAGCGAGCCTCGGCGTCAGAATTTTCGAGGATAGTCCGGTCGTTTCGCTGACGGGCGGCAGAGCCCCGGTCGTGACGACGGCCAACGGCCGGGTGACGGCAAAAAGCATCGTGCTCGCTGGCAATACCGATCATCCGTTTCAGCGCGGGCGCTTGAATGGGCTGCTGTTTCCGACCGGCAGTTACATCATCGCGACGGAACCGCTGGATGACGCCACGGCCCAGGCGATCAATCCGCAAGATCTCGCGGTCGCCGATAGCAACGTGGTACTTGATTATTTCCGCATGTCGGCGGACCGCCGTTTGTTGTTTGGCGGGCGTTGCAACTATTCAAACCGCGATCCGAAAGACCTGACTGCGACGCTACGGCCGCGCCTAGTCGAAATTTTTCCGACTTTGAAAAACGTGGCGATCGACTTCGCCTGGGGCGGCAAGATCGGCATTGTCATCACGCGCGTGCCGGCCATCGGCCGGCTAGAGCCCAACGTCTATTACATGCAGGGCTATTGCGGGCACGGCGTTAACGCCACGCACATTGCGGCCCACATCGTGTCGGATGCCATCTGCGGCACGATGGAGAAGCTCGATCTGTTCGATAAGATCAAGCACATCCGCTTGCCGGTCGGTCAGTTCGCCGGCAATCAGATGCTAGCTTTGGGGATGCTGTATTACCGGCTCCGCGATCTTCGTTAAGCGGCGCTTCCACTCACCAGCGCAACAGCCGCGAACCGGCAACGGCGCCGATAGCGGTGACCGCCGCGATGCCCACCGGATACCAGACGCCGACGAACAGCGGGCTATCCATATCGCAGTGCGAGGCATAGAGAGTTGCGGCGATGGCCGCCGAAAGCAAGCCGCAGATGGCCCCAGCCAATGCCGGGTTGGCAGGTGCCCCCTGACGCATGGCGTAAAACAGTGCCGCAAACGGTGCCACAGCCAATACTGCAATCAGCGAAACGCACTTACTCCAGTTCGGCGCCATAACGGTGGACACAACCGTCTCCGACGGCATGTTCATGGCCGTGTAACCCATCGCGATCGCCAGCATGACGGGGGCAACGAACAGCAACGGGACCACCGATGTTACATTGCCGTCGGGCCGCATCGCTTGCCGCGCCAACAGATAGGCCGGAATGGCGACACCGAGTGTCACGACAAATTTAAATACAAATTCCCATGACTGCATGGCCACCGTCATTACGTCGGGGCGCGTGCCGATTTGCCATGCGAAAAATACCGCCGATGCCAAAACGCCAAACACCAGCATGAGCAGCAGCGTTCGTTCAATGGGCCGTTCGCGATCGGAGGCGTCAACCGCCAACATACTTATAAAATTATCCGTGTTCATCAGTTTGTCTCTCTATAAACGTCTGCCAGCGCCTTGAGGCTGCGGTGCAGCGATACGCGAACAGCCACTTCGGACATGCCAAGCTTGTCGGCGACCTCGCGGGCCGAAAATCCGCTCAGCGTGATGGCTTGCACGATCTCCCGGTTTTTGCCCGAGAGACGGCTGAGGATGCGCGTCACGTCATGCGCTTGAATCGCATCGTCCTGGCCGCCCGCTTCGAGGAAATCCATCATACCGTCGATGGGAACCTCGCCGCGGCGACCGCGCCGGCGTAAATCGTCAATCATCTTGTTGCGTGCGATGGCCATGATCCAAGGCCCGATCGGCTTGGACTGATCCCACGTGTGACGCTTCAAATGGATTGCGAGCATGACTTCCTGAACGACATCCTCTACTTCGCTTGGTGCTGCACTCACACCTGCAAATCCTCGACGAACGATGGGCCGCAGCGCACGCGACAGATCGGAAAGAAAACGGCGATAAGCCACTTCGTCTCCACCGATTGCCGAGCGCATGAGGTCCGACCACTCCGTCTCGCGCGCTTTCCGGTCCAAGTTTCGCCTCGTTAAGGGTCATTCGCTGATAATGGCGGCTTTGTTACAGGCTTATGCGACTGACCGGAAGTCAAAAGCGCCCATGCCGCGCCGTGGCGCCGGTGGGATGGCCTTTCCATGGAAATATATAATGCCCTATCGGCACTAAGCCGGGTAGGCGACCCACAGCAGCGCCACGTAGGTCAGGCCATGCAGCATCTGGTCGATGCCGAACGCCCACCAGAACGCCGTGTCCTTCGACGTCCAGCCGCGCTGCCGGACCAACTGCTCTTTCGCCCAATCGATATGATAGTGAATAACGAATTCGGCGATGAGCAACGCCAGCACAATCGTCGGGCCAACGAACGGGAGCAGCACGAACACCGGAGCCGTGAGCGCACTATGCGTCAAGGCGTGGGTGAACCCGCCCAGCTTGCCATAGATGCCTTTCTCGATGCGTTGGCGAGCCGACTGCAGCAAAAAGTCGGCAACCGCATGCTTAACCATGAGGTAGGCGACGGCAAGGAGGACCGCGTGCTCGGTCGAGAGTTGGGCGACGGGGGCAAGCATGCGTTGGTCCTTATGGTGGCGTGGCAGTGCTCCCAACTACGTCCGTCCCGCTCGGATGTTTCACTCGATACGATGGGCGCAACGGCTACAACTGTTCCCTGGGGAACAGACGTTGGCTAAATGCGGCGTGTCGTCAAAAGACAGCAGCGTGCTAGCCGCGAGCCGAGCGGCTTGCGTATCACCCATCGCGATAAACGTGCAGCTTGCCCGCCGGATCGCGCACCAAGTAGCTGCCGTCAGCTTGCGGGGTGACCGCCTCCGCGACCGCGACCTTGCCATAGGCGCCCGGAATGTCGAGCACGTACGCCGGCATGGCGAGACCTGAAAGACGCTGACGCAAGTCGCGCATGAGCGAAAGTCCGTCACCAAGCTTGACGCGGAGATGCGACGTGCCGGGTGCCAAGTCGCCGTGATGCAAATAGTAGGGTGTCACGCGCGTCTCGACCAATCGGCGCATCAGGTCTTCCAACGCGTCGGTCGTGTCGTTGACACCGCGCAGCAAAACGGTTTGGCTGACGACCGGAATGCCGCCATCGACCAAGCGGGCGATGGCGGCCTCGGCGTCTTTGGTCAATTCGCGCGCGTGATTGGTATGCAGCCCGACGTAGACGACTTTATCGGAGGCGCGCAACGCCGCGACAAGGTCATCGGAAATGCGCGCCGGGTCTGCCACCGGAACGCGTGTATGCCAGCGCAGGACTTTGACATGGCCCACACCGCCGAGCGCTGAACTGACATCGCGAATGCGGCGCGGCGACAGAATGAACGGATCGCCTCCGGTCAGGATCACCTCCCAGATGGCCGGTGTACGCGCGATGTAGCCGATCGCGGCCGCAACGTCGTCGGACGACATCGCCTCGCCGAGGTTCGGGCCGACCATTTCGCGGCGAAAGCAAAACCGGCAATACACCGGGCAGACGCTGGCGATCTTGATGAGCACGCGATCAGCATAGCGATGCACCAAGCCGGGCGACGGGCTCTTGTCGCGGTCGCCGATCGGATCGGCTCGCTCGTTCGGGGTGGTGATCAACTCGCGCACGTTGGGAACGAACTGCCGCGCGATCGGGTCGGCTGGATCGTTGCGATCAATAAGGGCTGCGAGCGCCGGTGGAATGGCGATCGCGTAGCGCGCGGCGACGTCGCCGATGCCGGCGCTATCGACGGCAGCGACCAGTCCTGCATCGATGAGTTGGACGGCCGACGCGATGGTCGTAATCGGGCGGTTCATCGCGGCGGCCAGTTGTCGGTGTCGTGGTCGGGGTGCTGATGGTTGACGAGCGTTGCCAGGAACGGCGCTGCAATCGGATCGGCACTGGTGGGGTGTGCGGGCAGATCATGCAGGTGATCGACGACTGCGAGCTTCGCCTCGATGCCCCACTGCACTTTCGGCACGATGTCTGCGGGATGGTCGAAGGCGCCGATGGCGAGCGCCATGCCGTCGGGTGCCTGATAGGTCAGCGGCGTACCGCAGGCCGCACAAAATCCGCGGGCGGCCGCGTTCGACGATTGAAAGATTTTTGGTTGACCACGCGTCCATGTCAGATCAGCGCCGCGCAACGCCACCAGCGGCGCATAAAATGCGCCGAAAGCTTTCTGGCACATTCGGCAATGGCAAATCGATGCGTCGCCGAGCTGCCCTTCGATGCGAAATCGGATGGCGCCGCATTGGCAGCCGCCCGCGTATGATGGTGCACTCATAGTTGCCTTTCCGATGGCAATGCGGCAGTTGCATTTCAGGCTTGTTTGCCCGCTGCTGCCTGCGGTGTCCAGATCACCTGATCAAGCCGCTGTGCCCCTGTCGCTAGCATGACCAGGCGGTCAAAACCGAGCGCGCACCCGGACGCTGGCGGCATCTGGGCGAGGGCTGCCAGAAAATCATCATCGATTGGATAGCGTTCGCCATAGATGCGCTGCTTGTCGGCCATCCAGGTCTCAAAGCGACGGCGCTGTTCGGCGGCGTCGGTCAATTCGCCAAAACCGTTGGCGAGTTCGACGCCGCACACATAGAGCTCAAATCGTTCAGCGAAGCTCGGATCAAGCGCGGAGGGTCGTGCCAGAGCCGCCTCCCGCAGCGGGTAATCGTAGAGAATAACCGGCTCTCCCGAGCCAAGATGCGGCTCGATTTTTTCGGCCATGACGAGACTGAAGACATCCGACCACGTTGCGTCGTCGCTGACTCGGATCGACTGCGCGCCTGCAAGGCTCGCAAAGCGATCACGATCAATTGCTTGCGATGTCCGCGTGTCGCGCAACGCAATGTGAGCGAACTCTCTGAACGCGTCTTCGACACTCAAGCGGCGGCATTGGCGATTGACGTCGCAAGCGCGATCGCGGAACGACCACACGTCGCGGCCGGTGATCGCGGCGGCGATCTTCAGGATCTCGGCACAGTCGCTCCAGAGCTGCTGATACGGCGCGTTCGCGCGATACCATTCGAGCATCGTGAATTCAGAGGCGTGCAGCCGGCCACGCTCGCGATTGCGAAACACCGGCGCGAAGGCAAAAATCTTTTCCTCGCCCGCAGCCAGCAGTTTCTTCATGGCGAATTCGGGCGAGGTATGAAGATACAGCGCGCGGCGCGAGAGGTCGGTGTCGACGTGCTCGGTTTTAAAAGCGTGCAGATGCGTTTCGTTGCCGGGCGACATTTGCAAGCATGCTGGCTCGACCTCGATAAAATCCTGCGCCTCAAACCAGGCACGGATGGCGCTTTTGATGCGCCCGCGCGCGATCAGCAATGGCCGGCGGTCTTGGTGCTGGACCTTGGTCCACCAAGGGGAAGACGCGTTCATGCGGCTTTTTCCTTACCGGTTGTGAGGTTGGCGCACCGGCCTTGGCGGCGGCGCTGCTGGATCGATTACGAAGGCGCTGTGTGGCTACTTCTGGGCTGGCTTCGAGGCCAGCCCCTTGGCGGCCCTCCCGGAAGCGGCTAAGAGGAACCACGAATTCCCCTAGCATAGCCCGCCGAGTTGCCGCCATCATGCGCGGACAGCGGCGCTTGAACAGATGAATGGAGACGCCGCGTGGTGAAGGTTATCGCAAGCTCGGTCCGCAAAGGAAACGTCCTCGACCTCGAAGGGCGGCTCGCGGTCGTGATGTCGGCCGAAAACATTCACCCTGGCAAGGGCACGCCTGTGACTCACCTCGAGCTGCGCCGCATATCCGATGGCGTGAAACTCGTCGAGCGCTATCGCACCACCGACCAGGTCGAACGCGCCTACCTCGACGAGAAGGACTATAACTACCTGTATGAAGACGACATGGGCTTTAACTTCATGCAGCCCGAAACGTTCGATCAGATCACGATTCCGAAAGATATCCTCGGCGACAGCGGCGTTTGGCTGCAAGAGGGGATGACGTGTCTCGTTTCGCTGCACGACGGCAATCCCATTGCAGTCGAGTTGCCACAGCGCGTCACGTTCGAAATCATCGAAGCTGACCCGGTGGTCAAAGGACAAACTGCGTCGTCATCCTACAAGCCGGCCAAGCTGTCCAATGGCGCGCGGGTCATGGTCCCGCCACACATCGGCACCGGCACCCGGGTCGTCGTCATGACCGAAGACGGATCCTATGTCGAACGTGCCAAAGATTAATTGAAAAGGCGCTGCCGTTTTACGCCGCCCGTAGCGCATCAGGGCTGGGCGTTTTTGGTGCCTTTTCTTCCCCAATAATTTCCTCGGCGACCACCTTGAACCCAGCGAGATAGTGCAGACCGAACGATGTGATCATCGGGACGTCGGCTGCATCGCGCCCGCGGGCAATGACAATTCGCCCGACGCGCGGCGTATTGTTGCGCGGATCGAAGGTCACCCATTCATTGCCGATGTAGGCTTCGAACCACGCCGCGAAATCCATTGGGTCAGGACTGAGCGGAATGGCGATGTCGCCCAGATACCCGTTGACGTAGCGGGCCGGAATATTGAGGCATCTGCAAAAGGTCACCGCGAGATGAGCGAAATCACGGCACACGCCGGTGGCTTCGTTGTAAGCTCCCAACGCCGTCCGCGTTGCCCGGGCGTTCTGATAATTGAAGCGGATGTGATTGTGAACAAAGTCACACACAGCCTGAACGCGGGTCCAGCCGGGTTTGGTGTTGCCAAACAATTGCCAGGCGAGAACAGATAGCTCGTCTGTTTCGCAATAGCGGCTGCCGGTTAGGAAATTCAAACACTCGTCAGGCAGATTTTGCACCGGGATTTCTTCGGCATCGAACTGTTGGCGCTCGACGAGGCCGCTATCGCGGACGGTCGCTCGATAGCTTAAATGCGTAACGCCGGCGGGAGCGACGAAGCGCTGGATAATGTTGCCGAACATATCGCGGCTCGTCACGAGCGGGCCTGGGACAGCGAGCGGCGTTTGCGAGGCAATGTCCGCTGAGCGCGAGTTGTTCACATCGGCGATAATGTGCACCGGCGTCGGCGCAGCCACTTCGATGCTGATATCGTAACCGACGTTGATGAGCATGGAACACCCCACTGCGAAATTCCGATGGCGCAGTAACGTTTCATCGAGCGCGATTGTTCCGTGATATTGCGTGACCTGTCACGCACGAAAAACCGCCGCAGCAGCTGCTGCGACGGCTAAAAATATTGCATTGATCGGGAGAGGATCGTCGACGACTGCTAGCAGTTACGCTCAAATTTATCGCAGGCCCAATCACTGCCGCGATCACACTTGTAGCTCAGACGGCGGCAGTCATTCCGGTAGCCGCCACCGTCGCCGCGGTAGCCATATTCACGGCGGTCATAATAGCCGTCGTCTGCGCGTGCGCGCGAACTCAGAGCGACGGCTGCAGCGACACCGAGCACGGCACCGGCAGCGATCGCGGCATTGCGACCGTTACGCGCATCGGCAGGAGCGCTCAAATTCGGCAGCACGAGCGTTGATGCCATGAGGGCCGAAAGCCCGAGCGCGGTCAATTGTTTCATGGAGGTCTGCTCCTTGGAGTTAGCCGGATGCTTGTCCGGGGTGTTTGTCATATCAGGGTCGGGGCCACCAGCAAAGGGCTGTGCCGGCCCGGTACCACCCCGTTGCTGAATGTGGTCAACAAGTTGAAACCAAGTGTAGACCAGTAGCTCAACCGCCAAGGGACCATAACGGTTCCAAATCGCGAACCAATTGAACTTGGTTTACATACAACAGTCGCTTGGCATCACTCTGGAGGCGGCGTCGGCCGAGCAAAAATCAGCCGCTGATAGACAAGCCCGATCCCGATCAGCACGGCTCCCAAAAATAGAAACGACAAGGCGCGCCAGAGGCCGCCGATGCCCGCGAGATCGAACAGCGTGACCTTCAATGCGGCAAGCACGATCAGGCCAGCCGAAGCGGCACGGGCTTCGAGTGAGCCGCGCAGCAGTCCATAGCCAAGAAACGCGATGCCGAGCGTCAGCCACGCCGCCGAATAGCTCCAATGTTCGGCGTCGCTGGTCACCTGCCAGATATCGACAGATGAACCTTGGAAGCTCTGGCGCACGGCGAGGGTGGCGTACATGGTCAGCAGGCTGACGCCGAGGCAACCCGCCGCGCGCACGTACCAGTCGGGGCGCATGGACCGGGTGTGGCGCGCGACGAACAGGGCAGCGATCCCGGGCAGCGCGTAGCCGACCAGAAGTGAGCCAAACAACGGCGCGCCGGTGACCGGCTCGCCCGTCAGGGCCGGGTTGAAGACGACGGCCAGGCCGACGGCGGCAACAGCGAGAGCGATGGTGCCAAAGACAAGCGAGGCCATGTCGAAGACGCGATTGGCCCGCGATGCGGTCATACGAGCAAGGGCATAGGACATGGCGAGCGCGACGAATGTTTGCAAACCGGCTTCGACATGGCCGCTGCCGGCTGTCAGGACATCGCCGCCGTTGCTCAGATGGCGGATTTGAAAGAATGCGAGCAAGCCAGCAAAAATCACAGCGAGGCTGTCAGCCAGGCGAAGCGCTAGATCAGCGCCGCGCCGTTCGAGTTGGCGGGCTGCGAACCAGAAGGCGGCGGCTGGAACGCCGTAGCCAAGCAGCAGCCAATTGAAGATCGGCGTCGCGCCGACATCGCCGCCCATAATGCGCGGATCGTAGATGACGCGGCCAAGAACGATCAGACCCAGCCCGACGACCGCCCAGCGCAAGGCCGGGATGTCGCGTTGCCGTGCGATGGCGGCGGCACCCGCTGCCGTCAGCGCCAACGCGACGGTCAGATAACCGCGCTCGAGACACATGACGAGGCCCAACGATAGCGCGGCGATAGCGCCCGTCGCGAGGCTGCCGGCACCGATATTGAAGGATGGCGCCGAGTAGGCGGTGTCGGCGCGATGAAAGGCTTCAGCCGCGATGGCAAAGCCAATGGTGAGCAGTGCCGCGACCAAGGCAAATGGGATGGATGTGTCGAACTGGGTCACGCGCAGATAGGCGAGCGCCAGCGACGCAACGAACGGCAGAACGGTGGCGGCAGCATAGAGAATTGCGGTCGACGGCGGCAGTAAGGGTCCGCGCCACAGCCGGAGGCCAGCGATGCCACTTGGGATCAGCGCCGCGAGGGCTGCGAATGAAAAAAACTGCGCGATGTTATCCGGCAGGCGTAGGAGGCCGATGCGGTCGGGCGCTGTCAGCGTCGGCTCCGGCGGAACGGCAAGATCGGGCCAAGCCAGCATCGCGACGATACCGACGGCGCCCGCCAGCAGGGCACTGACCGCCGACGGCGCGCTTCGCCATGCGCACGCAGATAGGATCGCAATGGTTGCCAGCGCAAACGGGACTGCGCCCCACATGAACATGTTGGGTGCGGCAATCACCACACTGGCAACGGCTGCGAGCGCCGAAAGCGCCAGCGTCGCCACGCGATCCGGCGTTGCGTCGGCGTCGCGCACCCGGGCGTGCGGTTCGATCGCCAGAAAAAATGCGGCGAGCAACAGCTGCGATAGGACGAAAACCTGCGCCGCCCGGCCGAACTCAGCGACGCTCGCCGGTGAGTTCGGCGTCAACAGCAGGCCCCACGCACACGCTCCTGCAACGGCGGCATATGCGAGCCAAAGCCAGTGTCGCAAGCGGGCAAGCGCGTAGGCGGCCGTCGCGACGACCGCCAGATAGAGAACCACCGGCCACGGATTGCTGGTGTCGGACGAAATCAACATTGGCGTCGCGTAAGCACCGATCAGGCCAAGTCCGGCGAGCCACGGGCCATGCAGTGCCGCGCCGACCAGGGCGAGCAGTGCCGTCGCTCCAAGCAGCACGAACGCCAGTGTCGGACCGATGAACCCGTAGAGCGCGTGAGCGGCATAGATCGTGCCGAAGGCGATGATGGTTCCAGCCGCCGTCAGCACGCTTGGAATATGCGCCTGCGGCAGCATCGCAATTTGCACTTTAAGATCGGCACGCCGTAGCCATTCGCCGGCCGCCAGCAATGCAAGCGCCAGCAACGCGCCGAGGATGACGCGAACGCCCGGCCCCAACAGCCCGGCTTCGATCGAATAGCGAACGAGAAACAAACCGCCAATGGCGAGTGCGGCCCCGCCCGTCCAAACCGCCCAGCGTGTTCCAAGGCGTTCTTCAAAGCCGGGCGATGCCGGGCCAGTCGCTCTACTAGGAAGGATGATGGGCGGCGATGGAGGTGACGGCGGCACGGCTGTGTCGTCAGACATTGGTTTTGAAGGCGATGTCGTAGGCGGAGATGGCGGTAGGCTCGCGGCAACAACGGGCGGCGCTGCGGGCGTAACGCGATCTGGGCTGGAGGAGTTCGCTTCGCCATCGCCCCGGCTAGCACGCCGGACCGCCGCCGCCAGATCATCGATGGTCCGTTCAAGAACACCCAACCGCGCCGACAACCGCGCCGATTGACGGAAGGCGAGGGCGGCCAACACCAGCGGCGCGACACCGAGTGCGAATGCAATAATGCCGAACAGACCGAACATGGGCGGCGCACTCCCTAAATCGGGCCCAACCGCGCTCAATGTGGCAGCGACAGAGGCCGCCCTTAGGCGTCGATGGATTTCTTCACTTCGAAGATTTCCATGATTCGGCAGCCGCGATGTGGACCATCGACGACGAAAGTCCATTTGCCTTCGGTGAACGTGTCACACATCTTCACGCCCTTGACGAGAATCCAGTGACCTTCTTTGCCCTTGTGAATGGCGAGGATGTAGTAGGCCCAGGCATTGCGCGGCTTCTGCATCCAGGTCCAGAACGACGGCCGCTCCTTGCGCGCTCGCCCGAGAAAACTTTCGGTCAACTGCATGCGGTAGCCAAAGTGCGCCAACGCCGCTTCGACCTCGTCGGCGTAGGTGCCTTTGACGACCGGGCGCAGACCGGGCGGCAGATCGCGGCCGGCGCGAATGACATCTTCGATTTTGGAAATGCCGTAGCCGGTGATCGCGGACAGCACATATGGGCCGCAGAATGCCACGCGGCCCGTGTCGTTTTTGGCCGTTTCGAGACTGGACGTCAGCCGACCCGACGCGGGGCTCAATGCGTTCAATTCGCTCATTTCAGCCATGCCCGTTTGGGAGAGCCGCCGACGCACCGCCGACATGTTTCTAACTGCAAGGTTGGCGGCAGATGGTTTACACTTCGTTAACGGTCGCAGCAATCGCAGAGCGCTTTGGCCTTTTGCTTTGTCGCATTTTCTGGCGACGTACCGGGAGCCACTTCGTCGGAAAATGCTCTAGCACGCGCAGTCGCTAGCCTTGAGGAGCCGCACCGCATGAACGTTTCGTTTTTGCAGGAGTTGCTGAACACCGTCGCCGAACAGAGCCGCGCGCTGCTGCCGAAGTCTCTGTTTGGCGGTGGTGATGAACCGAGCATCAATGCGCTCGCAAGAGCGCTGATGTCGGGCCGTGGTGAAGCGTCGGGCGTCGCCATTGCGCGGCAATTGCTGCATGAGTTGCGAAAAGCCAGCGCCGACGAGCGGCGTGGCTTTTTTCGATATCTGGCGGATGAGCTACAACCGGACGCGGGTCATGTCGCCCGAGCCGCCGAGGCCTATCTCGCGGCTCCATCCGATGCGACGCTGGCCGATATTCAACGGGCGTCTGAAAGTCCGCGCCGCGAGTTTTTCCGCCGTCTCAATTTGGCGCCCGGCGCAACGTCCGAAATCGTGGCGCTGCGCCGCGATCTCTTGCGTCTGCCGAAATCCGAGGCCGGCATAGCATCCGTCGATGCCGATTTGGAAAAACTGCTGGTCGCCTGGTTCAATCGCGGATTTCTCGTCCTGCGCCGGATCGACTGGCAGACGCCGGCGGCCATTCTGGAAAAAATCATCGCCTACGAAGCCGTCCACGAAATCAAAGGCTGGGATGATTTACGCCGCCGGCTCGATCCGCAAGATCGCCGCTGCTTTGCGTTTTTTCATCCAGCGCTCGTCGATGAGCCGCTCATTTTCGTCGAAGTGGCATTGATGCATGGCACTGCGGATGCCATCGCGCCGGTCCTTGGCTCGCGATCGAGCGAGGTCAGCGAGCGAAGCGCACCACCGACCACTGCCGTGTTTTATTCGATTTCGAACTGTCAGGAGGGGCTGCGCGGAATTTCGTTCGGCAACTTCCTGCTGAAACAGGTCGTCGAAGATCTCCTTCGGGACGTGCCGAGCCTCAAGACGTTTGTGACGCTATCGCCCGTGCCGCACTTCGCCCGCTGGCTGGATCGCCTGCTGGCCGAAGACAGCCGCGACGGAGTGAGCGGCCTGCCGGTGATTTCGGCCGACGACCGCCGTGTGCTCAAGCTGCTGCGTGATCCCCGGTGGGCCGAAGAAGCGGAGGCCGGCGGCGATCAAACGGTCGCCTTGTCGGACGCGGTGCTGTCGCTCGCCGCATCCTATTTTCTCCATGCCAAGTCGGCAGATAATCGCCCCGTCGATCCAGTGGCCCGGTTTCATCTCGGCAACGGGGCGCGGCTCGAACGCATCAACTGGCTCGGTGACGTCTCGGAAAAAGGTTTGCGCGAGGCTCACGGTCTGATGGTCAACTACCGCTACGAACTGGCCGATATCGAGCGCAACCACGAAGCCTACGCGCAGGACGGAACGGTCGCGGCATCGCGCGCCGTGCGCGGGCTGGTTCGCGCCCCGGCGAAAGCCAAGGGACTTGGGGCGGTGCCGGATCTTTTGGCCTTGCCGGGTGTTGCCAAAGCCAAACGCAAACCGGAGCCGGACCGAGCGACGTGAATTGGCTTTGCTCATCTGACGCCACGACGACGATAACGGCCGCTGTCGCAAGCTTGGCGGGTGGTATCTGGTCAGACTTGTTTTGAGCCAAGCCGCATGCAGTAGTAGGGTGCTCCGTCGCGATCGGCCCGGCTAAGGCTGGGCATGAGCTGGGGGCGGCGGCGCAGGGTGAAATCTACGTCGCTCGCTGGCGCCTTTCCACGGGTCTGCACCTATACGTTCAAGCCACTCACCACACACGAAAAAGGGCCGTCATGCGCTACGACGACAAGGATCGCGAAAGCAAAAACGTTGAGGATCGGCGCGGTCAGGGCGGCGGCTTCCAATTTCCCGGCGGCGGCGGTCGCGGCATCCGCATCCCGATGGGTGGCGGCGGCATGAGCTTGACCAGCATGCTCATCATCGGCGCGCTGATGCTGTTCTTAGGGATCAACCCGCTCGATGTGCTGTTTGGCAACGGCGGCGGCGGGCAAATTCAAATGCCGCAATTGCCGCGCTCAGAACGTCCTGTGACGGCGGACCGCGAGCCGAGCAATATTCCCGGCCTGCCCGGAACGAAACGCGAGGGGGCGGGGAATTCCGACGCTGATAAGCAGTTCATCAGCCGTGTCTTGGCCGATACCGAGGATGTCTGGACGCGCGTTTTCGAAGGTGCCAATTTGAAATACAAGGACGCGCCGCTCGTGCTGTTCTCTGGCTACACGCGCACCGCGTGCGGTGCCGGACAGGCCCAGATGGGGCCGTTCTATTGTCCACTGGATCAGAAGGTCTACATCGATTTGACGTTCTTCGACGAGATGCGTCGCAAGTTCAACATCAGCGGCGATTTCGCCCAAGCCTACGTCGTGGCCCATGAAGTCGGCCATCACGTCCAGATGCAGCTCGGCATCGCCGAACGCGTGCAGGAATTGAAACAGCGTGCCGGCGATGAAGCCGAAGCCAACCAGATCCAGGTTCGCATGGAATTGCAGGCCGATTGCTTGGCAGGCGTCTGGGCCAATCTCAATGATCAGATGAAGAGCCGTTTGCAGCCGGGCGACGTCGAAGAAGCCTTGAATGCGGCGACCCAGATCGGCGACGACATGATCCAGCGTAAAATGACCGGACGCGTCGTGCCGGACGCCTTCACGCACGGCTCCGCAGAGCAGCGCGTCCGCTGGTTCCGGACCGGGCTTGATAAGGGCAATGTGCAATCGTGCGATACGTTCAATACGGCGCGGTTGTGAGGGGAGTTGGCAATATCGTG
>JAIEPV010000205.1 GCA_019748215.1 Hyphomicrobium sp.
GATCTGGCGCAAAACGGGATCAGGGATGGTGATGATCGGTAGGACAGTCATCCCGGTGACATATGAAAGCCCGGGGCCCTGGTCAATGCCGACCTTGGCGGGTGGTGAAGGAATCCTAGAGCGCTTTGCGATCTGATGAAATCAGATCGGCGCTCTAGCATGATGCTTTGTCGCATTTTCTGACGACGAACCGGGATCCACTTCGTCGGAAAATGCTCTACCGCATCTTCACCGGATGCCGCATCAGCCGCGCGAGCGCGTCTGAACTTGTCTGCAACGGCGCCCAGCCTGTCGCTTGAAGGCGGGTGGTGCTGACCTCCATTGATCCAAGCAATCGGGCGATGTCGGCGCCGTGACCGAGCCCCATCAGCAGCGCGCGAAGGACGCTTTCTGGCAGAGCGATCAACCCCGGTTTGCGGCCAAGCCCGGATCGCATGGCGGCGATCATGTCGCCGATGGTGAGCGCCGCACGATCAGCCACCAGATAGCAGCGACCGGCTGGCGTCGCCGGCTGCAACGCGTGCGCCACGGCGTCAGTGAGATTGTAGATGCTGAGAATCGAGCGGCGGCCCACGACGCGCGCAACCGGCAGCGGCACCGGCAAGCGCGACAGCCGCATCAGGCTCGCCATGTTGCCGCCGACACCGGGCCCATAAACCAGCACGGGGCGCAGCGCGATCCAGGCGGTGTCTGTGCCATCGAGCGTTGCGGCCACCGCCTGTTCAGCCGCGAGCTTCGAGCGTCCGTAGGCGTCGGTCGGTGCGGCCTTGCTTGTTTCATCAATCACGCCGTCCGCCGATGCACCCGATTGCGCTCGCACCGACGACATGAAAATAAAGCGGCGAACACCGGCGTCGCGCGCCGCGCCTGCGAGCATCTGCGTCGCGTCGACATTGATCGCACGATAATCCTCTTCGGGCCGGACGTGGTCAGCGTGCGCGAGACCGGCGAGGTGGATGATGGTATCGCAGCCCGATACGAGGCCACGAAACCTGTCGACGTTTATGGCCGGGGCGATGGCCATATCAGGCAGTTCGCACCATTCGACACCAGCGGGTAGATCGGCGAGCGGCCGGCGCGAAGCCGCACGGACAAGTAGGCCACGGTTCGCTAGCTCGCTGACGAGATGGCGGCCGATGAACCCGTTGGCGCCGGTGATGAGGACCGGGCGAGGCGCTAGCGCCGGCACGTCAATGCAGCGTGCGTTGTGGAGACGCCCAAACCGCAGTTGGATTGCCGTCCGCCACACGCACGTCGGCGCCGGGCTTGTAGCCCTCAACGGTGCGCATCAGCACGGCCTGAATGGTTGCGGTATCACGCTGCGCGATCGCCCCGCGCAGTTTCGCCAACTCGCTCTCGACTTCGGCCAAAGTCATCGTGGGTTCATCGGAGCGGAGAATGCGCGGATGCTCTGTCGTCGTCGTATTGGCGCCGATCAGAAGTTCTTCGAAAAGTTTTTCGCCGGGTCTGAGGCCCGTGTAGACGATTTCGATGTCGCCATCGGGCTGACTGGCGTCCTTCACTTCAAGACCGCTCAAGCGCACCATGAGCCGGGCCAGGTCGTCGATTTTAACCGGCTCGCCCATGTCTAGCACGAAGACTTCGCCGCCCCTCGCCATGGCGCCTGCCTGGATCACCAGTTCGGCGGCTTCGGGGATCGACATGAAATACCGGATCACTTCGGGATGCGTAACCGTCAGCGGTCCACCGTTTTTGATCTGCCGTCTGAACTGGCCGACCACCGATCCTGAACTGTCGAGCACATTGCCGAAGCGAACCATCGTGAACACGGTCGCCGATGGACTTACGGCTCGCGCTTGCAGGATCAATTCAGCGAGTCGTTTGCTGGCCCCCATGATGTTGGTTGGCCGCACGGCCTTGTCGGTCGAAATGAATACAACCCGCTCGACGCCGGCATCCATGGCTGCCTTGGCGACGGTTTCAGTACCAAAGACATTGTTGGCGATGCCGACGGCCGGATTGCGTTCAACAATCGGCACGTGTTTGTAGGCCGCCGCATGATAGATCGTGTCGATTTCATAGCGGGTCAGCGTATCTTTGATCAACGTCGCGTCGAGCACCGACCCAAGCACCGCCGTAACAGCGGGCACGGCGTGCTCGTCACCGATAGTATTGACCATGTCGCGGATCGCCAATTCGATTTCGTACAGCGCCGGCTCAGAGACGTCGAGCAGCACCAGGCGTTTCGGCAACTGCTGCAGAACCTGACGGGCCAGTTCCGATCCGACCGATCCACCAGCACCGGTGACCAGCACCGATTTCGAAGCGGTGTTGCGGCCGAGCAGATCGCTGAGCGGTGGGATTGGATCGCGGCCGAGCAAATCCTGAACATCGAGCGGCCGCAAATCGGTGACACCGACGCGCCCCGATGCGAGATCGGCGACGGACGGCAACAGCCGAACCTTCACCGGGTAGCGCTCCAGGTCTTTCACGACCATGCGGCGCTGCGTGCGGTCGCTGGGAGAAATGGCCAGCAGGACGGCCTTGACCCCGAGGCGATTGATGACACTGCCCAGTTGATCGGGGCGATAAACGCGCAAATCGGCAATGTACTGGCCCCAAAGCGAAGGCGAGCTGTCGCAAAAGCCGACCACGTCAAAATCCGGCAAATGGTGCAGCGCTTCGGCGGCATCGACACCGGCGTCGGCGGCGCCATAGATGATGGCAACGACACGTTCTTTGCGCGGATCGAACTTGGGCAGCACAATTCCGACCGAGGTCAGCAGCCAGCCGATCATGTGGCGCGACAGGATGACGACCATCGAGGCGACGCTGGCATACGCGATGACGACCGTTCGCGGAATGCCGATCAGTCCGGTCATGAACAAGGCCAGCGACCAGACCAGCACGGCGAACATCACGCAGGCGAAAATTCGCATGTTGGCGCTGGAACCGAGATAGCGCGTGACTCGCCGATAGAGGCCAGCATAGCCGAAGGCGCCGACGGTCAGCACTGGCGCCAGTGCGAGCACCAGAGCCACTGTCCAATCGCGCGGCAGGTAAGGTTCCCCATAGCGCAGCGACATCATCGCCCACAGCACGAGCGACAACATAACTAGATCGAGGCCGACCAGAAGTGTGCGCTTCGTATAACGCGGCAGGTCGAGCAGCGCGCTGCGGATGCCGAACGTGGATTGAATGATCAACGGGTTTGACCTTTCGTCCGCCACGCAGTCAGCCCTCCTACAGCCCGGTTTGGTACGCCAATGACTCGGCGCAGACCTCGACTCACTTACCCGAGTGTAGCCGTTCGCTTCGAGCATAATTCTCTGAAGTTCATCATTTGCTCGCGAGACCGTGGCCGGATCAAGACTCATACGCCGTAGCAGCGTGGGATCGCGTGAGCTTGTCAATCAGCCGGAACGACAGATAAACGGCGATCAAGCCAAAGCCGATACCGCCGATCATATTGCCGGCGAGCACGCCTTCAGCGCCGGCCATCGAGGCGCCTGCAACAACAAAGGGCACCGTGCCGACCGTCGCGCGCGCCCAATTCAACGCTGTAGAGTAGTGGGCGAAGCCGAGCGTGTTAAACACGGCATTTGAAATGAACAACGCCGCGAGAAAGACAAACAGCGGCGCCAGCCAGCGGCAAAAAAATACGATGAGATGGCGAGCGTCGCCATCGGCGTTGAATTGTTCGGCAAGGCTGCCGGCGCTGATCGCCATGATCAACCAGGCAACGGCCGTAAATGCTGTGGCCGTCCACAACGACATCGACAAAACGCTGCGCATGCGGTCCGGCAGTCCGGCGCCGAAGTTTTGCCCGAGAATCGGACCGACCGACCCGGACAACGCGTAGATCGCGCCAAACGCCACCGGAATGATGCGGCCGATGATCGCCCATCCAGCGACCGCGCCGTCACCGAATTCGGCCATCGCGGCCGTGACATATGCGTTGCCAGCAGGTGTCGCGATGTTGGTCAAAACAGCAGGAATGGCGATCGCGGAAAATGCGACGGCGTCGTTCGAGATTGTTGCCCACTTCGGCCGGCCCATCAACCGGTGAACGGCGATAACGCCGTAGAGGCCAATGCCCATCACGGCGACGCGGGAGATGGCCGAGGCGATCGCTGCGCCTTCGATGCCCCAGCCGAGGTAGACGATCAGGAACAGATCAAGTGCCGTGTTGACCAGCGCGCCGATCAGCGTGACGTGCATCGCCCGGCGCGCGTCGCCAACCGATCGAAGAACAGCTGCCGACGTCATGCCGGTTGCCAGCATCGGCAATGTCGGAAGCAGCCACGTCAGGTATGTGATGGCGAGTTCCAGTGCGCGTCCCTGGGCGCCAAGATAGCGCAACATTGGTTCGATCAGGAGCCATAGGATGACGCTCAGCACGGCTGATACCGCAAACGTCAGGACGTGCGCGTGGGCCGATAATCGCCGGGCCCGAACACGCAAGCCCGCGCCAAGCGCGGGTGCGACGAGAGCGGTTGCCGCGATCGAAAGCCCGATGCCGATCGAGGTTGAAAAAAACAGGATCGAACTGGCATAGCCGACGGCTGCGACGACAGCCTGGTCGCCGGTCGATGCAAGGAAATAGATGTTGGCCAGATCGCCGGCGAAAATCGCCATCAGGCCGATCGCTCCGGCTCCGGTCATCACCAAGATGTGGCGCAGGATCGAGCCCGTCACGAACTTCGGCGGTGCGGCGTCGCGGCGCGAACGCACGGCAATGGTCATCGCAGTTGTTGTCCTTGCCCTGGTGATGCGATCGGCTGGCGCTAGGGTCTGTCCGCTTTCATCGGAAACATGAACCGACCCTAGCTTTCTGTTTTGCCGTGCTTCTTTTCGGAAAACCGGTGCCGACTTTTCCGGAAGCACTTTAGAGTTGCCGTCGCGCCTTGAATGCGGCGGCGAGCGTACCGTCATCGAGATAGTCGAGTTCGCCGCCGACAGGAACACCTTGCGCTAAGCGTGAGACCGTGACACCGGATTGGGCGAGCAAATCAGAAACGTAGTGCGCCGTTGACTGGCCCTCGACTGTGGAATTCAACGCCAGAAGAATTTCGCGAACTTTGCCGCCGCCTGCACGCTCCACCAGAGCTGCGATGTTGAGTTGCTCAGGCCCAACGCCGTCCAGCGGCGAAAGGTGCCCGCCAAGGACGTGATATTTGGCTGAGACAATGCCGGCCCGTTCAATGGCCCATAAATCACCGACATCCTCCACGACGACGATCAGGCTCTCGTCGCGACGCGGATCCTGACAAATGCTGCACGGTGAAACGGTGTCGAGGTTGCCGCACGCCGGGCATTGGCTGATTTTGTCGACGGCCTGCTGCAGCGCGTCGGCGAGGGGCATCAGCAGATCGTTGCGCCGCTTCAACAATGACAACACGGCCTTGCGCGCCGAACGGGGCCCAAGCCCCGGCAATCGCGCCATCAACTGCACGAGGCGCTCGATTTCCGGGCCAGCGATTTTTTTCGACATGAGGTGTTTACGGCGACCTTTCTAGGGCCGATCTGATGACCATTGCAGCGTCGGACTTTTGACGCCGGCTAATCTAAAACAGTTTCATTCCTGGCGGCAGCGGCAGGCCGCCCGTGATTTCGGACATCTTGGCGTGCATTGCGCTATCGGCTTTGCTGCGGGCGTCCGACGCGGCAGCGACAATCAGGTCTTCCAGAATCTCGGTTTCATCAGGTTTCATGAGGCTCGGATCGATGCGGATGGCTTTGACCTCACCCTTGCCATCAACTGTCACCTTGACCAACCCACCGCCGGACTGGCCGTCGATCTCGGCGCGGGCCAATTCCTCTTGAACGTCTTTCAGGCGAGCCTGCATCTGGCCCACCTGTTTCATCATTCCCATCAAGTCTTTCATACCGTGTCTCTCATGCTTGAATTATCACCGCGCGGCTGACCGTGAAACAGCCATCGCGATCAGCCGGTGCGGGTTTTATCTTCGTCCTTGGCAACGCTGGCGATCTTGCGGACTTCGGCGATCTTGGCATCAGGAAAAGCGTCGAGGACGGCGCGGACCGCTGGATGTTGTTTCAGACTTTCGAGGTCAGCGGCGTCTTCGGCGCGACGGACGGCGCCGATGGCAGGGGCACCGGCGGCCTTGGACAGCACCACGACCCAACGCCGCCCCGTCCAGGCGTTCAGCTTTTCGCGCAGGTCGTTGGCGATTTCGGGCGGCGCGCCGGGAAGCAAAAACATATCGATCAATCCGGCGGCCGCATCGAATTTCACGAGGCTGACGTGATCTTCGAGGTGATATTTGAGTTTGGCATCACGCTTCGTGCCGACGAGTGCAACAACGTCGGCAAATGATTTGAGATCAGGCGCAGCGGCGGGTAAATGCGCTGGTACGAGTTCGCCGTCGAGTTCTTTAGCAGCGAGGCTATCAAACGCCGGATCGTCAAATTCCGTATCGGGTATGTCATCGCTTGTCAGGTGGGTGGTTTCAACGCTGGCGGTATTGGCCTGCGGGGCTGGCGGTGCGGCGTTCAGCGGTCCGCGCGTTACTGCGCCCTCGGTGGCAGGCGGAACGCTTGCCGGCCGCCGAGATGATATCGCCTCGCCACCGAGCGTGCGAATGAGGTCATCGGGCGTCGGCAAATCGGCGGTGTAGGCGAGACGGATGAGCGCCATTTCGGCGGCAGCCAGCGGATTGGCGGAACGTGCGGTTTCCTCGATGCCTTTGGCGAGCATCTGCCAGGCACGCGATAGATACGCCATCGACAGCCGGGCAGCGAGCGCGCCACCGCGACGCTTTTCTTCGACCGACAATCCTTCGCTCGACGGTTCTTCGCCGACGGCTTTCATCCGCGCGACGACGTGCACGGCTTCCGCTAGATCGGACATTACCTGGCCGGCTTCCGCGCCGTCGCGATGCAGGCTTTCCAAGCCGCTCAACGCGGCCGCCGTGTCACCGCGAAACAAAGCCTCGGCGAGATCGTAGATGCGCGACCGATCGGCAAGGCCAAGCATATCGCGCACCGCGTCAGCCGTCACGCGACCGGCGGCAGCGCTGCCAGAACCAACCGCTGCCGCACCGTGGCTCATGGCGATCGCCTGATCGAGGATCGACAATCCATCGCGTACCGAGCCTTCTGCGGCACGCGCGATCAGTGCCAGCGCGTCGGCGTCAGCGTGTGCGCTTTCCTGCGCGACTATTCTAGCGAAATGCTCGGCGAGCACCGGTTGACTGACGCGGCGCAAATCGAACCGCTGACAACGCGACAGCACCGTCACCGGGACTTTGCGAATTTCGGTGGTGGCGAAAATAAAGCGGACGTGGCCGGGCGGCTCTTCCAGCGTTTTTAGCAACGCGTTGAACGCGCCTTTCGACAGCATATGAACTTCGTCGATAATGAACACTTTGGTGCGCGCGACCAGCGGCGTGTATTGCGCGCTTTCGATAATCTCGCGAATATTGTCGACGCCGGTATTCGACGCGGCGTCGATCTCGAAGACATCCGGATGGCGGCCCTCCATGATGTCTTTGCAGTGCCGGCCAAGCTGCGGCATGTCGATCGTCGGCCGGTCGATGCCGGGAGCCTCGTAATTCAGGGCGCGTGCAAGAATGCGGGCGGTCGTTGTTTTGCCAACGCCGCGAACGCCGGTGAGCATATAGCCCTGGGCGATCCGCCCCGACGCAAACGCGTTGCGCAGCGTCGTCACCATGGCCGACTGGCCAATCAGGTCGTCGAAGGTTTGAGGGCGATATTTGCGCGCTAGGACGACATACGGCTGTGAGACCGCGGTCGCGTCCGCGTCGCTGCCGGTGTCGGATATGGATTTCTTTTTGGCCATGTCCCGTCCGAACTAGTGGCCAGAGCGGCCGAGGCCGCAGGCGCGGCACGTAGCGATCGCTGTCTCATGGCCGAGCGCGCAATCCGCGAACCGTCGTTCATCGAGGACCAGCGCGACAGAGCGGATCAAAAGGAGGCTGGCGAACGACCCGAGTTCAAAATCGTTAGGGCTGCTTCCTTCCGGACCTGACCCGGTTGGCGACGAATTCGTCCGCCGCCAACCTCCCAACGCTATCATAAGCTACCCGGGCGGCGACACAACCCTCTGCATAAACAACAGGCAGCGATGCCGCAGATAATTTCTGACGGCCCTTTCAAACGCGTGTCGTGACCGCCACGTCATTCTCGCCGCTTATGATGGCGCTAGGGCGATCTGCGAATTGTAAACTGTATGGTTCCGTTATTGCGGACTATTGTATCATCATCAACACGTATGGGGCGCACGCCGGCCAACACGGAACAACTGCGGCTCCCGCAAGTTTGTCGAGCATCCTCTCGGCGGACGAGACGATAATAGAGGATGCACACATGGCTTTTACCGCCACGATCAACGGAAAAAAAAACTCAATCGATGTCGATCCGGAAACTCCGCTGCTTTGGGTGCTGCGCGACGAGCTGAAATTGACCGGTACGAAATTTGGCTGCGGTGCGGCACTGTGTGGGGCCTGCACGGTGCACCTTGATGGCGAAGCGGTCCGCTCCTGCCAAATTCAGGCGCGTGACGTCGAAGGGCGCGACGTTACGACGATTGAGGGCTTCACTGCGGACGCGTCGACCACGCCAGTCGCGAAGGCGGTGCAAGCGGCATGGATCAAACTCGACGTTGCCCAGTGCGGCTATTGCCAGCCGGGGCAGATCATGTCGGCGGTCGGCCTGCTCACGCAAATTCCGAAGCCGACCGATGATGACATCGACAAGGCGATGGATGGGAATGTCTGCCGGTGCGCAACGTATCACCGCATTCGTGCGGCAATCCACGAAGCGGCGAAGGCTATTTAGTACAACTCTAACGGAAAAGCAATTTCATGGGTCGTCATCGAAATTTTTTGACAGTGTTGCCATTTGCGATCGCCGCTGTGGTGATCGGGATTGGCGTGATTGCATCGGCGCAAGCGCCGCTGGACAGAAATTTGTTGATCGCTGACGCGAACGCCGCGGATGAAAAAATCGCTCCGGCGAAAGCCAGTCAATTGTTTTCGCCCGTTGCCGCCGTGCTGCGTCACCCGCGCTGCATGAACTGCCATCCGCGCGACGATCGTCCGCGCCAAGGCGACGATCGCCATCCGCACTTGCAGAATATTGTGCGCGGCGACGACAACCTCGGTTTCGTCAACGGCCGCTGCACAGCCTGCCATCGCGACGAAAATAGCCAGCACTCCGGTGTTCCCGGCGCGCCGACCTGGCATCTCGCGCCGTTGTCGATGGGTTGGCAGGGGCTCGGCGATGCCGAGTTGTGCTCGACGCTGATCGATAAAGAGAAGAACGGCGGGAAAGATATCGCGGCGCTCGTCGAGCACATGGCGAAAGATCCGCTGGTTTTATGGGGCTGGACGCCGGGCGGCGATCGCACGCCCGTGAGCACGCCGCATCCGCAGTTCGTCAAAGAATTGACGGCTTGGGCCGATGCCGGAGCGCCGTGTCCGACGGCCGCCAAATAATTGAGATGAGATATTCATATTCGTTCGCGAGGATCGCATGACCTACTCAGACCTGCCAAGCAAGTTGACGGGAATTTTTGCGATGCCGGTGCCAAAAGCACCGGACGCATCGCGCCGCTCGTTTCTGAAGATCACCGGCGGCGTTGGCGCCGGATTGGTACTTGGCCTCGCAGCCCCGCTGCCGAGGCTTGGAGCGACGGCTGCACAGGCGGCGTCCGGGACCCTGGCGCCCAACCCCTTTCTGCGCGTCGCGCCCGACAACACCGTCACTGTCATCATCAAACACTTGGATAAGGGCCAGGGGGCTGCGACCGGATTGGCAACGCTGGTGGCTGAAGAACTCGATGCCGATCACGCGCAGATCAAAACTGAATTCGCGCCGGCAGATCCGATCAAGTACAAGAATTTCGCGTTCGGCGTGCAGGGTGTCGGCGGATCGACCGGCCTCGCCAATTCCTACGAGCAGTATCGCACCGCCGGCGCCACCGCGCGGGCCATGCTGATTGCTGCGGCGGCACGGACCTGGAACGTCAAAGCCGACGACATCACCGTCAAAGCTGGCGTTGTTTCGCATTCTTCCGGCAAGTCGGCGACGTTTGGAGAACTGGCGAACACAGCCGCAGGCGAATCTGTGCCGGACAAGCCAACGCTGAAAGATCCAAAAGATTTCGTTTTCATCGGCAAGAGTTTTCCGCGCGTTGATAGCCCCGCGAAGGTCAACGGCACTGCGCTCTATACGATCGATCACCAGTTCGACGGCATGCTGATCGCGACCATCGCGCGGCCACCGATGTTCGGCGCCAAGGTCAAATCATTCGATGCCAGCGAAGCCGAAAGCATCAAAGGTGTCGTGAAAGTCATGCCGGTGCCGCAGGGCATCGCGATCCTGGCGACGAACACGTGGGCTGCGATCAAAGCGCAGCGTGCCATCAAGGTCGAATGGGAAAAGAGTGGCGCTGAAACCCGCGGCTCGGCTGATCTCGTCGCTGAATATAAAGCTCTTCTCGACACGCCGGGCGCAAAGGCGCGCGAAGACGGCAATCTCGATGATGCTTTCAAAACGGCTGTGAAGGTCGTCGAAGCTGATTTCGAATTTCCGTATCTGGCGCACGCGCCGATGGAGCCGATGGATTGCGTCGTGCGCTATGACGGCGCGTCGGCCGACATCTGGACCGGATCGCAATTGCAGACGCTAGACCATGCGACGGCCTGCAAGGTCCTCGGCTTGAAACCGGAGGCGATCAATCTGCATACGGTTTGGGCGGGCGGATCATTCGGCCGCCGCGCCATCGCCGACTCGCACTACGTGCGCGAAGCCTGCGACATTGCCAAAGCCTACGGCAAGCCAGCGCCGATCAAAGTCATCTGGACCCGCGAAGACGACATCAAGGGCGGCTGGTATCGGCCGCTCTATGTGCACCGGATCAAGGCTGGTCTCGACAAGGACGGCAACATCGTCGCGTGGCTGCATCGCATTGTCGGTCAATCGATCGGCGCCGGCACGCCGTTTGAAGCGATGATGGTCAAAGACGGCGTTGACAGTTCGTCCGTCGAAGGCGCCAGCAACCTGCCTTATGCGATCGCGAACATTCGCGTCGATCTGCACACGACAAAAGGCGGCGTCCCGGTACTGTGGTGGCGGTCGGTCGGGTCAACGCACACGGCACACGCGACCGAACATATGATCGACATTCTAGCCAAAGAGGGCGGAAAAGATCCGGTCGCCTTCCGTCTCGCGATGTTGAAGGACAAACCGCGCCACGCCGGCGCATTGAAATTGGCGGCGGAAAAAGCCGGCTGGGGCAAACCGCTCGAACCCGGCAAATTCCGGGGCGTTGCCGTCCACGAAAGTTTTGCGAGCTTTGTCGCCAACGTCGCCGAAGTTTCACTGCGCGACGATGGGTCGGTGAAGGTCGAGCGCGTTGTATGCGCGATCGATTGCGGCCTCGCTGTCAACCCCGATGTCGTGGCCGCGCAGATGGAGGGCGGCATCGGTTACGGACTTGGCGCCGGATTGAAAGGCGCGATCACACTCGCCGGTGGCGAAGTCGAGCAAGCCAACTTCGATGGCTACGATGTCTTGCGCATGTCAGAGATGCCGCATGTCGAGGTGCACATTGTCCCGTCGGCCGCGCCACCGACGGGCGTCGGTGAGCCGGGCACGCCGGTCGTCACGCCAGCCGTCGCCAACGCGCTGCTGTCGGGAACAGGCGTTCGCACGACGGTATTGCCGATGAACAAGCAGAAGTACAAAACGCAAAGTTGAGCGCGGTTTGATCGAGGTACCGCGCAGATTTTTCGGGGTATAGCTATTAGGCGCTGCACCCCGAAAAAGTTTAAATGCAGCGACCGCCGTCAACTTCGAGGGCAACGCCGGTGATGAACGCGCTCGCCGGATCGGCAAAAAATAAAGCGGCGTTGGCGATGTCGAGCGGAGACGACATGCGCCCCAATGGTATGCCGCTGATGAATTTGGCGCGGTTTTGAGGCGTGTCAGCCTGACCCATGAATTGTTCGAGCATGCCCGTTTCGCCAATCACCGGATTGATGGCATTGACGCGGATGTTTTTGGCCGCAAGTTCAGCGGCCAGAGATTTCGTCAGCGTGATGACCGCGCCTTTCGAGCCGTTGTACCACGTGAGACCAGGACGCGGGCGCAGCCCGGCCGTCGATGCCGTGTTGATGATGACGCCACCACCGCGTCTCTCGAATTCGCCGATAACGGCGAGCGTCGTCAGATAAATCGATTTGACGTTGACGGCGTAGATGCGATCGAATTCGTCTTCGGTGACCGTCAACAGCGATTGATTTTTGTGCGTGGCGCCGGCGTTGTTGACGAGAATATCAACGCCGCCGAAGGCTGCGACGGCTGCGGCCACCATGGCGTCAACGTCGGCGCGACGCGTCACGTCGGTTGCGGTGGCAATGGCCTTTCCGGCACCGATGCGATCGGCGAGCGCTGCGCCGTCAGCGACATTGACGTCGGCGATGACGACCTTGGCACCTTCGGCGGCAAACAATTCGACGATGCCGCGGCCGAAGCCCGATGCGCCGCCGGTGACAATGGCAACTTGATCGCGAAGTCGCATGGCGAGGTTATCTCGGACGCTTGATTGGAATTTGTCCGCTGGCCGCAAGTTCAGCCGCTTCCTTGCGATATGGGCTTGCCGGGTAGGTGCCGAGAATGATCGTCTCGGTCGAGAAGAAGGACAACTCTTCCAAAGCCAATTGAACCGGTCGCTCGACCGGGTGGCCTTCGATATCGGCAAAAAACATCGTGGCGTTGAAGGTGCCCTCGGTCTGATAGCTCTCAAGCTTGGTCATGTTGACGCTGTTTGTCGCGAAGCCACCGAGCGCTTTGTAAAGCGCGGCGGGAACGTTGCGTACGCGAAACACGAATGTCGTGACGACCGCGCCGTCGCCCGGTTCGGCATCGTCCGGGTCTTTGGCAAGCACGACGAAGCGAGTGGTATTGTGCGCTTCATCTTCCATGTCGCTTTTCAAAATCTCGAGGCCGTAGATTTCGGCGGCGAGCCGCGACGCGATGGCGGCCGTCGCCAGGTCGTTGCTTTCCGAGACGAGGCGCGCGGAACCCGCCGTATCGGCTTCAGGCACCGGCTTGATGCCGAGACGGCGCAGCGTGTTGCGGCATTGGCCGAGCGCTTGCGTATGGCTCATTACCCGCTTGATCGACGACAGCGTGGCGCCGGGCTTGGCCATCAACTGATGGCGCACGCGCAAGAAATGTTCAGCGACGATGAACAGGCCCGCATCGGGCAGCAAATAATGAATATCGGCGACGCGGCCTGCGACTGAATTTTCAATCGGGATCATGGCGTACAACGCTTCGCCGGCTTTAACGGCCGCCAGCGCATCCTCGAAGGTTGGATAGGCGACGGCCTCGAGATCGGGGAATGCTTCGCGCGCAGCGAGGTGCGAGTTTGCACCGGGCTCTCCTTGATAGGAAATTTTGGCGGCGCCTGGGCGCGTGCGATCGGAGTTCGGCATGACGGGGAGCGGGCTCGATTGAGAGAACTTGCAAGGACGATGCGGGAGTTAAATCGACAGCAGACGCCGGGCACGATCGAGGTCGGCGGGAGTATCGACACCGAGGGGAACAGTGTCAACAATCGCAACATCGATGCGCATGTTGGCTTCGAGCGCGCGCAGCTGCTCGAGTTTTTCACGCACCTCGAGGACCGATGGCGGCAGGGCCACGAAGCGTTCCAATGCTTGCCGGCGGTAAGCGTATATGCCGATGTGATGATACAGCACACCGTCGCCGGACGGCGCGGTGGCGCGCGTGAAATACAAAGCGCGTAGGCGATCGGGACCGAGCGGCGAACCAACGACTTTGACCACGTTGGGATTGGTGCGCTCGCTAGGTTCGGTGATGATGGCGGCAAGCGTGGCGATGTCCGTCGACGCATTTGCCAGCGGCGCGATGCAGGCCGCGACCAAGTGCGGATCGAGCGTCGGCAGATCACCCTGCAAGTTGACGACGATGGAGGCCGAGCGGTCTGGATCGACGATGGAGACCGCTTCAAAGATCCGGTCCGAGCCGGACGGATGATCGGCGCTGGTCATGATGGCGTCGCCGCCGGCGGCACGAATGGCGCTGACGATTTCGCTGGAATCGGTGGCAACGAGGACGCGGCCACAGCCCGCCGCCAGCGCCCGGCGCCAGACATGAACGATCATCGGCGCGCCATGAACGTCGGCCATCGGCTTGTTGGGCAGCCGCGTCGCCTGCATACGGGCCGGAATGACGATCAGCGTCGTCGCGGCGTCGCTCGACATCAGGGGGGATTGGCCGGTCACGGCGGAAACGCTTCTCGCAATTCGGATTGGTCGGGACTCGGTGACAAACAGTCTCAGGAATGTTGACGAGAAATGCGCCCTCTCTCCTTGCCAGCCGAAGCCGACCTTATATACCTCGGTGCAAGTTCGTCACCTCGGATCTCGCTATAACGCGAGACCGTCCCATGCCGCATTGGATTCCCATTGGCCGGCATGGCCCACACGGAGACTGATACGGACATGGATAACTTTGAACTAACCAAGGTCGCGGGCGCGGTGCTCGCGGCGCTGCTGCTGATCTTCGGCGCTAAAACTGTGATCGAGATGCGGTCGGAAAGCCGGTCGGTGGTTGTCGGTTATGCATTGCCCGGCGCTGAGCCGGCGGCGGCGGCGGAGAGCGCGGACAAAGCGGCAGCCGAAAGTAAAGACACGGCCGCGGTTGGTAAAACCGCTGAGGCCGGTGCTCCGGCCGACGGCAAGGCGGATGCGGCATCGGCCCCGGCGGCGGACGCTCCGGCGGCTGAAGGCGGCGCCGACGTCGTGGCGCTGCTCGCCAAGGCCAGCGCCGATAACGGCAAGGGTGCGTTCAGCAAGTGCAAGTCGTGCCACGTCGTCGAAAAGGGTAAGGCTTCGACCGTTGGCCCGAACCTTTGGGGTGTGGTCAATCGCCCGAAAGGGTCTTACGAGGGCTTCAAATACTCGGAAGCGATGAAGGCCAAGGGCGGCGAATGGACGTTTGAGAACCTGAGCGCGTTCTTGCGCAATCCGAAAGGGTACGTCGCCGGCACGAAAATGGTCTTCGCTGGCATCAAGGACCCTACTGAGGAAGCCGATGTGATCGCCTACCTGGCGACGCTTGCGGATACGCCGGTTCCGCTGCCTAAATGACAGCAAGTTAACTCGCGCACTTCGGTAAATTTTGCGACCCTGCCGCCCGATCGGCAGGGTTTTTTCGTTTTGGAAAAACAAAGTTATCCCCGCCAATCGACGCGATGCTAGCCTGTCATTTCATGGCGTTTTCGGACCGGCAGCATTCGGGGACGACGCACTTAAGGTAACCACGAGGCGACAGCGCAGATGACATCGACGGAGCGATTGAGTGACTTGGCGACGGCCCGGACAGCACGCGTGACATCACGTTTTGCGATCGCGCTCGCCGCCGCGTGTTTGAGCTCGATCGCGGCCGTTGCAACATCGCCCGCAGCACTTGCCGCCGACGGCCAATGCCATCACGCGCTGTCGCTGGTGGGCGAGCCCAAGCAGCCGGCGGATTTCAAACATTTCGACTGGGTGAATCCGGATGCGCCGAAGGGGGGGACGATTCGCCAATTCGTCGACGGCACGTTCGACACGCTCAATCCGTTCTCCGACAAGGGCGTCAAGGCGGCGGGGCTTGGCCTGCTATTCGACAGCCTGTTCACGTCGAGCCCGGATGAGCCGTCGACCGCTTATGGTTTAATTGCAGAGTGCGTGACGTATCCGGACGATTTCTCGTCAGCGACGTTCAAGCTGCGTTCGGAGGCTCGATTTCAGGATGGCAAGCCGGTCACCCCGGAGGACGTGGTCTATACGCTCGACCAATTGAAGAAAATCAATCCGTTCTACGCGTACTACTACAAGAACGTGAGCAAGGCGGAGAAGACGGGCGATCACGAGGTAACCTTCACGTTTGATTCCAAGGGCAATCGTGAATTGCCGTTGATTGTCGGCGAGTTGTCCGTGTTGCCGAAGCACTATTGGGAAGGCGACGACGGCAAAGGCGGCAAACGCGACCTCGATGCGACGACGGTGGAGCCGCCGGTCGGCACCGGCGCCTACAAAGTCAAATCGGTCGAGACCAGCCGCAAAATCACCTACGAGCGTGTTGGCGATTACTGGGCAAAGGATTTGCCGGTGTTGCGCGGGCAATACAATTTCGACGTGCTCGACTTCACGTATTATCGCGATCGCACGCCGGCATTTGAAGATTTCAAGACCGGCAAACTCGATCTCTGGGTTGAGAACCAGGCGGGAGCTTGGGCGACGCAATACGATTTCGACGCGTTGAAAAAGGGGTTCGTCAAAAAAGAGGCGTTGCCGGTGCAGCGCGTCGCACCGATGCAAGCGTTCGCTTTCAACTTGCGACGCAAGCAATTTCAAGATCCGCGCACGCGCGAAGCGTTCAACCTCTTGTTCAATTTCGAGGAAGCCAACAAGCAGCTATTCTATAATTTGTACGTGCGGGTCGACAGCTTTTTCGCAAACTCCGAATTGCAGTCGAAGGGACTTCCGCAGGGCCGCGAATTGGAAATTCTGACCGAGATCAAGGATCAGGTTCCGCCCGAAGTCTTCACGACAGAATGGAAAAACCCGATCAATGTCGCGCCTGGCGATTTCCGTGCGCATCAGAAAGCGGCGATCAAACTTTTCAATGCTGCCGGCTGGACGCTTGGCCCCGATCGCAAACTCGAGAATGCGGCGGGTGAGCAGTTCGTCGTCGAATTTCTCATCGACAGCGACACGTTCCAGCGGATCATTTTGCCCTACGTCAAGGAGCTTGAGGGCTTCGGCATCGCGGCGACCGTCCGTGTCGTCGACAGTGCGCAATACAAGCAGCGTGAGGACAAGCGCGACTTCGACATCATTGTCGATAATTTCGCCCAGTCGATTTCACCGGGCAACGAACAGCGGCAGTTTTGGGGCTCGGAATCGGCTGATAAAGACGGAAGCCGCAATACGATCGGCATCAAGAACCCGGCGGTCGACAAGCTGATCGACAAAATCGTCTTCGCAAAAGATCGCGCCGAACTTGTCGCCGCGACCCATGCCCTCGATCGCGTGCTGCTGTGGAACCATTACGTCGTGCCGCACTGGCACTACCCGTTCGAGCGCATCGCCTACTGGGACATCTTCGGCCGGCCCGCGAAACTTCCAAGCCAAACCGCGGCACCGATGCAAATCTGGTGGTACGACGCCGGCAAGGCGAAAGCGACGGATGCGGGCCGCCGGTGATGCCACACAGCGACAGCGCAGAATTCGCAACCGTCACCACGCACGAGAGCTGACAGCGATGCTTCGACGCCATTCAAAGTTTGCCGCATGGTTGGCGCCGTTGGCCATGGCGGTCTGCGCAACCGCCGCGCTGGCCGCGCCGAGCCACGGCCTGTCGATTTTCGGCGAACTCAAGTATCCGGCTGATTTTCAGCACTTCGACTACGTCAATCCGGACGCGCCGAAGGGCGGCCGCATGGTGACCATGGGGACCAGCGGCGCGTCGACGTTCGACAGCTTCAATGCCTACATTCAAAAGGGCGACGCGGCGCAGGGTCTCGAATATCTGTTCGACACATTGATGGCGCGCGCGAACGACGAGGCGGATGCCGCCTACGGACTGATTGCAAAATCGGCCGAGGTCGCCGATGACGGGATGTCGGTGACGTTCAAACTTCGCCCCGAAGCTAAATTCTCGGACGGATCGGCCGTGACAGCGGACGATGTCATCGCCAGTTTCACGCTACTGAAGGAGAAGGGCCATCCGTCGATCTCGCTGACACTGCGCGATGTGACTGCGGCGGAAGCGCTCGACGCCGAGACGGTGCGCTATGTCTTTACGGGCAAGCTGACGCGCGATCTGCCGCTCATCGTGGCGACGCTTCCGGTGTTTTCAAAAACCTACTATGCGGCGCAGCCGTTCGATGAGACGTCGCTGAAGCCGCCGCTTGGATCGGGTCCGTACAAAATCAAGGATTTTGCGCCCGGCACACACGTTACCTACACGCGGCGCTCCGACTATTGGGCCAAGGACTTGCCGGTCAACAAAGGCCGCTTCAACTTCGACGAGGTGCGCTACGATTATTATCGCGACCGCAATATTGAACTCGAAGCTCTCAAATCGGGCGGGTTCGACTATCGCGAGGAATTCACCAGCGTCAATTGGGCGACCGCCTACGACATCGACGCGGTGCGTCAGGGCCGCTTGATCAAAGACGTTTTACCGGATGACCGGCCATCCGGCGCGCAAGGCTTTTTCATCAACACGCGACGCGACAAGTTCAAGGATGTGCGGGTGCGCCAAGCGCTCGATCTGGCGTTCGACTTCGAGTGGTCGAACAAGAAGCTGTTCTACGGATTGTATCAGCGCACGGCGAGCTTCTTTGAAAACTCGGATATGATGGCTGCGGGCAAACCGAGTGCTGCGGAACTGGCCTTGCTCGACCCGTACAAAGACAAGCTTTCACCAACCGTTTTCGATGAGCCGTATACGCCGCCGGTGACTGATGCCAGCGGCAACAACCGCGACAATCTCAAGAAGGCACGCGATTTGATCGTCGCTGCCGGGTGGGTGCCAGGCACCGGCGACCGGCTGGTACGCAATTCGGCGGGCGAAACACTCGACATTGAAATCCTGCTGTTCGAACCGGCGTTCGAGCGGATCGCGGGGCCGTATACCGAGAATCTGAAAAAGATCGGTATCAACGCCTCGATCCGCCGGGTCGATCCGGCGCAATATGAGCGGCGCATGAAGTCGTTCGATTTCGATATGTCGACGCAGCGCTATGCGTTTCGGCTGACGCCGGGCGTCGAGTTGCGTGCTTATTGGGGAACGGACGCGGCGAAGATCGACGGGAGTTTCAACTTGGCCGGTATCACCGACCCGGTGGTCGACGCGATGATCGATAAAATCATGGAGGCGAAGTCGCGCGACGCGTTGGTGACGGCCGCGCGCGCCGTCGACCGGGTGCTGCGAGCGGGACACTATTGGGTGCCGCATTATTATAAGGCGTCGCATACCGTAGCGTTCTGGAACAAATTTTCCCGACCAGCCACCAAACCGAAGTATGATCCAGGCGTCATCGATACGTGGTGGATCGACACTACCAAGGAGGCCGCGCTCGCGGCCAACACGCCCCAAGCGCCATCACCGACAGGAACGCCACCCGTGCAACCCGCAACGCAAGCTGCTCCCTGATGGCTGCATATCTGCTGAAACGCATTTTGCTGATTTTCCCGACGCTGTTCGGGATCATGCTGTTTTCGTTTGTCATCATTCAGTTCGCGCCGGGCGGGCCGGTCGAGCGCATGATTGCCGAACTGATGGGGCATTCATCATCGGTCGTCAGCCGCATGGGCGGGGGTGGCGGTGACGGCGTGTCAGGGGCGGCGGCCGGCGCGCAACTGGGCGGTGGTGCGGCCGATGCCGTCGCCTCGAAATATCGTGGCGCGCAGGGTCTCGATCCGAAATTCATCAAAGAGCTTGAAAAGCAGTACGGCTTCGACAAACCGGCGCACGAGCGGTTTTTCTTGATGATGAAAAACTATCTGACGTTCAACTTCGGCAAGAGCTATTTCCGCGACGTTTCCGTGATGGAACTGATCAAGGAGAAACTGCCGGTTTCGATTTCGCTCGGGCTGTGGATGACGTTGCTGACGTATTTGATTTCGATCCCGCTCGGCATTCGCAAGGCGGTCAACGACGGCACGCCGTTCGACAGTTGGACTAGCGGCGTGCTGGTCATCGGCTATGCGATCCCAGGATTTTTGTTTGCTGTGCTGCTGCTGATCCTGTTCGCCGGATCATCGTTCGTGCAGTGGTTTCCGTCACGCGGCTTGTTTTCCGACAACTGGGATGAGTTGGGCTTTTTCGGCAAGATCGTCGACTATGCGTGGCATTTGACGCTGCCGCTCATTGCGATGGCGGTCGGATCGTTCACGGCTATGACGTTTTTGACCAAGAACTCGTTCCTCGATGAAATTCGCAAGCAGTACGTCGTGGCGGCGCGGGCGAAGGGCTTGACCGAAAACCAGGTGCTGTACGGGCACGTGTTCCGCAACGCCATGCTGCTGATCATTGCCGGATTCCCAGCAGCCTTCATCGGCGCATTTTTCTCGGGCGCACTGCTGATCGAAACGATTTTCTCGCTCGACGGGCTTGGTCTGCTGTCGTTTGAAAGCATCGAAAAGCGGGATTATCCGGTCGTGTTCGCGTCGCTGTTTATTTTCTCACTCGTCGGCCTCGTCGTCGGCATCATTTCGGATTTCGTCTACACCCTCGTTGATCCGCGCATCGACTTCGAGACGCGGGAGGTATGACGATGGTCCAGAAAATCGACACAACCCTCGACGTCACGCCAAAGATGGATGCTGTCAATAAAACGACCGTGAAGCCGGCGGCAAAGCCCGGCTGGATCGAGCGCTCGCTCAATCGCTTCGGCCGTCGGCTATCGCCGGTGAACCGCCGCAGGCTGGAGCGCTTCAAGGCGCACAAACTCGGCTATCGGTCGTTTCTGATTTTTGTCGTGCTTTTTTTCGTGACGCTGTTTGCGGAATTCATCGCCAACGACCGGCCGCTGATCGCTTCCTATAAGGGCGAAGTTCTGTTTCCGGTTCTCGTCGACTATCCGGAAGAAAAGTTTGGCGGCTTTCTCGCCGTCACCGACTATCGTGCGCCGGATATTCAAGACGAAATCAAGGCCAACGGTTGGATGGTCTGGCCGCCGATCCGTTATTCCTACGACACCATCAACAAAGATTATCCGGGCCGCCAGGGTAGCAACAACGTGTGTCTTGGCTACCCTGCGCCACCACCGTGGTCGTCATCGCTTCCCTATTGCGATGCGCCGCCGGAGCAATTGGCGCGCTATGAGGCGTTGGGCAACATCAATTGGCTGGGCCTCGATAACCAGGGGCGCGATGTGCTGGCTCGCGTCATTTATGGCTTTCGCGTCTCGGTGCTGTTCGGCCTGCTGCTGACGATCATCTCGTCGGTGATTGGCGTGCTGGCGGGCGCCGTACAAGGCTACTTCGGCGGGCGAACGGATCTGATCTTTCAACGCATTCTCGAGATCTGGAATTCGATCCCCGAACTGTTCGTGCTGCTGATCATTTCGTCGCTGTTCATCCCGGGGTTTTGGACGCTGCTCGGCATCTTGCTGATCTTCAGCTGGACGTCGCTCGTCGGCGTCGTCCGGGCTGAGTTCTTGCGTGGGCGAAATCTCGAATATGTGCGGGCGGCGCGGGCGCTTGGGCTTTCGGATTGGCAAATCATGTTCAAGCATTTGCTTCCCAACGCCATGGTCGCGACGCTGACCTTCCTGCCATTCAAGCTGTCGGGCGGAATTGCGGCCCTCACGGCGCTCGATTTTCTGGGTCTTGGAATGCCGCCCGGATCGCCGTCGCTTGGCGAGCTTCTGCTGCAAGGCAAGAAGCATCTGGAAGCGCCGTGGCTCGGTATCTCGGGCTTTGTCGCGGTGTCGATCATTCTATCGCTGGCCATCTTCATGGGTGAAGCGGTGCGCGACGCGCTCGACCCGCGCAAAACCTTCAAGCAAGGGAAATGACGATGGCGACGAGCCCGCTGCTCGAGGCGCGCAACCTTTCAGTGGCGTTTGGCGAAGGCGACAGCGCCGTTCGCGTCGTCGATCGCATCTCGTTCGACATCGCCAAAGGCGAGACGGTGGCGCTGGTCGGCGAATCCGGCTCGGGCAAGACCGTGTCGGCGCAATCGATCCTGCGTCTGCTGCCGAACTCGGCGTCGCATCCGACGGGCGAAATCCTGTTCGAAGGCAAAGATCTTTTGCGCGCCGATGAGCCCGCGATGCGGGCGGTCCGCGGCCGGCGCATCTCGATCATCTTTCAAGAGCCGATGACGACGCTCAATCCGCTGCACACGATTGAAAAGCAGGTCGGCGAGATCATCAAGCTGCACCAGGGACTGTCGGAAGCGGAAACGCAGCGCCGCGTCATCGAGCTGCTGACCAAGGTCGGCATTCGCGATCCTGAAAAGCGGCTGGCGGCTTACCCGCACCAGCTATCCGGCGGGCAGCGCCAACGCGTGATGATCGCCATCGCTCTCGCCAACGCGCCCGACCTGCTCATTGCCGACGAACCGACGACGGCGCTCGACGTCACCATTCAAGCGCAAATCCTCGAGCTATTGAAAAAGCTGCAAAGCGAGATGGGCATGGCGATGCTGCTCATCACCCACGATCTTGGCGTGGTCCGGCGCATGGCCGATCGCGTGTATGTCATGCGCAACGGCGAAATCGTCGAGACGGGTCTGGCGGCCGACGTGTTCGCCAATCCCAAGCATCCCTATACGCGCCACTTGATTGATGCCGAGCCGAAGGGTGCGCCGCCGATCGCGGACCTTACGGCGCCGGTGGTGCTCGAAGCCGACAACCTCAAGGTTTGGTTTCCGATCAAGCGCGGGCTGCTTCAGCGCACGGTCGATCATGTCAAGGCGGTGGACGGATTGTCGATGACG
>JAIEPV010000083.1 GCA_019748215.1 Hyphomicrobium sp.
AGGTCGTTGACGTTCTTGACGAGATAATTGTGCTTCGTGCACGGCCGCGTGATGCCGACCGTATCGCACTCCTGAAAAGCATCCATCCCGATCAGATGCGTTGGCACCTGACCGGTGATGCAGACCAGCGGAATGCTATCCATCAGCGCGTCGGTCAAACCGGTGACGGCGTTGGTCGCGCCCGGACCCGACGTCACCAGCACGACGCCGACCTTGCCGGTCGAGCGCGCATAACCTTCAGCCGCGTGAACCGCGCCGCCTTCCTGGCGCACGAGGATGTGGCGAACTTTGTCCTGCTGATGCAGTTCGTCATAGATCGGCAGCACGGCGCCGCCGGGATAGCCGAAAATGACCTCGACGCCCTGATCGGCCAGCGCCGTCATCACCATCTCAGCACCCGTCATTGTCCGTGCCATCGCGTCCGCTCCGTGCCGTCAAGTTGGTGATCGAACTGAGCGAAAAGGTACCGATGGCGGGTAGCTAAACTGAAACGCCCCAGCCGCCGTCGCTTCACCGCCGAACCTTAAGGCTCAGATTGATCCTGACATGTAGTCACCGCATCATGCCCGGTCAACGCTAACGTTGAATAAAAGCGATGGCATCCCGTCGATTTATTTCCATTTCTTGCGCTGAGATATATTTCCACGTAATCATATGTCGACTCAGCCAAGTGAGTTGCCGCTTGATGTACTGCTGCGTTTCGGCCTTCGCCGCAGCACTCGCATCTGAGAGCGCCATGTCGCCGCGCGCCACGGCCCGCAGAGGCGCGACGCCGATCGCCCGCATGGCCGGGAAGGCTGTATCGAGTTGCAGCGCCTCCAACCGTGCCGCTTCCTCGATCCCGCCGGATGCAACCATGGCATCGAACCTGTCATCGGCCCGACGATGCAGCACGTCGCGGTCCGGCATCATGACGAGGCGCAGCGCGTCTTCGGCCTTGATCAGCGGTTCGCCCGGCTGCGCCTGCCAGTGCGCCAGCGACCTTCCGCTGGCATCGAACACTTCCAGCGCCCGGACGATGCGTTGCGTATCCTGTGGCGCAAGCCGGGCCGCCATATCCGGATCGCGCGCCGACAAAACGCCGTGCAGCGCCGCTGCACCGACGCGGCTTGCCTGATCGCGCCAATGCTGCCGGATGTCCGGCGCGATATCCGGGATCGGCGACAATCCCTCAAGCAGCGCCTTGAAATACAGCCCCGTGCCACCGACGAAGATCGGCCGGAGGTCAGCCGCTGCTGCCTCGCTTAACGCCGCGGCCGCGTCGGCCAGAAACCGGCCGGCCGAATACGCCTCGTTGGCCGGCACATGGCCAAACAGAGCGTGGCGCACGCGCGCCTCATCCTCAAGGCTCGGCCGCGCCGTCAGAATGCGCAGTTCGGCATAAACCTGCATGCTGTCGACGTTGATGATCAGGCCGCCGACCTCTTCGGCCAACGCCATGGCCAGCGCCGACTTGCCGCCAGCCGTCGGGCCGGCAATTAAAATCGGTTGGTTCGTTGGCGTGCGGACGTTCGACATGACAACGCCTCCTAACGTAGTGCCGGGGAGCACGCTAGGAGGCGTTGTCCGTCTGGCCGCGACTCGGCCGTCAGAAGGCTATTTTCGAGCCGAAGACGACGGTGTGAAAATCCTCAAGCTCGGTCGTCGCCGACGCGCCGCCACCGACCAGTTCGAAATCGACCTGATGCAGCCGATAGCCAGCATAGAGCTGCATCTCGGCCGCCTCGATGTGCTGCACGACGCCGAACCCCCAGACCTCAGCTGTGTTGCCAGCGATACGATCGCCCGCGACACCGCCAAGATCCGTAACGACGGCTGTCGCATCGCCGCTGCTATCGTCCAATGCCGAAACAAAATCCTTGAACCAACCATACTCACCGTAAAATCCAGTTGGCCCAAGGCGGTTCAACTGCGCCAGCCAGCCGAGTTTGACATAAACGAATTTCGCATCGTCCGGCGTGCGCAGCGCGCCGTCGGCATCGAGCACCGACTGATCGAATTCGCGCACACCGGCGCTGACGAGAAAATTCAGGCCGGTCGGCTCGTGCAGCACCGCTGCCGAGCCAACTAAAGTCGACTGATCGAGATCGGCGAACGCGCCATCGGTATCGGTGATCTCGGTATAGGCGATCGCCGCTGCGAGCTTAAATCCGCTGTGTTCGCCCGCATAGCTTAGTCCAACATCCCAGATGTCATCTTCGCCCCAACTGATCGAGGCAACGAAGCCTGCTAATTCCGGCGTGTCGTAGCGCACGAGATTGGCCGTATCGCCGTTGAAATGATTATAAACATCGCCCCAAGCGAGCCCGACAGGCGCGCCGCTCGATGTCCGGAGCTCAAACGCGCCGCCGAGGTCCTGCACGCCGGCATACGCCGCGACGGCGGTTTCCGACAAATCGTTTTCCGGCGCCGTATCCGTCACGCGTGACGCGAGACCAACCGAGAGCTTGCCGGCCTTTTCGCCTTCAATCCACCAGTGCGCCTGCCACATCTGAAAGCCGTCGCCCGAACCATTGTCTGCGTCTTGACTGACGTCGTCGGACAAATCATCGCGCAGTCGAATGGTGATGTCGTAACCGGCGCTCCACCCTTCGGCGATCTTGGCATCGCCCGTGAAACTGAAGAACGACTGATCGTTCTTGTTGCCAACGACATAGGCGTTGCTTTCTTGGCCATCGTCCCACAGCAGAAGCGCCTTATTGATCTGCCCCGAGATGGACAGCGATACCTTGCGGTTGCCTTTGCGCGCGGCCGTCGCTTCGAGCTCTGCAATGCGCTCTTCCAGATCAGCGCAGCAATCGCCGCCGAGATCAGCAGCAGCAGCCACCGTTCCGCCACCAACTAAAAAAGCGATGCTGGCTAGTACCGCTGCGCGCCGCATCAATCATCACCCTTTTGCCATAGTGAGCGCGCCAGCCCATGGCGACGCTCCGTTGCGACCCTGGCTGTGGAGCGCTCCGCACCCCACCGAAATTCAAACCACTCCAACCGGCGGCCCCGTTTTCGGTCGAAGCCAGCAAGCGCTTTTTCAAAGTCCGCCGCACGCGCATTGCCGACTCCCGATATGCCGCCCCTTTGGATCATAGTATACTATTTACGTCAACTATAGACTTCTTTTTGGATGTTATATCATTTAAATCTATTTCTCAAACGCATGGTGCTTCGCCCCCATCATCGGCGAAATACGCTATTCCAAAGCGTCCCGCCGAAGGATCGCGCCGCTGCCGACACGTCGCGAAGTCGCACACCTGAGCGCTGGATCGCTGCATCCAAGCGCGACCGCCAGACCGCGATAACCGGCTTCAACCAAGCCATTGTCCGATATTTGACTATTCGGCCGCTGCGCCAAACCCACGACGAACGAATGACCGCAAACAGCGCGTCTTTCCAAGGAATGAACCACGCATAAGCAGCAGCGAACCACGCAATCTGCATCAGCGCCGGCTTGGTCAGCATGAAAATACGCGCCAGCAAAGCCGTCGACGCAATCTTGGCCGCAACGAACAGCGCGGATGCCGCAAACACCTGTCCATTCGCCAGCAGCCAAACAGCGACGAATTTCAGCGGCAGCAAGAACGTCGTCGGAAGTGCGAAAATGCACAGCGCGCCGTAGGGCGGCAGTCCGGCAATCCAGCGTTCGACTGCCGCGATCGGACGATAGCCGGCAAGTTTGCCAAGCCACTTTTCGAGCGGCCGCCAGCCCCATTCTTCGAACAGTATGATCAGCGCCGCGATGACGTTGAACACGAACATCACCGGCCCACGCGCAAGCCTCCATGCGATGACGCCCGCTTGGCGCAGTGCCGACAACAACGCGACCACGAGCCGCTTGAGTGTCCCGGCGATGCTTCGAAATTGACTTGCCACGGTGCGTCACGTCTCCGGTCGTTGGTCTCACAGCGTCGGCCCGATGGCCGGCGTTCCGCAAGATTACGTCCGCCCCGCAGGCCGGGGATAACTTTCGTGAAATTTAATGTGGCGGCGAACGCGTCGCCCGCCCCGTGCGGCGCTGCGCCGACGTTTACCAAGCGCCGGCCACCGGCTCCCCTACACCTGAACCGGGCGCAACGCTCCCGTCCGTTCGGCTTCTTCAAGCGCCTGTGCCAGATCTTCGCGCGCCTTTTCGGCCTGCCGCTGCCGCGACCACAAGCTCGCATACAGACCATCTTCGGCGATCAGCTCGGCATGCGTACCCTGCTCGACCAGTGTGCCGTCGCGCAGCACCAAAATCACATCGGCATGAATGATGGTCGACAACCGGTGCGCGATGACCACCGTCGTCCGGTTCATCGCCACACGATCGAGCGCGTCTTGAATTTCTTTCTCCGTATGGCTGTCGAGGGCACTCGTCGCTTCATCGAGAATGAGCACCGGCGGGCCCTTCAAAATCGTCCGCGCAATGGCCACGCGCTGCTTCTCGCCGCCGGATAATTTTAAGCCGCGTTCGCCGACCATAGTGTCGTAGCCCTGCGGCAGCGATTTCACGAAGTCATCGATCTGCGCCATGCTGGCTGCAGCAAACACCTCGTCGTCGGTGGCGTCGGCGCGGCCGTATTTGATGTTGTAGAAAATCGTGTCGTTGAATAGCACAGTGTCTTGCGGCACCACGCCCATCGCGGCGCGCAGCGACGCCTGCGTGACGTGACGCAGATCCTGCCCATCGATCGTAATCCGTCCGCCAGTCACATCATAGAACCGCAGCAGCAGCCGCCCGATCGTCGATTTCCCGGCCCCAGACGGGCCGACGATCGCCACCATTTTTCCAGCCGGCACTTCGAACGATACGTCCTTGAGAATTTCGCGGTCGTGTTCATAGCCAAACCGCACGTTCTCGAATCTAATCGTGCCGCCTTGGACGTTGAGCTTCTTGGCGCCGGGCCGATCGGCGACCTCCGGCGATTGGTCGAGCACGTCCATCATGCGCTCAATATCGGTCAGGCCCTGTTTGATTTCGCGGTACACCATGCCCATGAAATTCAGCGGCATGAACAGCTGCAGCATCAACAGATTGACCATGGCGAAATGGCCGACGGTGTGGTTGCCCGCCAACACGTCCTGCGCCGCCATGACGAGGCACAGCGTCAGCGCCACCGTAAAAATCACCGCCTGCCCGGAGTTTAAAACCGCGAGCGATGTATAGGATTTGATGCTCGCCTTTTCGTACGATGACATCGACGTGTCGTAGCGCTTTGCTTCGCGTTCCTCGGCGCCGAAGTATTTCACGGTCTCGAAGTTCAGCAGGCTGTCGACCGCCTTCGTGTTGGCGTCCGTGTCGCTGTCATTCATGGTGCGCCGAATGCCGACCCGCCAGTCGGTTGCCTTGACCGTGAACCACAGATAGGCCGTGATCATCGACACGATGGTAACGATGTATCGCCAGTCGAATTCGATGGCGCAGACAACGATGATCAGCAGAAACTCGATGATCGTCGGGATCAGCGTCATCAATGCCATACGGCTGATGTTCTCGATGCCGGCGCGGCCGCGTTCAAGCACGCGTGTCAAGCCACCGGTTTTCTTTTCGAGATGAAACCGCAACGACAGCCGGTGCATGTGCTCGAACGTCGAGAGCGCGAGTTTGCGCACCGCATGCATGGCGACCTTGGCGAACATGCCTTCGCGAAGTTGCACCAGCAGCGTCATCAAAATGCGCGACGCGCCGTAGACGAGGCTTGCCAGCAGCGGCGCCCCGACCAGCCACGTCACCTGCTCGCTCGCCGGCACCTTACCGCCACTCGCCGCCACCAATGCGTCGGTCGCCCACTTCAAAGTGTAGGGCACCGACACCGTCACCACCTTGGCGATGACGATCAGCACCAGCGACCACAGCACAGTCTTGCGCAGGTCTGGCCGGTCCTGCGGCCACACATAAGGCCACAGCGCTTTCAGGACGCGGGTCTGCTCGGGCGACGGCGTGAACCGTGCCATCCATCCGGCTGGGTCATCAGGTGTGGCGGCGGCGGTTTGGTCGGGAGGGAGGGCTCGTTGCATGCCCACGAGATAAGAAGATTACGACGGCTTGTCCATGGAGCCGATGCCCGCATCTGAACTCCATCACCGCTTTCGCCGCGGCACGAACACGCGCTGACACGGATAGACCCGGTTGGCGTGCGCGATGATGTGGCGATTGGCGCGATAAATTCTCCGATAATGCCCACCATCACGATAATGCCGCTTTGCGATACGCCACAAACTGTCGCCACGCTGGATGATGTAGCGGCCAGGCGGCGCGATGCGGCGGCCAGCTCCGTAGCAGGCTCCACCGCGCACCTTCTGCGATCGGCTGAGCGACGTCCTCCGCGACCAGGATTTTACCTTCGAGCCGCGCCGCGTCCGCCAGACATCCTGGCGCTTCGAGATCGCCGCCGTGACCAAGCGCTCGCCGCGTTGGCTTTGGAGCAATGGTGGCCGTTCGCGATCGCCCGACAGCCGGCGCCCTGAGGTGTCAGCATTCGCCCGGCCTTCTGGCTGACGCTCGAGCTCGCCAGCGCTCCGTGCCGCAGGTTCGGCTGCCCGGCCTTGATCTTCAGGAATTGGCTCCGGAATAATGACGATGGTGCGCTTGCTTTCAGCAGGTTTCGGCTCGACAAGCCTTGCCGCCGTTACAGCCTCGGCTTCGGCGCGGCGGCGCTCCTCGGCAATCCGCGCGTCGGCGGCGCGTTGCGCATCCGCCAGGCGGCGCGCCTCTTCCGCCTGCCGGGCGGCGGCTTGGCGTTTTTCTTCGCGAGCCTTGCGATCCGCGGCCTCGGTTTCAGCTTTCGCCTGAGCATCGGCTTGCGCATTTTCAGCAGCCCGACGTTCGGCGGCCAACTTTTCGGACGCCCGCTTGTCGGTATCCAGGCGCGCTTGCTCGGCCTTCAATTTGGTTGCGCGGTCGTCCGCCTGCTTGGCATCCGTCGCCTTGCGCAACTCATCAGCCGCTCGCTTCGCGGCGATGGCCCGTGCATCCTCGGCCTTGGTTTCTTCGAGCTTCTTGGCTATGGCGTCGTTGGCTGTGCCGTTCGCCGCAGGGATCGAGAGTTCCTTGATGACGACGCCCTGATAATCACGGTTGGCGCGCGCCAGCCAATCTTGAATGGCGCCGATCACGCCGCCGTAGCCGGGCGGAGGCTCCGGCATTGCTAGCGGCGCGGACGGCTGAGCCGAGCCAGGTTGAACCGCAGGCACATCCGACGGCGGCGCCTCGCGACGCACCGGCGGCACCATGGCGGGCTTTGTTGGTTCAACGAGCGCCGCCTGCGCCAAGCGCACTGCATCTGTCTGCGGGCGATGCGCTGACGACGGCGCTGCGGTGAGAGCCACGAACAGCCCCGTCGCCACTAGGATCACGGTTGTCGCCGCGATATCTCCCCGACCAAGAAATCCGCTTCTCGTGGCATTGAAACGATCGACTTGCCGGCCCGCCATCTGATCCTCATTTCACAGCGGACGTAGTAAAGCACGCCGACGATGGCAACGCCAACCGCTGGAAAGTCATTGTAAAACCGAGCAGCGGTTGATCTGCCACACTCACACGTTATGGCAGTGTCATCAGGTCGGCATCAGATCGGCCCCAGCGTTTTCCGAAAGTCGTCCATGACCCAAAGTTTCGACACTCTCGCCACCGGTCCCCGCGCCACCGCGTCATCACCTCAGCCCTTGACCAGCGTCTGCGTCTATTGCGGATCGGGCAAAGGCCTCAATCCAGCCTACGCCGTCGCCGCCCGCAAACTCGGCAAGGCTCTCGCTGTCGCCAACATCCGCCTCGTCTACGGCGGCGGCAGTCTCGGCCTGATGGGCGAGGTCGCGAAAGCCGTGCTCGGCGCTGGCGGCAAAGTGACCGGCATCATCCCCGAATTTCTCGGTGCCAAAGAGAAAATGCTGAAAGACGTCGACGACTTGATCATCGTCGAGGACATGCATGTGCGCAAGCGACTGATGTTTGAACGCTCGGACGCCTTCGTCGCCTTGCCGGGCGGGATCGGCACGCTCGAAGAACTCGTCGAACAATTGACGTGGTCGCAACTCGGCCGCCACACCAAGCCGATCATCGTCGCCAACATCGCAGGCTTCTGGACGCCATTCCTCGACCTGCTCACCCACATGAAATCCGAGACCTTTATCCGCCCGGGCCTCGACGTGCATTTCGCCGTCGTCGACAAAACCGAGAATATCGTTCCCGCGATTCTCGCCGCCCACACCAACGGCTCGCTGACCAACGACCACGCCGTCGTCGCGAAGTTCTAGATCACTTCGTCCATCGGCATGGTCAGGCGGCTCGACGTGCCCGGTCGTCGGCGTCAACCGAGTTGCGGCCTGGCGGTTGCACTTCGAGGCGGTCCCGCCTATCAGCGGGACATGACCAAAACGACGCCGAACCCAGCCGCCACGCCGCCGCCATCGACGCCGCCTGGCCGCATCGATCCGGCAGATGCGGCCGATATGATCGCACGCATGCGGACCGGCGAGCGCCGCGCTATCGCCAGCGTCATCACCGAGCTGGAACGTCTCTCCACCGCCGCACCGGCCCTGCTGCAAACCTTGCAGCCGTTCCTCGGTCACGCTCTCGTCGTTGGCTTCACCGGCCCACCGGGTGCGGGGAAATCTACGCTCGTCAACGCCGTCATCGAGACGCTTCGCGGCCAGGGCCGCACCGTCGGCGTCATCGCAGTTGATCCATCGAGCCCGATTTCCGGCGGCGCGATCCTCGGTGATCGTATCCGCATGACATCGGCACTCGACGATGACGGCGTGTTCGTGCGCTCGCTCGCATCGCGCGGCTATCTCGGCGGCCTGTCACCCGCTGCCGTTCGCATCATCGACGCCCTCGACGGCGCCGGCTTCGACATCGTGCTGCTTGAGACCGTCGGCACCGGCCAGAGCGAAATCGACGTCGCCGAAGTCGCCGACATCCGCATTGTCATTTCGGCGCCCGGGCTCGGCGATGACATCCAGGCCATGAAATCAGGCCTGCTCGAAATTGCCGATATTCTCGTCGTCAATAAAGGCGATCGCCCCGGCGCCGAGCAGACCATGCAGCAGTTGACGGGGGCGCTGTCGATCCGCGCGACGATGGCAGGTAAAGTTCCGCTGTTGAAAACCAGCGCGCTCAACGGCGACGGTGTCGCAGCGCTCGTCGCGGCAATCGATGACATCGGCCGCCGCATTGCGCTCGACGATCCCAAATCGCGACGCCGCCGGCGCGCCCGCTATCTCATCGCCCGCGCCGCCGCCGACATTGTCGCGCAACGCATTCGCCAAGGCGGAAGCGCAGGACTTGATCCTCTGGCCGACGCCGTTCTGTCAGGCGTCATGACACCGGACGCGGCAGCGCGTCAGCTTGTCGAACGCTGATCGCCAGCTAAGCAATTTTTTGTAATGAAACGTGATTGCAAAAAACGGCGGTAGACGCTCTTTTCGTAACCCTGTCACCAATTGGTGCATTGCAGCATGGGCACTTCGACCGTAGCTTGGCAGTAGATATTTGTTTGAGGGGCGTCGAACAACATGCGCGTGCGTGCATCCAAGACATCGCTTGCCGTCATGGCGGGCTTGACCATGGCGACAGCCGCCGCTCAGGCAGAGCAGCTCGGCGCCGTGCAACTGAAAGTTCTTTTGGCCGGTAAGACCATCAGCCTCTCGGCCCCGTTCGGCTCATTGCCGATCCGCTACAGTCCGGGCGGCACAATGGTCGCCAGGTCAAAAGCCATGGGTCTGTTCGCGGGCGTCTCAGAAGATCGTGGGACTTGGCGTATTCAGGGCAATCAGTTCTGCCAGCGCTGGAGCGTGTGGAATAAGGGCAAGGAACAGTGCTTCACCGTTTCGCGAACCGGCACCACCGTTCGCTGGGTCAGTGATGATGGCATGACAGGCACCGCAGTAGCGATGCAGTAGACGCTATCGGCGCGCTGCCAGTCTCGCGCATTCACGTCACTCGCATATTCAAAACAACGGCTGGGGCATCGTCCCGGCCGTTTTTTGTCGATCGAACGGGTTCACGCGGACCGGCCGTCCGCATTCGGCGCACACGCGTAGCCGCTGTAGTAACACCGGACGACCCCTTGCCGATGATCGGCAAACGAGCTACCCAGCTTGTCCAATTGCAGCCAGCGCCAAGGAAGAACTGAAGTCTTCGCAGCGCTTTGGGCCGGGAGACGTGCAGGCCATGTCGGACGAAGCCGTTGTTGCGCAAACCGGGCCGTACACCGTCGAGCTTCAAGAAGGTAACGACTACTGGTACTGCCGCTGCGGCCGATCGAACGCGCAACCGTTCTGCGACGGCTCGCACAAAGGCACGTCCTTCGAACCGCTGAAATTCACCGCCGACCGGACGGGGTCTTATAATATCTGCGGCTGCAAAGCGACCGACGACGAGCCGTTCTGCGACGGCACGCATAACATGCTCTAAGCCGCGCTGCCGCTAACCCTCGCCAGGTTGCTGTGCCGGATCGAGTACGCGAAATAAATCACCAGTCCCGCCGCCAGCCATAGCAAAAACCGGAGATGGGTGACGAGCGGCAGGAACGCGATCAACGCCCCGCACGACAGCACGCCGAGAATCGGCAGCAAAAGGCCGAACGGCATTTTGAACGGCCGGTGCATATCCGGATGCGAAATCCGCAAGCTGATCACGCCACCGCACACGATCACAAAAGCCGCCAACGTGCCGATGTTGACCAGCTCGGCCAGCACGCCGAGTGGTGTCAGCCCTGCCATGACGGCCATGACGACGCCGGTGATCACGGTCGTGCGTACCGGCGTGTGAGTTTTTGGATTGATGTCCGAGAAATACTGCGGCAGCAGCCCATCGCGCGACACGGCAACGATGATGCGCGTCAACGCGTAGTAGAGAACCAGCATCACCGTCGTCAGGCCGAAAATCACACCCGTCGCGACCAAGGCGGACGCCCAGTTGTAGCCGATCAGTTGCAGCGCGTGCGCTACCGGCGAGGCGACATTCAAATCGCCGTACGGCACGATACCCGTCAGCAGACCCGACACAATAATGTAGATGATGGTGCAGAAGACCAGTGAGCCGAGAATGCCGATCGGCACGTCGCGCTGCGGGTTGTGCGCCTCTTCAACAGCGGTCGACACCGCATCGAACCCGACATAGGCGAAAAACACGAGTGACGCGCCGGCCAGCACGCCGATGGTTTTGCCGTCGGCCGTGTGGTCGAACCAGCCGAATGGCATGAACGGTGACCAGTTGGCTGGCTGCACGTTGAAAACCGCGACGGCGACGAAGATAGCGATGGTGACGAGTTTCACGGCGACCGCGACGGCGTTGACCTTGGCGCTTTCCTTGACGCCTTGGATGAGCAGCATCATCAGCAGCAGAATGATACCCACCGCCGGCAAATTGATGATCCCGCCCATGCCGCCTTTGACGACAGCCTCGGCCGTTGGATCGAAGCCGATCACCTCAAGCGCGCCGCCCAGGTACGAATTCCAGGCGAGTTCCGTTGGGCCTCGGATGAGACTGTCCGGCAGGCCGATGCCGATCGCCGTCAGCGCATTGTTGAAATATCCCGACCAGCCGTTGGCGACGGCGGCGACCGACACGCCGTATTCAAGGATCAAATCCCAGGCGATGATCCAGGCGAGAAATTCGCCGAACGCGGCATAGCTGTAGCCATACGCGCTGCCGCAGCCGCCGACGCTAGACGCCAACTCGGAGTATGAAAGCGCTGCAAATGCGCAAGCGATACCGGCGACGACGAACGATAAGACAACCGCTGGTCCCGATTGCGTCGCCGCCGCGTGCCCCGTCAGTACGAAAATGCCGGTGCCGATAATCGCCCCGACCCCCAGCAGCGTCAGGTCCGTGGCGCTCAGCGCGCGCTTCAAACCAGACTCATCAGTGTGGCCAGTGATCGGCTTCTTGCGATAAAGAAAATCCATGCCGCGCCCCTCGATCCACCACTTGCCTGATTTCGCACTTCCGCGCGAAACCGTTGACAACACTAGGCGAACGCGATTGCCCGATGCAAGGCGCGTCTCTCGCGAACGATGCATGCCACCATGTCTCGCTTGATCCGTCTCGCCGCATTGGGCGAGACTGCGCAGCAATGAACCAGCGCGCCGCAAATCCTTCCACAATCTTCGCCCCGCCAGCGATGGCACGCCTCGTTGCGAGCATGAGCGTAAGCGTCGCGGTTCTCGGATGTTCGCTCACTTGTCCTGCGGCGCATGCCGATGGCGCCATTGTCATTGCCGTCGCCGGGCCGGCGAGCGGCCGTGGCGCAAGCGATACCGAGCGGATCTTTGCCGAGGCGCGCCGCGCCGTTGATCGCATCAATGGGGCTGGCGGCTTGATCGGACGTCAGGTCGAACTCGTTCGCGCCGACGACGGCTGCGATCGCGCCAAGGCCGAAGGTGTCGCCCGTGATCTGGCGACCAAAAGCGTCGTCTTGGTGTTGGGTCATCCCTGCACCAATCCAGCACTTGCCGCCGCCGTGATATATGGTCAGGAGAACATTCTATTTATCGCCACCGAGACCCGGCACCCGTCGCTGACGCGCAAGCGCGCCGGAGCCACCATCTTTCGGTTGAGCGGCCGCGATGATCAGCAAGGACAAGCTGCTGGCCGAATTCTGGCCCGCGCCGCGCGAGATGGGCCGGTCGCCATCATCCATGATCGCACCGCCTACGCCCGCGCGCTTGCTGACGCTGCCGAGGCGACGGTCAAGGCGGCAAGCGGCGCCGCTCCGATCACGGCGACGATTGTCGGCGGCGATAAAGACTACCCTCTGGTCATCAAAAAGGTACGCCAGGCGCGCGCCATCTTCTTCGCCGGCTTCCCGATGGAAGCGGGCTTTTTGTTCACGGCGCTGCGCGGTGCTGGCTCCGACGCCACATTCCTCGGCTCCGACAGCTTGGCGACGACCGAGTTCGCGACGACGTTCGCGGCCGACGCCAAAGGCTTGCGCGTGCTCGTCGCGACAAACGCGCTGGATGCCGTCGCGGCGCAATCCGCCGATGGCGTGCCATCTCCAAATACAGACGGTGCCAGCGCAACAGCCGCGGCAATCGAAATGGTCGCGACGGCCGTCACGGAAACACATGCGGTGGATGGCGCAACACTCGCCCGCGCGTTATCCAGCAAACCCTATGCTACGCGCTTGGGACCTGTGCACTTCAATGCCAGTGGCGATTGTGATCTGTCGGGCTTCGACGTCCTCGAATGGACCGGAAGCGCTTGGGCGCCGCCGGGTCTGAATTCGACACCGGCGCCGCGATAAAAAAAGCGCTGCCCGATTACGGGGCAGCGCTCACACGATCCAGGATCATGTCCACCGGCGCGCAGCAACGCCCCCGGTCAATGTCGTATGAATTCATCCTCTCACCAGCCATGGCCGGCGAGCTGCAGTGGATCTCAGCGCCCCTGCGACGCTGACAAGCACTCGACCATCAACGCCTTCTCCATGCGCGCCAAGTCTTCGGGCACATTGTGACCCGACTGGCGGTAGGCGCTGATGCGTTGCTGGACAAGCGCATAGCAGCGGCGTGGATCGTCCTCTGATTGCTCCATTTGTTGAACCAGATCGGCATCGACGCCGCTTCCCATTTGTTCAGCCATTTGTCTTTTGTATTCCCCGCTGTCCTTGGGGACGCCGCTCTTCCTCTCGGCGTCAGGTTTCAGGTTATCGCACTACGCAACCGTTCCAATAGATTACCCGACGAATCAGCTTCAATCAGCATCTGCCGAGCACAACTTTTCAAGTTGCAGTTAAGAGTTGCTGAAAGGCCATGAATGAAAGCTGAATACGCTTTCCGCATTTCCGCACTCGCTGACCGAAACAGAGAGCAAGCGAACGTGGCGATAAACGGACGGCAAATCGGCGATCGTGTGCGCCGCACACTTCCATGCTGCGAAGCGGCATTTCTGCCGCACAGGACAATTGCGATGTGTGGGACGGCTCGATTGATGCGGGCTTTCGCGTCTGCTACGCCTCCCGCATCGCATCAAGGATGAGCTCGAGATGATACCCCGTTACGCCCGCTCGGAGATGATCAAGATCTGGGAGCCGGAGACGCGATTTCGCATCTGGTTTGAGATCGAAGCCCATGCAGCGCAGGCATGCGCCGACCTCGGTATCATTCCAAAAGACGCCGCCGCGACGATCTGGCGCAAGGGTTCGGAAGCCGTTTTCGATGTCGCCCGCATCGATGAGATCGAGGCCGTGACCAAACACGATGTCATCGCTTTCCTAACCCATCTCGCCGAGCATGTCGGTCCCGACGCGCGCTTCGTGCATCAGGGCATGACGTCATCGGACGTTCTGGATACCTGCCTCGCGGTGCAGCTTGTTCGCGCCAGCGATTTGCTCCTCGCTGACATCGATCGACTTTTGGCCGCGCTGAAAACCCGCGCGCTCGAACATAAAAATACGATCACCATCGGCCGCAGCCATGGCATCCATGCAGAACCGACAACGTTCGGTCTCAAACTCGCGTTCGCCTACGCCGAGTTCGCACGCCATCGCGATCGCCTCGTCGCGGCGCGTAAGGACATCGCCACGTGTGCGCTGTCCGGGGCCGTCGGCACGTTCGCCAATCTCGATCCGCGCGTCGAAGAGTACGTCGCGGACAAACTCGGCCTCATCCCCGAACCGGTGTCGACGCAGGTCATCCCGCGCGACCGGCACGCGATGTTTTTTGCGACGCTCGGCGTCATCGCCTCATCGATGGAGCGGGTGGCAATCGAAATTCGCCACTTGCAGCGCACTGAAGTTCTCGAAGCCGAGGAATATTTCTCGCCCGGCCAAAAGGGATCTTCCGCCATGCCGCACAAGCGCAATCCGGTGCTCACGGAAAATCTCACCGGCCTCGCCCGCATGGTCCGCGCCTACGCGCTTCCCGCCATGGAGAATGTCGCGCTCTGGCACGAGCGGGATATCTCGCATTCCTCCGTCGAACGTATGATCGGCCCGGATGCGACCATCACCTTGGACTTTGCGCTCAACCGCTTGGCGGGCGTCATCGAAAAGCTCGTCGTTTATCCACAGACGATGAGAAAGAACCTCGACAAACTCGGCGGGCTGCACAATTCGCAGCGCGTACTTCTTGCGCTGACGCAAGCCGGCCTGTCGCGCGAGGACTCCTATGCGTTGGTTCAGCGCAACGCCATGAAGACCTGGGACCACGGCCGGGATTTCCTGACCGAACTCAAGGCCGACGCCGATGTCACCGCTAAAATTCCGCCTAAGGATTTAGAAGCGATGTTCGACCTCGGCTATCACACCAAGCATGTCGACACGGTTTTCAAGCGCGTGTTCGGCTAAAGGCCGGCGCAAATAAACATCAGGCGACGCGATGAAAGTGCGAGGCTGTGCGCTCTTGCCAGTGGCCGTCAGCTTCAGGCGTCATGCATGGACCAAAAATTCGGCGAGCTGGTCGTAAGTTCCACCGAAGCCCTGGGTCATCGACATAAACATTTGAGAGAACACCAAGCACTGCTCCGGCGTTGCCTCCAGCGGCGTCGCCGTCAGCGTCAATCGCGTTCGGCCCGCTTCGTCGTCCAGCGTCACGACGTTGAGTACAGCGAGTGGCCAATCCATCGGGAACGGTGAGCGCGCTAGATCCGCCTCAGGATTGGAAAAGCTGCTGACGAAAACGATCCGCCGCGGCGCCACCAGTTCTCGATAGATGAAGCGGCCCCACATATCGGCGGCGACTTTCGATGTCATCACATAATGAAACATGCCGCCGGGTTGAAACGCCAATTTTTCAACCCGAACCGCCCAACCTTTCGGTCCCCACCATTGCGCCAGCGCTTTGGCGTCGGAATGCGCCGCCCAGACCACCTCGCGCGGAGCATCGAACACGCGCTTGATCGTGAATGGCGTTTCGCCACGCGCACGAGTTGCAGCAAACACGACCTCTGTCTCGAAACGTTCGAGCGTCTGCTCGCCACCTTCGATGGCGCTGGCGGTCGCGACCGCATCGCGCTGTTCGGCGGTGGGGAACAGCAATATTAGTGTGACGCGCGTTTTGCGACCGACGGGCTCAAACGTGACGGTCGTGTGCCAATGGCAGGACTTCGATTCTTCGTTGTCGCCGTGGCCGAAGACGATGCGCTCGGGCCTGACGATTTCCTTGTACTGAATGAAGTTGCTGTAGTCGGTGCCGTCCGGTCCGTGCATGACAAAGCGCCAAACGCCACCCGGGCGGACTTTCATTTCGTCCGTTGTGATCGAAAACCCATTTGGCCCCCACCAGTTTGAAACGTGCGCCGGGTCCGTGAACACATCGAACACCAATTCACGCGGCGCATCGACCACCCGCGTTACCGTCATCTGACGGCCGGTGAGATCATCCTGCTCGGCGGGTTTTTCGGCCATTGGCTTTTCCTTTCTTGGGTTTGACCTGAAGGTCGCTCAAATAGGCTTCGAGCCGATCGAAACTTTGCTCCCAGAACTGACGATAATGATCGAGCCACGCATCGACATCGCGCAGCGGCGCTGGCTGCAGCCGGCATGGCCGCCACTGTGCTTGGCGCGTGCGGGCAATGAGTCCGGCGCTCTCCAGCACTTTGAGATGTTTCGAAATCGCCGGCAGGCTAATCTTGAATGGCTCGGCAAGTTCATTGACCGACGTTTCACCACGCGCGAGGCGGGCCAAAATTGCGCGGCGCGTCGGATCAGCGAGCGCCGACAACGTCACGCTGAGCTGATCGGCTGCCATTTGTATTACACCTATCTGTTAAATAACTAACCGGTGTAATACAGTCGAGATGTCGGTGTGTCAACGCGATCAGGATTTTGCGCCCGCATCTGTGTCACGGAACTCAACCGATGGGCCGGCGTTCAAGGCGGAGATGACCGCATCCGTTTCTTGGAGATCGCTATGACCGACCGCACCGACGCCCTCAAAACGTTGCACACCAGTTTGATCGATAGCCGCAACGGCTATGACGAAGCCGTCAAGCAAGCCGCCGGCGAAGGTCTGACGCCCTTGTTTCAGGACATGATTGCGCTCCGCACAAAAGCGGCAAGCGAACTGGCAACTCATTTGACGTCGTTGGGTGAAACGGCGGACGCAGAGGGGTCATTCATGTCGACGGTCCATCGCACCGTGATCGACCTGCGCTCGTACATTACTGGGCTGGATGCCAATGTGCTCCCGGCGTTGATCAACGGCGAAGAGCGCATCATCGGCTACTACGACGCGGCGCTGGAAGCATCCGCTCCAGCCGATCCGGAATACGCGACCCTCATCGATCAGCGCGACGCGTTGAAATTGAAAATTCGCGACATGGAAGTGATGCGTGCGCGAGCTGCCGCGTAGTTTCAGTCAGAGACATCGAATGGATTCGCGATCCAGGATCTCAGTCCAAAAAAATTCTGGTGAACGACGCGCGCTACAAAGACGATCGGGTCGCAAAGTCGCTCTCGGCGAAATTTGCGACCCGATCGCATATGCGCGCCTCACGCGCATCCGGCCAAAATTTTCGAATCACCGATTTTGCTGAGCGCGCAATATTTCCAGCTAGCCGACTTCGCGACAGCTGCTCGTCAACGAATTTTTCAAAGTGCAACGGCCCCAAAACCTGCGCCATTTCTCTCCGGTAGCGAGGATCGTGTCGTGTCGTCCCCTCACATCGCGCCACGGCTTACTCGAGCCGATGAAATGGATGATCCCTGGATCAACAGCACGCGTCAGTGTCCAGCGCGTCGCATACATCCAATTCCACAGCGGCGAGAGTTCTAACCAACGACCATTGAGCACTGCGTTCAGCGCACTCTGGTCATCGAGGCGACCGATATAGCGACCGCTCGTGAGATAGTCGATGACACGTGCGCCAATCGCCTCGCCATCGAAAACGCGCCTGTTAATCAGCATCATGCCGGAATTGAAATAGGGGGTTTTTGCAGACATCCCTAGCTTTTTCTTGTAATCCAGCCAATCAGCATTATCCCCGCGCAAAACTTCTCCCGCATCCATCACTGCGGCGATTGGGTAATCGCCAAGCTCTGTTGCGAACAGATGCGCCAGCGATCGCGACCCAATCCAGACGTCGGCATCCAGGTATAATATCTTGGTGTAGCGCTGATCGACTTGCGGCGTCACATTGATCTTCGCGTAGGCGGCCCAGGTCCTATCGGCGCGAGAAAATTGAAAACCACTCATGTCGTGCGGCACGAAATCGATGATCGACAGTTGCGCGTCGGACGTTGCCCGTTGCTCGGGCGAACACCCGATCGCCAGGATAATGACATCAAAGTTGCGGTTGGACTGACCGAGCAGCTGATGGGCAACGAAGCGCGCAGCAGGCAGATAGCCGCCGTCCGTCACCATGACGACGGCGTTGCAATGTGAACTGGCCATCGTTGGTGTACTCATTGCCTTGATCGCGTTACTCAGCCGACAACATACGCGCTCGGTGGCCCGCTCCCACGGACGTGTTCATGGCAGGTCGGCCGCTTGCCGGCAAGTGATCAGCAGTTGCAATCAAAAGATCGCAAAGTCATCGACACTGCGAATAACGTTGTGTTGCCATCCGCAAAGGCGCTCCGCGTTTTACAACTCGCCGACGCCAGCGCGCACCGTCAGCGGATCATTGAACCGCTCAACGTAGTCACGGATTTTGCGATCGCGGCTGTCAAGATTGAGATTGCGCGCGAGACGGTGGCCCATTCTCGCGAGGCTGCGCCGCGCCGCCGGAAGCGCGGGCACGTCGCGCACAAAACCCTGATATCCCAACGGTTCGAGCACGCGCTTCATGTCAGCCCGAAAGCGAGGATCGTGACGCGATCTGCCATCCGCCCAAGGTTTGCTTGGCCCGATGAAGTGCACGACTGCCGGCGCCACGCGTCTGGTCAGCTCCCAGCGCGTTGCATACATCCAGTTCCACACGGGCGACAATTCCACCCAATCGCCGGCAAGCACGGCATTCAGTGCACTCTGGTCATTGAAATTGCCGCGATACTTTCCTGAGCTCAAATAATCGAGGCATTGGTTGCCGATGCGGCGCTCGCGATAGGCGCGGCGATTGATCAGCAGCATGCCGGAATTGAAATATCCGGCGTTCGCATGCAAACCCAATTGCCGTTTGTAGGCGAGCCAGTCGCCGGCATCGCCTCTGACGATTTCCGCAGCGTCTCGCACAGCGGCGACGGCGCGACCTTGAAAGTCGAGGCGGAAAAGATCACTGATCGGCCGGTCGCCGATCCAAACGTCGGCGTCAATATACAGAATTTTATCATAACGATCGTCGAGGACGTCATCGAGGCTCAATCGACCGAAGACGGCCACAGATCGGCCTTTTGCCGCCGACGTGCGTTTGGCACGCGCGTCGAGTTCAAAATCCAACACCTTGATCCGCGAATCTGCGACTGCGCGCTCATCTGCCGAACACCCAATGGCGAGCAAAATGATGTCGAATGTCCGACTGGGTTCGCGCGCGAGTTTGTGAGCGGCAAAAAGCGCGGCCGGCCAATATCCTCGATCGGCGATCAGGACGACGGCGTTCGACCACTGATGAGGTTCATGCAATTCAATCATGCGAATTCAATAACGGCCGTGGCGATTTTGAGTTCCAGGCGCATGGCAAGAAACGCTCGTCTTGTCGATGATGGCGTCGGGCACGTCGCAACGCAAGACCTCACGATGGACGGATGGAGCGAAGCACCGCCGCACGTGGCAACACGCGGCTGACGGACGACTAGCGTCACAACGCGCAAGCCGCTATGTCCTAGCCGTCATTTGAAATCCGTGCGCGCCCCTCCATGAAAACGTCCGACGTTGATATTTTGATTGTCCCTGGCTGGCAGGATTCTGGTCCCGATCACTGGCAGACCCGTTGGGAAAAAAACCTCAAGACGGCGCGCCGCGTCATACAAGCGGATTGGGAGCACCCCAATGTCGAAATTTGGGGCGATCAGATCGCCAAGTTCGCCGCCGGCGCGACGAAGCCAGTCGTCGTTGTCGCCCACTCGCTCGGCGTACCGGCAGTCGTCTTTGCCGCCGATAAGATCAAAGTCAAAGGCGTGATCGGTGCTTTTCTGGTGGCGCCGGCCGACTTGGATTTCGCGCATTTTTGGCCCGATACCGGCGGCAAGCGCTGGCCGCCCGTGATGGGTGACGGTGGCTTCTCCAATATGCCGAACAACCGCTTACCTTTTCCGGGCCACCTCGTGGTCGCCAACAACGACCTCTATTGCAGCTATGCACGCGCTGAACAGCTTGCGGCGATGTGGGGCGCAACACTCAGTGACGCTGGCGAAGCCGATCACATCAATGTCGAGTCCGGCCATGGCCCGTGGCCGGAAGGCGTCCTACAATTCGGGCAGTTTTTGCACAGCCTCGGATAGGCATTTGGCCGACTCGTTACTTCGCCTTTGTCGCCCGCCCTGAGCCGCCGGGTTTCTTGCCACCGCCGTCCAACGTGTTGACGGTTGCCCAGGCGCGCGCCTCGGCTTCCTTTCTGCCAAGCCCGCGCTTTTTATAGCCGTCCGCGATGTGAGCGGCTTTGCGCTGCTGCTTATCCGTGTATTTGCTTTTGTCACCTTGCGCCATGGGGCCTCCAGCATCATACCGACAGCATGATAGTTCAACGCTCTATCGTTGAGCGGCGTTCCGGGTGCTTGGCGGAGCGAAATATTGCTCGAAGGCATGCCGCTCAAAGACCAGCCGAACCATGATCGATGCGCAAAGGCTCAGCCAGCGCCGCTTTCGATGTCATGCACCGCTTTCGCCAGGGCCTCGGCCATCACTTTGCGGATCTCAGCATCGCTCACAGCAACGCCGTTGGCAGTCAGATCGCCCTTCACTTTGCGGAACACGTCGTCGTCGCCCTTTTCGGCGAGGTCGGCTTTACGCACGGCCTTGATATAGTCGTCGAGGCCGCTGCCCGAATATCCGAGCTTGGCGCCCGCCCATTCGGCCAGCGCCTTGTTGCGGCGTGACTCGGCCTTGAATTTCAAATCGGCGTCGTGCGCGAATTTGTTTTCGAAAAGATTTTCGCGCTCATCAAACGTCGTCATCTTAAAACGTCTCCCTAGCTCGAAGGCCGTTCACCGGCCCCTCCGTTCGCAAAAAAGATGCGGCAACCTATAGATGTATCTGCACGTTATACGCCCATTGCGCGAGTTGCACGCGCCAACGTCGGTCGGCAGACAGCCAGCGTTAACGCCTCATTCGAGGCAAATCAACGGCTTGGCTAAGACCGTCCACCAAAGCCCGATGCGGCTCATGGTCTACATTGTTTCTGGCCCCCGGTTCGGCTAGTGTCCGGTCAGGTTTTTAGCGCCGCGCAGCGCGACCTCGGCCCCCTGGTCCGAACATCGACACGACCCCCGACATGTGAAAATCACGTTGGAAATTCAAGGGTCCAAGTCTTGGGACTGTCTTGAACTCAGGTCGGTCGAGCCCACGCTGCGTTGCGCTGCATGCCACTTCGACCACGTGCCCGATCACGTCTATGCCATCAGTATGAGTGAGACCCAGAGTTTGATCCTCAGAGGACCAGGAATGAACAAGCGTCGCCGCATCTATGAGGGCAAGGCAAAGGTCCTATACGAGGGCCCTGAGCCCGGTACGCTCATCCAGCATTTCAAAGACGACGCCACTGCGTTCAACGCCAAAAAGCATGCGTTGATCGAAGGCAAGGGTGTGCTCAACAACCGCATTTCGGAATATGTGTTCCAGCGGCTCGGCGAGATCGGCGTGCCGACGCACTTCATGAAGCGTCTCAACATGCGCGAGCAGTTGATTCGAGAAGTCGAAATCATCCCGCTCGAAGTCGTCGTGCGCAACGTCGCAGCCGGTTCGCTGTCGACGCGCCTCGGCCTTGAAGAAGGGTCGCAACTGCCGCGTTCGATCATCGAGTTCTACTATAAAAAGGACGAGTTGAACGATCCGATGGTCTCGGAAGAGCACATCACCGCGTTCGGCTGGGCAACCCCGCAAGAAATCGACGAGATCATGCAGATGGCGCTGCGGATCAACGACTTCCTCGTTGGCCTGTTCCTCGGCATCGGCATTCGCTTGGTCGACTTCAAGGTCGAGTTCGGCCGCCACTACGACAACGATACGATGCGCATCATGCTGGCCGACGAAATCAGCCCGGACTGCTGCCGTCTGTGGGACATCCAGTCGGGCGACAAGCTCGACAAGGACCGTTTCCGCCGTGACCTCGGTGGCGTCGTCGAAGCCTACACGGAAGTCGCGCGCCGGCTTGGCGTGCTGAACGAAAGCCCGCGCCCGCGCGGCTCGGGCCCGGTGCTTGTCGCGTCCAATCCGACGGGCAAGCCGAACTAGCGACCAGGTGATCGGCATTGGCGAGAGCGCGATGGCGCTTTCCCAAGGCCAACGGCCCGCTGCCATTCTTGAGGCCCCATGAAAGCCCACATCAAAATCACGCTCAAAACCGGCGTGCTTGACCCGCAAGGCAAGGCCATCGAAGGCGCGATCAAGGGCCTTGGCATCGACGGCATCGGCGAAGTCCGACAGGGCAAATACATCGAAGTCGATCTCGGCGAGACAAGCAGCCGTGACGCCAAAGATGTGGTCGAGCGGATGTGCCGCGACCTGCTCGCCAACAACGTGATCGAAAACTACAGCTACGAGATCGGCTGACCGGATGCTGCGCGCCGCCGTCATTGTTTTTCCCGGCTCGAACTGCGATCGCGACGTCAAAACCGCAATCGAGCGGGTGACAGGCTTCGCGCCGAAGATGATCTGGCACGGCGATGCCAGCGTGCCGTCCTCTGACATGATCGTGCTGCCCGGCGGGTTCTCCTACGGCGACTACTTGCGCTGCGGCGCCATGGCGGCACATTCGCCGATCATGAAGGACGTGATCGCCAAAGCGAAGGGCGGCACGCCGGTGCTCGGAATTTGCAACGGCTTCCA
>JAIEPV010000146.1 GCA_019748215.1 Hyphomicrobium sp.
CGGCATCGCGCCGCAGTTTGTCGCGTCAATCGCGCCGGCTTTGAAAGCCGCCCAAGGAGTTCGCAAGACATGGAGCAGCTCTCGACCTTTGCCGGTTGGATCTGGAATTACGGCATCATATTTCTGCTGGTTTTGACGATCGTCGTGTTCATTCACGAGCTCGGTCATTTTCTGGTGGCGCGCTGGTGCGGCGTGACGGTCAAGGCGTTCTCGATCGGCTTTGGCCCCGAACTTTTCGGCTTCAACGATAAACACGGCACGCGCTGGCGGTTCGCGGCGATCCCGCTCGGCGGCTATGTGAAATTCATCGACGACGAGAACGCAGCCTCGGCGCCGGGGACCGGCAAGGGCGAAAAAATGCCGGCGGCCGAGAAGGCCGGCGCGTTTCACGCCAAGCCAGTAGCGCAGCGCGCAGCTGTCGTTGCGGCGGGCCCGATCGCCAATTTCCTGCTGGCGATTGTGCTCTACTCCGGCTTGAACATGGCTGTCGGCATCCGCGTCATGCCGGCCTATGTCGATGCGGTGTTGCCCGATACGCCGGCTGCCCGGGCGGGTTTTATCCCCGGTGATAAAATCATCGAGATCAACGGCTCGACAATCGAAAAATTCGAGGATCTGCAGCGCATCGTCGGCAGCAACGCCGGGCGTGAATTGGCCTTCGTCGTCGAGCGGGGCGGGTCGACGCTGACATTGCAGGTGACGCCGAATACGGACGAGCAGAAAGATACCTTCGGTCGGACGTTCCGCCGGGGGCTGATCGGCATCCAGCGGTCGATTTCGCCCGACAAGATCAAAATCGAGAGCGTCAACCCGTTGCAGGCGATCGGGCGCGGCATCGAGGAAACGTATGGCAACATCACAGCGTCGCTGGCTGGTCTTGGCGACATCCTCACGACACGCCAGTCGGCCGAGCAGCTGGGCGGGCCGATCCTGATGGCGGAAGTGACGGCCAAGGTGGCTGAACTCGGCATCGAGCCGATGCTGCGCTGGGTGGCGTTTATTTCGGCAAACATTGGCTTCTTGAACTTGTTGCCGATCCCGGTTTTGGACGGCGGTCATCTTATGTTCTATGGCTATGAAGCGATCCGCCGCAAGCCGGCCAGCGAGCGATTCCAGCAGATGGGATTTCAGGTCGGGCTGGCGCTGTTGATGATGCTGATGATTTTCGTCAATTTCAACGACTTGCTCAACGTCTGGCGGCGCTGGACGGGAACCGGTTAAATCTCCAGCGGTGACGTAAACTTGCCACTTCCAGGTTGGTGTATGAATCGTTAAAAGCGTTGAAGTTGAGCAGTGTTTTTTGTTGCCGATTCGGGGGAAGCCGATCGGACGATGGCAATCGCCGCGCAACATCGCCGGCCAGTTTGAATGCCTCATAATTGGTCGGTCCTGTGGGAAGGAGCGGCCAACACGTGAGGCGGACATTGGTCCGAGCGACACGAGTTTGGCCCTTGTTGCGGACCAAATGATTGACTGAAACTGTAGGCCATGACGGCGAAGCGCAACGCCAGGTCTACGGCACGATTGACGAGCTGCGTGAATGCGATGTTGCCGCCGACGGCACGCATTCGGATTTGGGGGTTCGGCGGCAGACGAGGGCGACACCGCGTATGCAAAGACTACAAATCATCGTGGCGGGACTGCTGCGCCTGACTTTGGCGGCAGCTATCTTCTCGCCGATGGTTGCGATTGGGGATGCCGCCTACGTTTCAGGCGCGGCGCGGGCTCAAGGCGTGATCAAGGACATTCAGGTTGTCGGCAACCGCCGGGTCGAGCCCGAGACGGTTCGCTCGTACTTGCAGTTTGGCCCGGGCGATCCGTTTAATCCCGGCAAGGTCGATGCGTCGATCAAGGCATTGTTCGCGACGGGTCTTTTCGCCGACGTCAGCATCGAGCCGCAGGGATCGACCGCCGTTATCACCGTGCGCGAAAATCCGGTCATCAATCAGGTTGCCTTCGAGGGCAACAGCGAAGTCGATACTGCGACGCTGGTCAACGAAGTGCAGTTGAAACCACGGTCAGTGTTCACGCGGTCGCGGGCCCAGGCTGACGCGCAGCGTATTCTTGACGTTTACCGCCGCCAGGGCCGCTTCGCCGCGTCCGTCGAGCCAAAGATCATCGAACTCGAGCAGGATCGGGTTAACCTCGTATTCGAGGTGACCGAAGGCGTCGCGACGAAGGTCAAGGGCATCAATTTCGTCGGCAATCGGGCGTTCTCCGACAGCCAGTTGCGCGATATCATCTCGACCACGCAGTCCGGCTGGTTCGACTTCCTCAAGGGGACGAGCATCTACGATCCAGACCGGCTCAATCTCGACCGCGAATTGGTGCGCCAGTATTACCTGAAGAACGGCTATGCCGACGCGACCGTCGTCGCCGGTAACGCCGAGCTCGATCCCGACGGCTCGGGCTTCATCATCAACTTCGCCATCGAAGAAGGCGAGCTCTACAACTTCGGGCAGGTGGCGATCGACAGCTCGCTCGCTGAAGTTCCCGCAGAAGAATATCGCGGCGAATTGCTGACCAACGCCGGCGACATCTACAACGCATCATTGATCGACAAGTCGACCGAAGTGTTGACGCTCGCAATTGCCGAGCGTGGCTACGCCTTCGCCCGCGTCCGCCCTCGCGCGACGCCCGATCTCGCAACCCGCACCATCGCAATTTCCTATGTCGTCGATGAAGGTCCGAGGATCTACATCGAGCGCATCAACGTCATCGGCAACGACCGGACCAAGGATTACGTCATCCGCCGCGAATTCCGCTTGGCTGAAGGCGATGCCTTCAATCCGCTGCTGGTCGATCGGGCCAAGAAGCGGCTGTCGGGGCTCGGCCTGTTCAAATCGGCTGACGTCAAACGCCGTCCGGGCTCCGCGCCCGACCGTGTCGTGCTCGATGTCGAATTGGTTGAGCAATCAACCGGCGAAATTTCATTCGGCGCCGGCTATTCGAGCAACGAAGGCGTGATCGGCGATATCTCGCTGACCGAACGCAACTTGCTCGGCAACGGTCAGTTCCTGCGCTTGAAGCTTGCCGGATCGTTCGAACGCCAGCAGGTCGATCTATCGTTCACGGAGCCGCGCTTCCTTGATCGCAACTTGGCGGCGGGCTTCGATCTCTATCACAAGGAAATCGACCAGACCGATCAGTCCGGTTTCCGTCAGCGCAAGAGCGGCGGGCAAATTCGTCTCGGCTTCCCGATTGCCGAAAACCTCTGGATGCAGACGAGCTACGGCCTGTCGCGCGACCAGATTTTCGATGTCGATAACAATGCCTCCATCGCGATCAAGGATGCTTGCGGAGCTACAAACTTTGTTGACGGGGAGGAGCCTAATTGCCAGGACGATGCCTATTGGACCTCAGTTGCCGGCACGACGCTGACCTACGATCAAAGAAACAATGCGAAGAATCCGACGCGCGGGTATTACCTGCAGCTCGAAGACGAGTTTGCCGGTCTCGGCGGCGATGTGCAGTACTGGCGCGTCGGCGGCGAAGCCCGCGGCTACTATCCAATCACTGACAAGATCACGCTCATTGGCCGTGTCATCGGCGGCCACATCCAGGCCTGGGGTGATGACGAAGTTCGAATTCTCGACTCGTACTTCAAGGGTGGCGAGACGGTGCGCGGCTTCGACCGGTCCGGCTACGGCCCGCGTGACTTGAACACGGGCGACGCGCTCGGCGGCACGACCTACTGGTCTGCGACGGCCGAGGCTCGTTTCCCGCTGCCGTTCGTGCCCGACGAACTTGGCATGAGTGGCGCGGTGTTTGCTGACGCCGGATCGCTGTTTAGCGTCTCAGAGCGCGCAAGTGCCGTGCTGACAAATTGTAAAACGTCATCTAACGAAGCCTGCCTCGCCGACGACAGCACCATTCGCTCGTCGGTGGGTGCCAGCTTGCTGTGGAACTCGCCAGTCGGCCCGTTGCGCGTCGACTTCGCCAAGGCCTTGACCAAAGAGCGCTACGACGAGACGCAGTTCTTCCGGTTCGGGGCGTCGACCAAGTTCTAAGTTTCGAGGGGCCGCCTCGTGGCGTTGTCCCCGTCTGACCTGATCCCGGCGCGCTGGCAGATCTTGCCATCGCGCCGGTTCGCGTTAGAAGTGCCGGTCACTATGCGCGCGACGGCGCGTCACACAGCAACCGTCGTGACACGCAGCGCGACGCGAAACACCACACGAGATGGGTCAGAGGCGGCAACATGGAGCACCCGGGTTTCTTTGACCGCGCCGGTCCTTTCACATTATCGGCCGTGGCGGCAAAAATCGGTGCGAAGTTGGCCGCCAGCGCCGATCCCGAACAACTCGTCGAGGACATTCGCCCACTAAGCGACGCCGGTCCGCGGCAATTATCATTCATCGACAACCGCAAGTATTTGAGCCAGCTCGACGCGACGTTGGCGGGCGGCTGTCTCGTCCATCCGGCGCTGGAGAGCCGGTTGCCGGCAGCAACGGCGGCGCTGGTCATGGCCAGCCCGTATCGCGGCTTCGCCCAGGCGCTGTTAATGTTTTACCCGACCTCACTGCACCCGATCGTGCTCGCCGGCGCGATGCAGCCGGTCGATCCGTCGGCGATGATCGAAGACGGCGCGACGATCGAGCCTGGCGCCATGGTCGGCCCCGGCGCGCAGATCGGGCGCGGCACGCGCGTCACGGCTGGCGCCGTCATCGGTGGCCGCGTCACCATCGGCCGAGATTGCTACATCGGGGCTGGCTGCTCCGTGACCCATTCCCTCGTTGGCGACCGCGTCATCCTTCAGGCTGGCGTCCGCCTCGGCACCGACGGGTTCGGTTTTGCCATGGGGCGCGATGGTCATTTGAAGGTGCCGCAGATCGGCCGCGTCATCGTTCAGGATGATGTCGAGATCGGGGCCAATACAACCGTCGATCGCGGCGCTCTTAAGGATACGATCATCGGGGAGGGCACGAAAATTGATAATCTCGTGCAGATCGGGCACAACGTCATCGTCGGTCGACACTGTATTATCGTGGCGCAAAGCGGTATCTCGGGATCGACCGAGCTTGGTGATTTCGTCGTCATGGGCGGGAAGTCCGGCGCAGTCGGCCACATCAAAGTCGGCAAGGGCGCACACATCGCCGGGGCGTCAAACGTCACGCACGATGTGCCGGCCGGTTCCCGCTACTTTGGCACGCCGGCCAAGCCGTTGCGGGACGCGGCGCGTGAGCTGGCGGCCGTGAAACGACTTGCGGCGCGGACTCCGGTCAAAGACGGCGATGCACCGCCAGGCGACGACGGTTGAGAGACGACGATTGAGTTGGGCCGGTCCTGGCCAGATTCTCGTGATTGAGACGTGAACAGACGAACGAGTGAGACGCGGCGCGGGAGCGGAGTGACGATGAATACCAAGACGACACCGGCAGACACCCTTGGCACGGCGGACATCATCCGCGTGATGAAGCTACTGCCGCACCGCTACCCGTTCCTGATGGTTGACCGCATGTACGACATGAAGGGCGACGAGAGCTGCGTTGGCGTCAAGAACGTGACCATCAACGAGCCGTTTTTTCAAGGCCACTTCCCGCAGTTCCCGGTCATGCCCGGCGTGCTGATTATCGAGGGGCTGGCGCAGACGGCCGGCGCGCTGTGCGTTGCCAGCATCGGCGAAGATTATAAGGCCGAGCTCGTGTACTTCATGGGGATCGACAACGCCAAGTTCAGAAAGCCGGTGTTGCCCGGCGATCAGCTGCACTATCATGTGACGAAGATCCGCAACCGGGGCCGCGTCTGGCGGTTCCGCGGTGATGCGAAAGTCAACGGTCACACTGTGGCAGAAGCCGAAATCAGCGCCATGTTAGCCGACACCGCAGACGCAAAGGCATTCGCGAGCAAGCATGGCTGAAGCTTCCATTCACCCGAGTGCAATCGTCGAAGATGGGGCGAGACTTGCGGCGGGTGTGAAGATCGGTCCGTTTTCTATGGTCGGCCGAGACGTGGCGCTGGACGAGGGCGTCGAACTCGTCAGCCATGTGGCCGTCGCGGGAACAACCACGATTGGCGCCCGGACGCGGATTTTTCCGTTCGCCTCGATCGGTCATCAACCGCAAGATCTCAAATACAAGGGCGAGCCGTGCTCGCTGACCATCGGCGCCGACTGCCTGATCCGCGAAGGCGTGACGATGAACCCCGGCACCGAAGGCGGCGGCTCGGTGACGACGGTGGGCAGCGGTTGCGCTTTCCTCGCCAACAGCCACGTTGGGCATGACTGCCGCGTCGGCAACAATGTCATCTTTTCCAACAACGTCATGCTGGCGGGCCACTGCTGGGTCGGCGATTACGCCATCATCGGCGGCGGGGCAGCGGTCATACAGTTCGCCCGCGTTGGGCCGCATTCGTTTGTCGGTGGCATGTCGGGGCTGGAAAACGATCTGATCCCCTACGGCATGGCACTGGGAAATCGCGCCTATTTGTCGGGGCTGAACATCGTCGGGCTGCAACGGCGCGGATTTTCCCGCTCCGACATCCATGATTTGCGCCGCGCCTATCGGGCGCTGTTTGCGGCTGAAGGCACACTCGTCGAGCGCATGGACGATGTGGCGTCGGAATTCGCCGGGCATCCGATTGTGCAGGAGATCGTTGCCTTCATCCGTGAAGGCGGCAAGCGCTCGCTGTGCACGCCGAAAAACGGCGTCGAGGGCTGATCGCTGGCCATGCCGGCACCCCCGCAAGGCATGCCCTCCCCGATCGGTGTCATTGCCTGCGGTGGCACGATGCCGGGCGAAGTCATCGACGCCATCACGCGGCGCGGCGCGGGCGTCCACATCATCGCCATCGCCGAAGAAGCGGACGCGGCCTTCGGCGCGCTGCCGGTCGTGCGCCTGTCGTGGTCGAAGTATGGCGCGGCGTTGGCCTCGCTGAAGCGCGCCGGTGTGCGTGATGTCGTGATGGTCGGGCGAATGACGCGGCCACGGCTGCGCGATGCCCGCCCGGACCTCGGATTTCTCACGGCGATCCCGTCGGTCATGCGGATCATGCGGGCTGGTGGCGACGACGCCTTGCTGCGCGCCGTGGTGCAGCTGTTCGAGCCGCACGGCTTTCGCGTGGTTGGCGTGGCGGACGTGGCGCCCGACCTGCTGATCGGGGACGGGGTACTCGCGGGGCCGGAGCCGACGGCGGCAGACACAGCCGATATCGCGATCGGTATGGCGGTGATCGATGCGCTCGGCCCGTTCGACATCGGTCAGGCGGCCGTGGTCGCGGACGGTCGCGTGCTGGCGCTCGAGGGCGCGGAGGGCACTGACCGGACGCTGGCGCGTGTTGCGCAGTCGTGGCAGCGATCGGGCGGCGATCGTCAGCGCCGATGCGGCGTGCTGGTGAAGCAGCCGAAGCCGGGCCAGGATTTGCGCGTCGATTTGCCGACGATCGGCCCGGAGACGGTGTTAGGCGTTGCCGCTGCTGGCTTGCGTGGCATTGCGGCTGAGAGCGGGCTGGTGATTGCCGCCCATCGCGCGCGGCTGATTGAGAACGCCTCGAACGCGGAGATTTTTGTGATCGGTGTCGCGGCGCAGGTGGGCGATGGCATGGCGGCCAGTCGAGCGCAAGGCGATCGCTCCGACGTTCGCGATCTATTGGCGCGCGCGCCCGACTCTTGGCGCGGCGATGCGATCCTCGGCGCCGACGTGATGCAGACATTGGCGGATTTTGACATCGATGCCGTGCTTGTCGTCCGGCGCCATCGGGTGATCTCGATCGGCGTCAATGAAGCGCCGATCGCGGTGATGGGGCGCACACATGCGTCGCGTCGCGGGCTGTGGCGGCGGCGATCCGGTGTCGCCGTGTTCGGACCGAAGGCGGTGATCGACAGCGGCGTGCTCGAAGCGATCAGCGCCATTGGATTGGCGGCGTTGGTGATCGCCAGCGGATCGGGCCAGCAGCAAGCACAAGCGGTCGAGGCGCACGGCAAGCAGGCACGGCAGCTCGGTATCGCGTTGGTCGCGCTCGATGCCGGCAAGGGTGGGAGGGGCTGACGATGCCGCCAGAGATCAGCGAACGCAAGGCCGGCCACACCACCAGCCGCCAGCCCCATCGCCCGCTCAACGTCTTCATCGTGGCGGGCGAACAGTCCGGCGATGCGCTGGGTGGCGCGTTGATGGCGGCGCTGACATCGCGGCTTGGTGGCGACGGCGCGACATTCACCGGCGTTGGTGGGGCTGACATGGCGCGTGCGGGGCTTGCCTCGATTTTTCCGATCGACGATGTGGCGGTCATGGGTCTGATGTCGATCCTGCCGGCGTTGCCGCGCCTCGTCGGCCGCGTTTATCAGGCCGTCGATGCGGCGATCGCCCTGCGGCCGGATATCGTCATCATCATCGACAGTCCGGAGTTTACGCATCCGATCGCCAAGCGAATCCGCCGCCGCATGCCGGGCGTGCCGATCGTCAACTACGTGTCGCCGAGTGTGTGGGCGTGGCGGCCGGGGCGCGCCAAGCGCATGCACGGCTATGTTGACCATGTGCTGGCGCTGCTGCCGTTCGAGCCGGCGGCGCATGCGCGTCTCGGCGGACCGGCGTGCACGTATGTCGGCCATCCGTTGATCGAGCGGCTGGATCAGATTGCGACAGCGGATGGCGCGGCGCTCGCACGCCGTCTGCGATTGCCGGAAGATCGCCCGGTGCTTTTGGTTCTGCCGGGCAGCCGGCGTTCGGAGATTACGCATCTGATCGATGTCTTCGGCGACGCGGTTGCGCGGCTTGCCGAACAGGGTCACGCGTTTTCCGTCGTCATTCCGGCTGTCCCGCACGTCAAGGCGATGATCATGGAGCGAACGGCGGCGTGGCGTGTGAAGCCGATGATTGTCGATGGCGCCGATAAGTACGCGGCGATGGATTTGGCGCGAGCGGCACTGGCGGCATCAGGTACCGTCACGCTTGAACTCGCCTTGGCTGGAACTCCAACCGTGGTGGCCTACAAAGTCGATTGGATCATGAAGCCGCTGCGCTACTTGCTGAACGTGCAGAGCGTCGTGCTGGCCAATCTAGTTTTGGGCCGCAATGTTTACCCAGAGTTGCTGCAGGACGCGTGCACGGCTCAAACATTGAGCGCGGCACTGAAGCCGCTGTTGCACGAGAGTGCCGAGCGAAGCGCACAGCTTGCTGCACTCGCAATAATGCCCGCCCGAATGCGTATCGCGAGCGGGCATCCAAGTTTCGCGGCCGCCGATGTCGTCATCGGCGTATTGCGAGATCACGCCGACGGGAAATCGCGCCGGGCGGGTCCGACATAAAGCTGGCGCGGCCTGCCGATGCGCTGCTCGGGATCTTCGATCATTTCTTTCCACTGCGCGATCCAGCCGACGGTGCGCGCCACCGCGAACAGCACGGTGAACATATCGACTGGGAAGCCCATCGCCCGCAGCGTGATGCCGGAATAGAAGTCGATGTTTGGATAAAGCTTCTTGTCGACGAAGTACTCGTCCTGCAGTGCGATGCGCTCGAGCTCAAGCGCCACCTTCAGCAATGGATCGTTCTTCATGCCAGTCGCTTCGAGCACTTCGTGGCAGGTCTTCTGCATGACCTTGGCGCGCGGATCGTAATTTTTGTAGACGCGGTGGCCAAAGCCCATCAGGCGGAAGCCGGATGACTTGTCCTTGGCCTTCTTGATGAATTCCGGGATGCGTTCGACGGTGCCGATTTCTTGCAGCATGTTGAGGGCGGCCTCGTTGGCGCCGCCGTGCGCCGGGCCCCACAAACAGGCGATGCCGGCTGAGATACAAGCAAACGGGTTGGCGCCCGATGATCCGGCGAGGCGGACTGTCGAGGTCGAGGCGTTCTGCTCGTGGTCGGCGTGCAAAATGAAAATGCGGTCGAGGGCGCGTGACAGAACCGGGTTGACGACGTAGGGCTCGCACGGCACGGCGAAGCACATCTGCAGGAAGTTCGATGTGTAATCGAGATCGTTGCGTGGATAGATGAACGGATGGCCAACGGAATATTTGTAGGCCATGGCGGCGATCGTCGGCATCTTGGCGATCATGCGATGGCTGGCGATTTCGCGCTGGCGCGGATCATTGATGTCGGTCGAGTCGTGATAGAATGCCGACAGCGCGCCGACCGTGCCAACCATCACCGCCATCGGATGCGCGTCGCGGCGGTAGCCGGTGAAAAAACGCGTCATCTGTTCGTGCACCATCGTGTGATGGGTGATGGTGCGGCGGAAGTTGATGAACTCGGCGTTGTTTGGCAGTTCCCCATACAGCAGCAAATGGCAGACGGCGAGGAACGACGTGTTTTCGGCCAGCTGATCGATCGGATAACCGCGATAGAGGAGTTCGCCTTTGTCACCATCAATAAATGTGATTTTGCTGGCGCAGTTCGCGGTCGACGTGAAGCCTGGATCGTAGGTGAAGCAGCCGGTTTCTTTGTAGAGTGACGCGACATCGATCACGTCGGGCCCGATGGTGCCGCTGCGCACGGCCAGTGAAACGTCCTTGCCGGACGCCGTCAATGACGCCGATTTTGGGGCTGGTGCGGTGGAGGCGGACGTACTGGCTTTCGTATCGTGGATCGTCATTTGATACCTCCAAACACTTCGGCCCGCGACGGCCAAAAAAGGCTTCGCTCGACACGACAGCGACTTTGCCAATTCGACGGCGCGCCTCCCGCCATATCATTGCGGCGAACGGACGTCTTTCACCAATCATCTGTGTCGCTATGAAGCTCAAAAACGACTGTGCCTCAGACGATTAGCGGAGATTTTGCGGTGCGGCAAGGCTGCCGTTCCGGGGAGCTGGATCGGCGACAACTACGATGACAGGCGGACGAGCCGAAGCAAGTGGCGCGCGTTCAAGAGCTTAGCGCGTTATGTCGCCAATGCGTTTAAGTGACTCCGCGCGGCCGAGAACCTCAAGCACTGTGAACACCGGCGGCGAGACGGCTCTGCCGGTCAGTGCCGCGCGCAGCGGTTGCGCGACTTTGCCAAGTTTGGCACCTGTCTGCTCGGCATAGGTCCGCACATCGGTTTCAAGTGCTGCCGCGGTCCACTCGGCGACGGTTTCAAAACGGACCGCGATGGCGTCGAGCGTCGCCTTGGCTTCGTCATCGATGAGTTTTGCCGCCTTGTCGTCCAGTCGCAACGGCGTCTCCGCAACAAGAAACAAGGCGCCGGTGACCAGTTCGGCAAGCGTCTTGGCCCGCTCTTTCAGCGCCGGCATGGCTGCCAGGAGTTTGTCGTCGCCAACGTCGGCAAGGCGGGCTTTCAAAGCCGGGCCATCGCGCAAGCCGGGAGCCAGATTCGCGACCTCGTTCGCTAATGCCACGTCAGCGCGCGCAGGCGCCTTGGCATCGACCGCCAGAGCCCGCAGTTCGGCAAAATTCAAATGCGCAAGCATATCGCCAATGCGCGTGACGAGTTCGGCGTCGTTGGTCAGCCGAATATAGTGGCCGTTGAGATCGTCGAGCTTTTTGAAATCAAAGCGGGAAGCGCTCTTATTGATGTCGTCGATATCGAACCACTGCAAAAGCTGATCGTTCGACATGATTTCGTCGTCGCCGTGGCTCCAGCCGAGACGCACGAGGTAGTTGCGCAGCGCAATCGGCAAGTAGCCCATGCTGCGATAATCCTCGACGCCCTGCGCTCCGTGACGCTTGGATAGCTTGGCACCATCCGCGCCGTGGATCAGCGGCACATGCGCGAACGCGGGAACGGTCCACGCCATGGCCTGATAAATTTGCGTCTGGCGCGCCGTGTTCGTCAGATGGTCGACGCCGCGAATAACATGCGTGACGCCCATGTCGTGATCGTCGACGACGACCGCGAGATTGTAGGTCGGGTTGCCATCCGAGCGCAGAATGATCAGATCGTCGAGATCCTTGTTCGGAAATGTCACGTCACCCTGGACGTGATCTGCGACGCGGGTTTCGCCGTCGCGCGGGGCTTTGAGACGCACCGTTGGTTTGACGCCGGCCGGTGCCTCGCTTCGATCGCGATCGCGCCATGGCGACAAGAAAATCTGCGGCCGGCCTTCGGCCTTGGCTAGGTCTCGCGCGGCTTCGATTTCGGCCGGCGAACAGTAGCAATGATAGGCGGCACCGCGTGCCAGCATGTCGTTGGCGATCTCGCGATGCCGGTCGGCGCGGGCGAACTGCGAAACGGCGTCGCCGTCCCAGTCGAGTTCGAGCCAACGAAGCCCATCCAGGATAGCCGCCACGGCGTCGTCGTTGTTGCGTTCGCGGTCGGTATCTTCGATGCGCAGCAAAAATTTGCCACCGTGGCCGCGCGCGTAAAGCCAGTTGAACAAGGCCGTGCGCGCGCCGCCAATGTGCAAGTATCCGGTCGGCGAGGGGGCGAACCGCACAACAACGTCGGATTTTGGTGCGCGCGTGGTCGAGGCCTCGGTCATGGGACCTTCTGTGGTGTTGAGAATTGAGGAATGTCTGCGCTGCTCGTAGCATGCGGCTTGCCTCAAGTTAAGTGGGCCGGGGAAACGGGATGCGATGGCGATTGAGCGGCCGATCAGAGACATGACGCGGTGACGGCGACCGATGTCGTTAGCGAGGACTTGGCAGCGCTGGCAGACAGCGCCAGGTCGAACCGCGATTCCCGCGTGGCGGTCGGCAGCAATCCCATGCGCCTTGCAGCCGAAGCGCTCGATCTTGAGCGTCATCGTGTTTTTCTCTGGTCGCCGGTTTGTCTCGGTGCCGGGATCGCCGGATATTTCGCGCTGCCTGTCGAGCCGTCGATGGCCGTTGCGTGGCTACCGGCGCTGGTGGCGATGATTGCGGTCATCGCCGCGCCGCGTGGCTCGGTCGCAGCAGTCGCGTTGATCGCCTGCTGTCTCGCGGGCGTTGGTTTCGGGCTTGCAAAGTTGCGCGTTGAAGCCGTCCGCGCCCCGGTCCTGGAAAAGCCGTTGCGGCGCGCCGAGGTAACCGGCATCGTTCGGCTAGCTGAATCTCGTGCGCCGCGCGGTCAACGTCTGACACTCGACCTTGTTGACATCGCTGGGCTCGATCGGAAACGATTTCCAAAGCGCGTGCGCATTCGCACGTTGAAGGACGCAACACCGCTTGTGCCGGGCGATCGCGTGCGATTGACAGCGACGCTGTCGCCGCCGTCAAAACCGGCGTTGCCGGGCGGCTTTGATTTTGCGCGCACGGCATGGTTCGAACAGCTCGGCGGTGTGGGCTATGCGACGGCGGCGCCGATCATCGACGGGCATGACAAGGCGACGGGCACGCGCGCGCAGTTCGATCATGCCATCGATGCGCTTCGAACGGCGATCGGCGCGCGCGTCAAGGCGGCGCTACCGGGTGAAGCCGGCGCCATCGCCACGGCGCTGATCACCGGCGAGCGCGGCGGCATCAGCGACGAGACCAATCAAGCGTTCAAGGATTCCGGTCTGTTTCACATTCTGTCGATTTCCGGTTTGCACATGGTGGTGATGGCCGGCGCGGTGTTCTATGTCGTGCGGCTGTTGTTGGCGCTCGTGCCGGGTGCGGCCCTCGTGCTGCCGATCAAGAAGATCGCGGCGGTGAGCGGCATTGTCGCCGCGCTGATCTATCTCGCGATTTCGGGCGGCGCGTTCGCGACGGTTCGGGCCGCAGTGATGATCGCAGTGATGTTCGCGGCTGTGCTGTTCGATCGCCCGGCGTTGGCGCTGCGCAACGTCGCGCTGGCAGCGCTTCTGATATTGGCGCTGTATCCCGAAAGCCTGTTCGATGCCGGTTTTCAAATGTCGTTTGCCGCGGTGACGGGATTGATCGCGGCCTACGAAGAAGTGCGCCGGCGACGCGTGTTGAATGCTGCGCCGCCGCTGATGATGCAGCTGACCGGTTTTTTCGGCGGCATCATCGCCTCGACATTGATCGCAAGCGTCGCTGTGGCGCCGTTCGCGGCCTACCATTTCCATCAAAGCCAGCAGTATGCCGTGTTCGCCAACCTGATCGCTATTCCGATCTGCAATTTGATCGTCATGCCGGCCGCGCTTTTGGCGATTGTGTTGATGCCGTTCTCACTCGAATCGTGGGCGCTATGGCCGCTCGGCAAAGGCATCGAGGTGATGACGTGGTGCGCAGAGGTCGTCGCCCGCATGCCGGGTGCAGTCGGTCATCTGGCGCAAATCCCGTGGTCGGCATTCGCTCTGATGGTGGCTGGCGGGCTTTGGCTGGCGCTGTGGCAGACGCGCTGGCGGTTGATGGGACTGGCGAGCATCGTGGGTGGTCTTGCCCTGGCGCCGACTCTAGAGCGGCCAGACGTACTCATCGGCCGGAACGGTGATCTCGTTGCTGTACGCTTCGCTGACGGACTGTTGTCGGCGTTGCCGGCACGGCAATCGAAGTTCGAGCTTGAACGCTGGCTGTTGGCGGATGGCGACGGGCGCGATGTGGCGGCGGCGCAGAAAGGCAGCGGGTTCACGTGCGATGCCAGCGGATGCACGGCGCGCGTTAAGGGCGTGCTGGTGGCTGTCTCACGTCACCCATCGGCCTTCGTCGACGATTGCGCGGTGGCGCGCGTGCTGATCGCCGACGTGCCCCGGCCCGCGACCTGCTCTGCGCCGGAGATCATCGTCGATCTGTTCGATATGTGGCGCAACGCCGGATACGCGCTTTACATCGGCGCGCCGGACGCGAGCGGCAAGCCGGCGATCCGAAGCGAGACGGTTGCAGAATTTCGCGGCGACCGCCCCTGGGCTACGGTCCGCGCCGTGCCGGACGCAAATGCTGAACGCCGTCGACACACCAGCGCGACACCGGCCCCTCCAGGCTCACAGCGAACTCAACCCATCGTGCCCGCCTCACCCTATGCCGATGACGAGGAACTCGACCCGGCCTCGGTTCAGTAACGGCGCATCAGCCCGACGAGACGGCCTTGGATATCGACCTGATCCGGCCCGAAAATTCTGGTTTTGAATTCGGGATTGGCGGCTTCTAGGGCGATGGTCGAGCCCTTCTTGCGTAGGCGCTTCAACGTCGCTTCTTCTTTTTCAACGAGCGCGACGACGATGTCGCCGTTTTCGGCGCTGTCGCAACGGCGGATGATGACGGTATCGCCATCATGAATACCGGCCTCAATCATCGAGTCGCCTTTGACTTCCAGGGCGAAATGCTCGCCGTTGGTCAGCAGGTCCGGCGGGCAGGCGATGTCGTGAGTGTGGTTTTGGATGGCGCTGATCGGTGTACCGGCAGCAATGCGGCCCATGACCGGGATCGACACCGTGCGCGCGTCGATGATGTGCGACGGCGGCGGCGCGACGTTGGCGCGGGGCGGGCCGCTGCCTTCGATGACGCTCGGTTGAAATCCGCCCCTCGATCGCGGCTCGGCGGCGGCGATGGGCGTCGGCGAATTCTCCGGCAGCTTGATGACTTCAATGGCGCGGGCGCGATGCGGCAGGCGGCGGATGAACCCGCGCTCGACCAGCGCCGTGATGAGGCGGTGAATGCCCGACTTGGATTTCAGGTCGAGCGCGTCCTTCATTTCATCGAATGAGGGCGGCACGCCGCGCTCCTGCATGCGATCGTGAATGAACAGCAGCAGCTCTTTTTGTTTTTCGGTGAGCATGGGGTTTTGCGGATGGCATCCCTGTAGCGGCGGCACACGTGGCTGCCGGTTGACGTCAAAGCACGGTGGCAAGAGGTGCCGCCAGCGGCGACGAGCGGTAAAAAACGCAAGCCTCACGTGGTTCGTAGATCGTGGTGCCGGTACAAATCATGTCTGTACGCTACACGTTCTCTTATCGTTCCGCAAGGGGGCTCACCTCACCACCCGACGAGCTCGGAGATGGCTTTGCCCATCGCGGCGGTGACGCCGGGTTCGGTCATGGCGTGGCCGGCGGACTCGATGATCGTCAATCGGGCGTCGGGCCAGGCTGCCGCGAGGGCGACGGCGCTGGTCGGCGGGCACAGCAGATCGTAGCGGCCCTGAATGAGGCGGCCGGGGATGCCAGCAAGCTTTGACGCATCGGCCAGCAGTGCACCGGGATCGAGAAAAAAATCATGGGCGATGTAATGGCCTTCGATCAGCGGTGTCGGCGGCACGCGCGCGTCGGCGTTCGGCGGAGCCGTCGGCAGGTGCGGGCGTGCCGGGATCAATTCGGACAGCACGCGTTCGTAGGCATACCAGATGTGGGCTGCCGGCGTGGCGATGTTGGGGTCGGGATCGGTGAGGCGAGCCGTGTAGGCGGCCAACGGATCGTCGCGCTCGGCCTCGGGCAGGGTTGCGAGAAACGCGTTGAACAGCTCCGGCCAAAAGGTTTTAGGACCGTCGACGAAGGCCCATTGGACTTCCTCGCGCGTGCCGAGAAAAATCGCCCGCAGCACGAGGCCGGTCACGCGGTGAGGATGCGCTTGCGCATAGGCGAGGCCGAGTGTCGAACCCCAAGAGCCACCGACGACGAGCCACTTGTCGATGCCGAAGTGGTCGCGGATCACTTCGATATCGCGGACGAGGTGCTGGGTCGTGTTGGCGTGGCGTGACAGATACGGATGGCTGCGCCCGGCGCCGCGCTGGTCGAACAGAAACGCGTGGTCGCGTTCGGTATCGAACAGCGCGCGGTGAGCGTGCTGAGCCCCGCTGCCCGGTCCGCCGTGCAGGAAAATGATGGGGCGGCCCGCCGACGTGCCGACTTCCTCGACATAGATCCAATGGCCGTCGCCGACGTCGAGCATCCGCGCATCAAACGGCCGGATCGGTGGAGCGTGCATATCGGGCATGCGGAGCGTTGCTTAACCTGTCGGCGGTGATCAGCGGTGACGTTGCCAGTCCGTATATATGACCACATGTTATCACGCCCGATGTCATGCGGGGATAACGGCGGACGTGTTTTATGACGCTCGGCTCTAAGCCGCTGACAGGCCCTCGCTTGACTTCCGGGCTGCAGCGCGGGAGACCGCACGCGAGACGCGCATCGGGCGCGGCCGATGTGAGGACATGGTGTGACCGACGACAGCACGATCGTTCCAGCCGAGTGGGCGCCGCAGACGGCGATTTGGACGGCGTGGCCGGCCGATGCCGGCGAATGGAACGGCAATCTCAATTTGCCGCGCGCCGACGTTGCAGCGCTCGTTCGCGCATTGAGTGCAACCAATACGGTGCGCGTGCTGGTCAATGGCGAGGAAGCCGAGCGGACAGCCAAAACCGCCATCGGCGATTGCGCTGACGTGATCGCGGCGAAATACGGCGATATCTGGCTGCGCGACACTGGCCCGATTTTCGCGAAAAATTCTCGTGGCAAAATCGCGCTTCGATTTGCGACCAACAGCTGGGGCGGCAAGTACGATCTCCCCGATGATGCGACGGTCGGTGACGATGTGGCGCGGATCTCGCAGACGCCGGTCAAACGCTTTGCGTTCGTGCTGGAGGGCGGCGCGGTAGATCATGATGGCGAAGGCACCATCCTGACGACGCGGCAGACACTGCTCAATCCGAACCGCAACGGCTGGACCAAAGAGCACGCCGAAGCAGCCCTCAGCGAAGCCTTCGGCGCCAAACGCATCATCTGGATCGATGAAGGTTTGGCGAACGATCATACCGATGGGCACATCGATAACATCGCCCGCTTCGTGGCGCCGGGCCGCGTTGTCTGTCAGGCGCCGAGTGGGGCGGATGATCCAAACGCTGCAACGCTCAACGCCATCGCCGCCACGCTTGAAGCAGCGACGGATCAGCAGGGCCGCAAACTCGACGTGGTGCGCATTCCAGGAGCCGGGCGCTACGTCAATGCGGTTGGCGAAATTTCTCCGGCGTCACATATGAATTTCATCATCGCCAACGGTGTCGTCGTAGTGCCGGTGTATGGCACGCCGACGCAAGATGCAGCCCTCGCCGCCTTGCAGGCCGTGTTTCCGAAACGCAAAGTTATCGGCGTGCCGTCGCGCGGCTTGCTCGGCTGCGGCGAAGCCGGTGGCGGATCGTTTCATTGCATCACCCAGCAGGAGCCGCTCTGATGGCGAAACGTCTGATCACCGTCGCGGCCCTGCAAACATCCTACGGCCATGACATGGCAGCCAACATCGCCAAGACCGAGCGGCTGGTGCGCGATGCCGCGAGCAAGGGCGCGCAAGTGATCCTGCCGTCAGAATTGTTTCAGGGGATCTATTTTTGCACCCGGCAAGACCCGAAGTGGTTTGCAACAGCGCACCCGGCGGCGACGCATCCGTGTGTTGTGGCGATGCAAGACTTAGCGAAAGAACTCGGCGTCGTCATTCCGGTGTCGATTTTCGAAAAGGACGGCCCGCGCTATTACAATTCGATTGCGATCATCGATGCGGATGGGCGCAATCTCGGCATTTATCGCAAGAGCCATATTCCTGACGGGCCGGGCTATCAGGAAAAGTATTATTTCCGTCCCGGCGATACCGGCTTCAAAGCCTGGGATACCGCGTTCGGGCGCATCGGCGTCGGCATCTGTTGGGATCAGTGGTATCCGGAATGCGCCCGCGCGATGATGCTGGCCGGCGCCGAAGTGCTGTTTTATCCCACCGCCATCGGCTCGGAGCCCTATGACACGTCGCTCCAGACACATGTGCAGTGGCAGCGGGCCATGCAGGGCCATGCGGTTTCGAATGCGGTGCCGATCGTCGCTGCCAATCGCATTGGCTTAGAGATCAACGACGGCACCGAGCAGCGGTTTTATGGCCACTCGTTCATCACCAACCATCGCGGCGATCTGGTGCAGGAAGTGGGTGCGAGCGACGACGCCGTGCTGGTCGCGACCTTTGATCTCGACAACATCGCCGCCTATCGTGCCGACTGGGGCTTCTTCCGCGACCGGCGCACGGACCTATATGCGAAGAGTATTATTTAGGCTCTTTATTCTTGCGCACGGCGACTCTCCTCCGGGGAGCCGGCCGCCGTGCGCGGAGCGCCAGCGTCTGGCGGCCGGCGCGCGCGACCACTTGGAAGTCCCATTGCGGGAGAGCGCGTGTCGCCAGACGCCTCGCACGAGAGTCGCCGAACTCCCCCTCAAAACAACCTTCGTGCGCCAAAAATGTCGCGCACGCCTGAGTAATTTGCTACCTGTCAATCCGCTCGACCACGGGTGAAGCCTGTCGCCCGTCCTATCAACTTGAAGGATGACGCGTCTCGTCCCTAGCGATGTGTTCGACGCCACGGGAGTATTCAGAATGCAGAAATTTTCGAAGTCAGTCGTATGTGCGGCCGTGTTGGCCCAGATGGTTTCAACGGCACCCGCGGCATTGGCCCAGGCCACCAGTCGGGGAGGCGAATTGATTGCGGCCGACAAGAGCCGCATCACCGGTGAAATCATCGCCGACTTCGGCTCGCGCAAGTTATCCGGTGCGACGGGCGTTGACGTTTATACGCTGTCGAAAATTACCGCCGCCGATCTGATGCAGATCAATGGCTCCATCAGCCGCGTGCCGGACAAGAGCTACACCTACTCGGTGAAATTCGATTTGTTCAATCCAAAGAACCCGGCGCAAATCGCCAAGGAAGCGGCCATTTTGCGCGGCGATGTCGTCATCGATCAGACCGGACGCTATGACCCCGCCGCCGGCAAGCTGCGCATCGATGTCGTCAAGGGGACGCAATCGTCGGCAGCATTTCGCGGCAGTCTTCAGGGACGCGAAGTGACGCGCTGGTGGGAAATCGGCGAGCAGTTGAAGAAGGCACAGACGCAAGCTGCGAAGCAATACAGCCGCGTGGTTGAAGGCAAGACGGTGACCATCTCGGTGAAGAACGCCGATCCGCTGAAGTTCGACGGTCTGGTGCTGGCAAGCGGGCCGTTTTCATATCTCCCTGAGACAACCGTTCGCGGCAGCCTCGATTACGATTACGAACTCGGCAACTGGCTGCTCGATAACAATGGACTGACGCTGAACTATCAACTTGGCGAGAAGGTCATCAATGATCGCGTCACCGGCTCCATCCGCTATGCCGAGGAAGCTGGCAGCGCCACGGTCGACGGCAAAAAGATCGATTACACCGGTTACTACGAATACAATCTGCGCTTCAACGAAGAGGCACAAAAGGCCGACAATGCCTTCTTCGAGGGCGACGCCAACGCGCAGTCTGATGCGTTCTTTTCGGCCGCCGATCAATCGAAGCCTGGCGTTTACGGCAAGGCGTATTTCGCTGACTCGGAAGACAATTGCAAAACGGCCAAGGACGAGGAAGCCAACACCATGAAATGCGTCGGTCCAACGAAGTCGGTCATCACGTACGATCTCAAAGCGGCCGGGCTAACGTATGCCCAGCTTGCGGCGTGGATGAAGATCGAGCAGTTCGTGATCGGACCATTTACCGATGAGTGAGGCTTGGCAGTTGCGTTTGCGTCCTACACGTCGAGGCCTGCGGGCCACCACGCTCGCCCTTTTGGCTGCCGCCCTTGCTTTAAGCGTGCACGGGGCTGGGGCAGAAGCGAAGATCTCCGCCATGAGCGGCGCTTATGATGGAAAACCGCGCGCCTCGGGTCCGTCGACGGCGACGCCGCAACCGCAGTCCGTGAAGCCAGTAAAGAAAAAGCGCAAGCGGAGACGCTAGCGCGAGCGCACGGTGGCTGGTGCCGCGAAGTGGAGTTGGAGGCGCGCAAATAGATGCCTAGCGCTCGCGCTGGCGGCTGGATTAGCTGAGCTGCAGGTGCTTCTTGCACAGAGGTGGCATGAGCGTATGCGACCGCAAAATGTGTGGCGCCTGACGTGCTGCACTGCGGTGGTTTTCGCGCGGCACTGTCCGCGGCCTCCCCACGTCATCCTAAATGCTGTGAGCGACGCAAACCGCATCGGGGATCCAGCGCAAAATGCGCCGAAGGCTCAACCGTCTAAAGCGATCGATGAATTTTTACGCTGGATCCCTGGCCATCGACGAACGCTGGCGCGTTCGCTCGGCCGAGGATGACGGGGGCGGGGGCGGTGTGTCGTCGACGGTGACGCGCTCAATCGCTTGAACAATTGCCACCAATGAATCCGCTGGACGCGGAGGAGTGCTCTGAGCTTAGTTAACGGCGGTGGGTTGCGGTGTTGCGGTGAGTGCGTAAGTGGGGGAGTTGGGGATGGAAGAGTTTTGGCATGCGCTTTTGGAACAATGGTCTCACGGCGCGACGCAAATTTTTGAACAAATAGGTGCAGCAAAAGTCTGGGCATTCGCGATCCCGCTCGTTCCAGCAGCCTACGGTGTCTGGGTCAAATGGCGAAACTCCGGCTATCGTATGCTTGACCGGCTAGAAGAGTTCGTCAAACAGCAGGAAAAACGGGTCAAAGACGCGCGTGAAGAACTAGCAAAGCACGCCGTGATCCCGTTGGCTTATAGTCCTCATGACCAGCCGGCCTTCAACGCCCGCGGCCTTGCAATTTCAATCCGAAAAATGAATTGGGGTTTTGGCCCGACTTCCGTTGGCAAGCTGCATGAAGCGGCGCAAGTGAGTGCGCAAAGAGCACTTCTATCGAAACAACAGTCGGAAGAACACCTTAAGCGGCAGGCCCTTGTTCACCTTCTCATTGGTGCCAAAGAGGCGGCAAGGGACCTGAAAGATCCGCAGGTGCGCGCTTCGGTGCGGGGTGCCGCACTCAAGGAATTTGAAAAAGCCTTGGCAATTTCGCCAGATGATCCGGACGCGCTGCAATATTCGGGGCTGATGCTTTTGCAGCTTGCACGTCCCGTGGAGGCAGCAGACCGATTTACCCGTCTGGTTGAGTTGCGGCAGTCCGCTGACGGAAAGTTACTGGCTGATGCCTATCGGCTGCTGGCAACTGCCTACGAGAATTACCCTGGCAACGGCAAGCTCAGGCTGGCAAGTGGCGAGCTGACACGCGCTTTACGCGCTGCTTCCGCAGAAAATATACTCGAACTCGCGCTGATTCACGAGCATCAAGGGTGGGTCCGTAAGAAAATGCGAGCGCAAAAAGCGATTGATAGTTTTCGCGAAGCGGCACGATTGTTTGCGACGCTTGAAGCGAATGCCGATGGTCGTGATGGAGCAAGACGGGTCACTGAAGCCATAGCTTTGCTCAATGCCGAAGAAGCCTCGACGACGCCTGATATCGAAGTGGCTGCAAATAACTGATGTCAGACCCAAAACGACATTTCAGGCGGCGAGCATTGCAAGCCGGCTGACTGTGCCTATCGTAAACGCCGCGCCGCTCGCCAGCAACGCATGCCCGGCACTCTGCCATGCCGCCATCGCGAGCATATGCGACGCGCCGATGTTGGCCAAGCGTTCGGCGAGTTTGCGTTGCTCGGAGACCGAGCTCGCGACGAGCACGCCCGCGCCAATGATTACCGTCCAGATGGGCGCGCCGAAAAATGCGGCGAGTGCTGTGGTGAGTATGGCGAGATAAGCGATCATGTCTGTCCCCGGATAGCCCGTTCGAAGACAAATCAGATTCGATGGTGTCGGTGGGGATAAGCTGAGTGTTGCCTGTTGATAACCGGGCTCGTGAGCCACGTAACATTCGGCGCTCGTATCGCTATCTTGCGCGCGTAGACCAGCACTTATTCAAGAGCGCAAAAGGAAATCAAACGGCTCGCTCGTCGTGGATCCCGGCCTTCGCCGGGATGACGGAGTTAGGCACTCTCAGTTTCGTCGGAAATCGGTTATATGATAATTGACGCAAAAATTTGTCCTGCGGGACTGCGAAGCAAATGATGAGCCTGCGGAATATCGTTAATCACTGCCACGAGAATTTTTTTGCAGACACTTTGAAGTGGCCCGTAAACTGGGTAAGTAGTGGCCCCTCTTACAAAGTATTCAAGATGCTTCTTAGAGTAGGTCGCGTTCAATATAGTAATGATTGCTCGATCGTTCTCAGACACATCTACCTTATCGTAAAGCCCCTCGTTTCCGGCTTTATCAAGGGCCTTTATCAGATTATGCCCGATCGAGTTTTTTATATCATTGAGCGGCACGTTTTTCTGAATAAGAAATGCCTTAAAGCCGAGCTCTAGCGATCGGCCCATCAAGAACATTACTGGGCTCGGCGCAGTGGCCGAATATTGGGAACGGCAACCGATAGCCGCATCGGTTGCTTCAGCGGCAGCAAAGTATTCGATCGAGTAGCGAGCGACTCCAATCGGTCCAACTCGATCAGTATCGAGATGGGGGTCGTACTTCTTGTCTTTCTGACGGTTGGCCAAATCGTCCCCCTACCCCTTCACTCCGCCGCCTGTTTCTCCCCATAGCCCAACTGCGCGTTGAGTTTTTCGACGAGGTCGGCGGCGGCTTCGGGGATGTTGGTGCCGGGGCCGAACACGGCTTTGGCGCCGGAGGAGAACAGTTCGTCATAGTCGCTCGGCGGGATGACGCCGCCGACGACGATCATGATGTCGCCGCGACCTTCCTTGTCGAGGGCGGCTTTCAGCTCGGGCACCAGCGTCAAGTGTCCGGCCGTGAGCGACGAGACGCCGACGACGTGCACGTCGTTTTCAACCGCCTGGCGCGCGGCTTCATCGGCGGTGGCAAACAGCGGTCCGATGTCAACGTCGAAGCCGAGATCGGCGAAGGCCGATGCGATCACCTTCTGCCCTCGGTCGTGGCCGTCCTGTCCGAGCTTCGCGATCAGGATGCGCGGGCGGCGGCCGTCGTTCTTGTCGAAGCCTTCGACCAGCTTTTTGACGCGATCGAGGCTCGGGTTCATCGCCGCTTCCTTCTTGTAGACGCCCGAAATGGCGCGAATTTCGGCCTTGTGACGGGTGAAGACCTTTTCGAGCGCGTAGCTGATTTCGCCGACGGTCGCCATTTTGCGTGCGGCCTTGACGGCGAGGTCGAGGAGGTTGGCGTTGCCCTTGGCGCCTTCGGTCAACGCTTCGAGGGCGGCCTGCACCTCCGCCTCGTTACGCTCGGCGCGCAGGCGGGCAAGTTTGGCGAGCTGCTGCTCGCGTACGCTCTTGTTGTCGACCTTGAGGAAGTTGATCTCGCGGTCGCCCTTGATCTTGAACTTGTTGATGCCGGTGATGGTCTGGCGGCCGCTATCGATGCGCGCTTGCGTGCGGGCGGCGGCTTCTTCGATGCGCATCTTCGGAATGCCGAGCGCGATGGCTTTCGCCATGCCGCCCTGTTCCTCGATTTCGGCGATGTGGGTGAGTGCCTTTTGCGCCAGGTCGTAAGTCAGGCGTTCGACGTAGTGACTGCCGCCCCACGGATCAATCGTGCGCATGGTGCCGCTTTCCTGTTGAAGCAGCAGCTGCGTATTGCGCGCGATGCGGGCAGAAAAATCGGTCGGCAAGGCGATGGCTTCGTCGAGGCCGTTGGTGTGGAGGGATTGCGTGTGGCCTTGCGTCGCCGCCATCGCTTCTAAACAGGTGCGC
>JAIEPV010000078.1 GCA_019748215.1 Hyphomicrobium sp.
TTAACCGAAGGAAGGTTAATGGATGGTGCGAGTAGAGGTGCGTACCATGATGAGTTTTCCTGCCAGGCCCTGGCGCGGCGTCGACAGTCTTCGACCTGCGCGTTATGCGGCCCTTGTCGTCACTGTGCTGGCTGCCGGATGCAGCGCGGATGTGACCCGCTTCGACAGCACATCGTTCAATCTCAATGATCCACCAGGCGCCGAGAGCCCCCCCGTGCCATCCGAGCCGGTGCACTCGGGAAGCTTGTCGGACAACACCAATCGGGTCGCTCAATCGACGCCGCGTGGGCCATATGGCGCTGGCGCCAACTCGGGCGACAACGGTGTCGATGTTGCAGCTCTGCCGGAGCCGGTGACATCGCAGCCGCCTGCCGCAAGCGTTCGCCCGTTTGGAACATCGCCACCTCAGCAGACGGCCTATGAGCCGGCGGCGCGCGGTGAAACCATCGAAGTGCATGCGGGCGATACACTTTATGGTCTTTCGAAACGCCATCAGGTGTCGTTGGCTGAACTGATGTCGGCGAACAACCTGACGAGCCCGGCGTTGAAGCCCGGCCAAAAGCTTGTTCTACCGGCTGCTGGTGGTAGCGGCATCGCTGCCGCGAGCCGCCCAAGAAAGCCGTCGCGGCCGCTTGAAACCGCAGCGCTTAATCCGCCCGCGTCGTCGCCTGAATTGGACGCCAAGTACGGTGGCAGCTACGTCGTCAAGCCGGGCGACAGCATCTATGCCATCGCGCGCTCGAACAAAGTTTCGTTCGCCGAGCTGCAGCGCGTCAACGGCATCACGGATGCCCGCAAAGTTCGGCCTGGGACAGTCCTGAAAGTGCCGGGTGTTGCCCCGCTGGCGGCGGCTGAAGCGATTTCCGAGCAGCCGACGGCAGATGCCGTGGCAGCTCCGGCTTCAATTCAGCCGGCACCGGTTTATGCCAAGCCGATCAATGCTCAGGTGGGCGAGCAGAAGGTAGCCGCGCTGAATGACAAGGCGACGGACGCCGTTGCTCAAGCGACGCCAGCCAATGCCGCGACGGCGTCGAAGCAAGACAAGGTCGCAGTCGCCGCGCCGACCGCGTCGTCATCGTCCATCGACAGTGTCAAGCTGCGGTGGCCGGCCAGCGGCAAGGTCATCGCCGGGTTCGGCGGCCGGCCTGACGGCACGCACAACGACGGGATCAATCTCTCCGTACCGCTCGGCACGGATGTTCACGCGGCCGAGTCGGGTGTCATTGCCTATGCCGGCAGCGAATTGAAGGGCTACGGCAACTTGGTTCTCGTGCGCCACGACAACGGCTGGGTCACCGCGTACGCTCACAACGACGAGCTTCTCGTCAAACGCGGCGATAAGGTGAAGCGCGGACAGGTGATCGGCAAGGCGGGCAAGACCGGCACCGTTGATCAACCGCAAGTGCACTTCGAGTTGCGCCAGGGGTCGAAGCCAGTCGATCCGACGCCGTACATGGAGCAGCTCTAACTCTATCGTTGCACCATCAAGTCTTGCGCTGGGGTTTGATTTCTAAGTTCGCCGCGCGCGAAGCATGAGGGAAGTCTGAAGGCCGGATCGCAAGGTCCGGTCTTTTTTGTTTGGCGCGAGCGACTGCGCTTGCGCGGAGCCGCATTTTATTTGGCACTGGCGACTCGCGTTCCGCGAGCCGGCCGCCAGTGCGGAGAAACCAATCAAGAAAGCTCAGATCGCTTTGCCGAGCCGCCCGGCGAGGTCGTTGATGAATTGCCAGGCAACGCGGCCCGAGCGAGCCCCACGCGTGGTAGCCCATTCGAGCGCATCAGGAATGAGAAGACCGTCGGTGACTTCGAGGCGATAATGTGCGGCGTAAGCGCGAACCATCGCGAGATAATCGTCCTGACTGGCGTTATGAAAGCCGAGCCACAAACCGAAGCGATCCGACAGCGAGACTTTTTCTTCAATCGCTTCTCCCGGTGTGATGGCGGTAGAGCGCTCGTTGTCGATCATTTCGCGCGGCATCAAGTGCCGCCGGTTCGACGTGGCGTAAAACAGCACATTCTCCGGACGCCCTTCAATGCCGCCTTCAAGCACGGCCTTCAGTGATTTATAGTGTGTGTCGTCCTTATCGAACGACAGGTCGTCGCAAAATACCAGAAAGCGAAAGGCCGCCGTCCGCAAGTTCGTGAGGCATGCCGGTAAAGTCGCGATGTCTTCGCGGTGAATTTCGATCAGCTTCAACGTCGGCGCTGTACGCGCCGCCTCGGCGTGGGCGGCTTTCACCAAGCTCGATTTGCCCATGCCGCGAGCGCCCCACAGCAGGGCGTTGTTGGCGGCAAGTCCGGACGCGAACCGGCGCGTATTGTCGAGCAGCGTTGCCGCCGTGCGGTCAATGCCCTTGAGCATCTCCAGTGGAATGCGATTGACGTGCGCCACCGGTTGGAAAAAAGCGCCGTCGCCATGCCACACGAAGGCGTCCGCAGAGGTGAAGTCAACGCCGCGATCAAGGCCTGGGCTGAGGCGCTCGAGAGCGCTGGCAATTCGCTCGAGCAGAAGGGCAAGCGCTGGGGCGTCGCCGGTCGCGGGCGTTTGGTCGGTGTGCGGCATCGTTTGACTTCGGCCTTTCTTCGGCGGCGGCAGAAAGGCTGTTTAAGCAACGGCGGCGGTGAAGCCAAGACGGCGACGGCCTGTTAGGGGCCAAAAGTGACGGCCATGTAAGGTTGCAAACCGGCCCGCGAACATTATAGTCCGGCCGAAATTGGTCGGCCGCGCCCCGTGACCCGAACCTGGGTTATGGGGCATGTTCGTTGTGGCCAAGGCACGTCGAGAAGGACCCGTCTATGTTTGTTACGCCTGCTTTCGCGCAAACTGCAGCTCCAGGTCTGGACCCCATGGGCGGTCTGCTGGTGCCGATGCTGCTGATGCTGGTGATCTTCTATTTCTTTCTCATCCGCCCACAATCGCAGCGCGCCAAGGAACACCGCGAACGCATGAGCGCCGTGCGCCGTGGCGACACCGTCATCACATCGGGCGGGATGGTCGGCAAGGTGACGAAAGTTTCCGATACCAGCGATGAGATTGAAGTCGAGCTCGCCGACAATCTCAAGGTGCGCATTATCAAGAGTACGCTGATGGATGTCCGCTCAAAAGGCGAGCCGGTGAAAGACGCCACCTGAGGACAGCCGAATTCGAGCTGATTACGGAGACAGCGGATGCCGATGCGCATCCGTTTGTTATTTCAAAAGCCACGTTTCTAACTTCAGACTTACCGCTTCAGACCCGAGGCTTCAGACCGACGAGACCTAAACCTTATGCTGTATTTCGCGCGCTGGAAGGTTCTTGCGATTTTGCTGACGTGCCTCGCGGGCCTCGTCATCGCGTCGCCCAACTTCTTTTCAAAAGAGACGGTGGCGGCCTGGCCGTCGTTTCTGCCGAAGAAACAATTGCCGCTCGGTCTGGACTTGCAAGGCGGCGCTCATCTGCTGCTGGCGATGGATCAAGAAGACATCCGCAAGGATTGGCTGAACAACTTGCGGGACGGCGCGCGTAAGACGTTGCGCGATGCCAAGCTAGGTTTTTCCGGGCTCGGCGTTCAGGGCGGCCAGCTGGAAGTCAAGCTCACAAAGCCGGAAGATCGCGATGTGGCTTTGACCGAGCTGCGCAAATTGATCCAACCTGTCGGCAACGCCATTCTGGGCACCAGCGTCAAGGACATCGACGTCGAACCTGGCACCGATCCCAACACCATCACACTCAAGCCGAGTGACCAGGGTATGAAGGCGCGTGTGCTGAACGCGGCGTCTTCATCCATTGAAACCGTCAATCGCCGCATCAACAATCTTGGCACCTCCGAATCGAGCGTCGTGCGCCAGGGAACGGATCGGATCCTCATCCAGTTTCCGGGGCTAAAAGAAACCGGCGAACTCAAGCGTCTGATCGGCGAGACGGCGAAACTGACGTTCCACGAGGTGCACCCATCGACATCGGCCGAAGATGCAAAGCTGACGTCGGCACCCGCCGGTTACAAAGTCTATCCGGGCGAAACGTCGGAGGACGGAGAGTTTTTGCTGCGTGAAATACCTGTCGTTCAGGGCGAAGATCTGGTCGACGCGCAGCCGGGATTTGACTCGCAAAACGGCGAAGCGGTGATCAATTTCCGCTTCAATCAGAGGGGCGCCGTCAAGTTTGGGTCTTTCACCAAAGACAACATCGGCCGGCCATTCGCCATCGTCCTCGACAACAAGGTTTTGTCGGCGCCGGTGATCAGGGCGGCGATTTTGGGAGGATCGGGGCAAATCTCCGGTAATTTCACCGTTGAAAGCACCAACACGCTCGCCGTGCAATTGCGCTCCGGCGCGTTGCCGACGAAGCTCACCATCGTCGAAGAGCGCACGGTCGGACCATCGCTCGGTGCCGACAGTATTTCAGCCGGTAAAACGGCGGGCATCATTGGCGGCGTTGCCGTCATCGTGTTGACCATCTTGGCCTACGGCACATTCGGCATCTTCGCGTGCGTTGGTCTGATCGTGCACTTGATCTTGACCTTGGCTTTGATGACGTTGATCGGCTCGACCCTGACATTGCCGGGCATCGCCGGTTTGGTTCTCGGCGTCGCCATGGCGGTCGATGCCAACGTGCTGATCTACGAACGCATCCGCGAAGAATTGCGCGCAGGCAAAACGCCGATCGCCGCCATCGACGCCGGATTTTCGCGTGCCTTCATCACGATCGCTGACTCGCAGCTGACGACGCTGTGCTGCGCCATCATCATGTTCTGGCTTGGCTCCGGCCCGATCCGCGGTTTCGCCGTGACGCTCACGCTCGGCATTTTGACGTCGATCTTTGCGTCCGTCACCGTCGTCAGACTGCTGATCTCATTCTGGCTGAAGGCTCAGCCCAAGGGCCGCGGCCCGCTCGTAATACCGGTTTAGGAGACGAACGTCCGTGCTGATGCGATTGATCCCGAACTTCAAGGGCTTCGACTTTTTCCCGCATGACTTGCGGCTGCCGTTCATGAGCTATCGCGATCTCGCGGTCGGCTTGTCGATCGTTGCGATGCTGGCTTCGATGGCGCTGTTTTTCACGCGCGGCCTGAACTACGGCGTCGACTTCAAAGGCGGCTCGATGATTGAGTTGCAGGCAACCAACGGCACGGCGGACGTCAGCGCGCTGCGTGACAAACTCGGCCAGCTTGGTCTAGGCGGCGTTCAGATCCAATCGTTCGGCGGTCCGTCCGACGTGTTGATCCGCATCGAGGAACAGCCGGGGGGAGAAGCAGCGCAGCAAGTCGCACTGAAGAAAGTCATCGAGGCCGTTGGCACGGGCTATACGCAGCGGCGCGTTGAGGTCGTCGGACCGGCTGTCTCCAGTGAATTGCGGACAACCGGCTTTATCGCCGTCGCGGCAGGTATTCTTGCCATCGTGTGTTACGTTTGGTTTCGCTTCGAGTGGCAGTTCGCTCTCGGCGCCGTGTTGGCGTTGACGCACGACGTGCTCGTGACTGTCGGTATCTTTTCGCTGTTCCAATTCGAATTCGATTTGTCGACTGTCGCAGCTCTGCTGACCATTCTTGGCTATTCCGTCAACGACACGGTCGTCGTGTCTGACCGCATTCGTGAGAACTTGCGCAAGTTCAAGAAAATGGACTTGAACGAGTTGCTCAACCTGTCGATCAACGAGACGCTATCGCGCACGATTTTGACCGGCGTCACGGCCATTGCGGTGCTGCTAGCGCTGTACATCTTCGGCGGCGCAGTCATTCGAAATTTCAACTTTGCGATGTTGCTCGGCGTCATCATCGGCACGTACTCATCCATCTTCATTGCGGCGCCGCTGCTCGGTTATCTCGGCGTCAAGCGAGATTGGAGTGATGCGGCGGCAAAGGGCGTTTCGGCCGGCAAGGCTTAGGCCTGGACGGGGCCGACGCCTGGACCTGAGTGTTGGCGAGGGCCGTCGATATGGCAGACGCGATTGCCCGTTATCCGGCTGAAGCTGCCGTAACCGCCTACGGAAATGGCGGCTTTCGCTTCGCCGACATGAGCCACCAGGGCTCTATCCTGTTCTTGCCAAGCGGCGTTTATGCGTGGGAGGCGACGACGATCGCAACCATGACGGCGTCGATGCTGGCCCTGGCGCTCAGCGAATTGGCGCCACCCGGCGTGCTGTTGCTCGGGACCGGCGTCATGCAAGCGTGGCCGCCTGAGCCGGTGGTCGAGGCCTTCGCGAAAGCGGGTATCGGCCTCGAAGTGATGAGCACCGGTGCCGCTGCGCGCACGTACAATGTCTTGCTGGCGGAACGTCGCCATGTCGGTGCGGCGCTTTTGGCGGTACCGTGACGTTGTCCGCCATTGCGTCGATAGATCTGGGCTCGGTCCAGGGGAGGATGGCGGATACCCCACATGAGTGACCGAATAAGCCTCGACGATCCAGCAGCGCAAGCGCAAGGCGCAGAACAGATCAGGCCGATCGCGCGACGTTACGAGATCGACCGCTATTTGGCGGCACTGTTGGCGCCGCGTGCCGCGCGCGACGATTTAATAGCGCTGGCGGCATTCAGTGGCGAGTTGCATCGCATTGGCGAGAGTGTCAGCGATCCGATGCTCGGCGAGATCCGGCTTCAGTGGTGGCGCGATGCACTCGACAGTGGCGCGCGCGGCGAACGAACCGGGCATCCGACGGCCGATGCCGTGATTGGGGTCATTCAGCGCCATAATCTGCCGCGTGACAGTCTATCGGACATGCTCGACGCCCACACGCATCGGCTCTATGCGGATCCGCCGCCAGATCACAAGGCGCTGTCGCTCGAACTCGACCTCATCGAGGGCACCTTATTTGATTTCGCCGCACGCGTTCTCAGCTGCGGGCAAACGCCGCTGCTCGCGCGCGCAGTTCAATCGGCAGGCCGCGCCTATGGCTTGGCGCGTGTCGCGACAGCTTTGGCGCTTCCACTGTCTCGGGGACGCGAACCTTTTCCACCGCAAGCTGCTCATTCAGCAGCGGTCAGTGATCGAGATTGGCGCACTGAACTCGCCGAAATCGCCGCTAGATGCAGGGGCTACCTCGTCGATTTCCGGGGGATGCTGGCGGAATTGGGCCATGATCGATCAGCCGTCATAACAGCCATGCTGCCGCTCGCCGTCGTAGAGCCCTATTTGAGGGCTTTGCAGAGACGCGATCATGATCCGCTTCGCAATATTGCGGAGATTGCCCCGCTGACGCGCGTCGCACGGATTGCTGGAGCGCATTTGCGGCGACGACTTTAAAGGACGAGGGAACGAATGGCCGGGAGCCTGACACGGACTGCAATGCGCGGCGTGATTGCGAGCCTGATTGCAATCTCGGTCACTTTACTCGCTGACGTGCAACCGGCGACGGCGCAAACCGTTGCCATCCGCTGGAGGGTTGAAAATCCGTTTCGATTTTTCAGAGACCCCGCAGATACCGAGGTGCATCGCGCGACGTACAACTCGCTTGGACCGTCCGATTTAACAACGCCGGTCCTCGCCGCTGAGCATGCTCTGCAGCGCCGCCACGAGGATGGCTGGGCTGCGACGATGTATCGAAAAACGTGCTGGAATTGGACGACCAATCGCTACACGTGCCCCGACTACGACGACTATATGAATCCAAAGAACCACGTCGTCGTGGCTGACATGGCCGGCATCGAAGACGCAACCAACTTGACGTGCACCTGGCTGACGGCACCGAAAGGCGGCAGCGTGCCGCGCGGCGACGCCATCGTTCAGCCCTGCAATGAAACGGTCGAATTCGAAGTTCCCTACCCTGGTGCGATGAAGGTCTCCGTCGAGATCGGTGGCCGCGCCGTGGCTGTAACCGATATCAAAGTTCGCGATATTTTAGTTGCAGCCATGGGCGATAGTTTTGCGTCGGGTGAGGGCAATCCCGATATTCCGGTGCGCTTCTCACGCGACCGCAGTGCCAATTACGGCAATGCGAAGTCTGGCGATTTGTCGGGGTTTCCGGCCCGCATCGGCGATTGGAAGCAGATTGGCGACAAGGCCTTCATCTCCGAAAATGCCCGCTGGCTGGATCAAGCCTGTCACCGCTCGCTCTACTCGCATCAGCTGCGCGCTGCGTTGCAACTTTCTGTCGAGGATCCGCATCGCGCCGTCACCTTCGTTGGGGTGTCGTGCTCAGGTGCCGAAGTCACAGCCGGACTGTTCCTGCGTTACAAAGGCAACGAGTGGGTACCGAACCCGCCGGTTCTGTCGCAAATTTCAGCAGTCGCCGAGGCGCAGTGCGGCAAGCGTGATGCGCAGCCGATGGATTTGCCGGAGGCGTATCACATCAACGGCGAAATTCCGGAGCTGAAGGGCGGCTTGGTTCTGCGCAAATGTCCGAAAGACGCAGCGCGCAAAATCGATTTGGTTTTATTGTCGATCGGCGGCAACGACATCGGCTTCTCGCGCCTCGTCGCCAATGCCGTGCTATCGAGTGAATCGACCTTGCGCCAACTCGGCGGCTGGATCGGCGAACTCCACGGCCAGAGCGAAGCGACGCAGCAACTATCGCACTTGGACGCCCGTTACAAATCGCTGAACCGCGCGATCCATTCGCTACTTTACGTGCCTTGGGACGAAAGCGACCGCATCATTCTCGCGAGTTATCCGGGGCTGGCGCTGGCGGGCGACGGCAGCGAGACCTGCAAGGATGGCCGCGCGGGCATGGAAGTCGTCGCCGACTTTCAGCTGAGCGAGCAGAAGCTGCGCGAGGGCACGTGGGTTGCCGACAAGCTGCATCGGCAGATGCGGGAGAGCTCCGAAAAGTACGGCTGGACCTTCGTCGAAACGCATCGCCGCGCCTTCATTGATCGGGGTATTTGTTCCGGTTGGGCAGACGATGGAACGAACCCTGCCGATGAACTGCGCCTACCGCGCAAGATCGACGGTGTTTGGAAGCCCTACAACCCCGCAGATTACCCTGCTTACGCCTCACGCAAGCGTTGGTTTCGCACGCCAAACGACGGCTTCATGACCGGCAATTTTCATGTAGCGGCGTCGGTTCTGCAAAAAGTTCTGAAATTCGACACGTTAGCCTCGTTTCAGTTGCTTCTGGCCGCGACGTATTCAGGCTCGTTTCATCCAACGGCGGAAGGTCACGCCGCGATCGCGGATGCGGTGGCTGACAAAGCCCGCGCCGTGCTCACGAAGTATGGTCAAGGGCCGGAGCCCGATCCCTACGTCGCGACGCAGATCCCGCTGCCCCCGCCAGCCGAAGAACCAGGCGCGCTCGGCCCCGAACCGGCCCCACCGCCTGCCGCGCCTGACACGACAATCGGTCAAACGTCGGCTCCAGAAATGAAAACAGTGCCTGATGCTGGAGCATCACCAGCGCCGTCCTCGACTGGTGCGCTTTCCGAACCCGGCGGCGCATCGCGCGATGAGTTGCCGCCAGCGATCGAAACGCCCGGTCCACCAAGCGCCAATGCGGCCGTCAATAATGAGATCGCTGCGCCACCCGTCGTTCCGCAGGACAGCGAGCCGCCAACGAGTGTTGGCGTGTCACCCGACGTCGAAGTGCGCCAGCCGTTCAGGCCGCCGGTTGGCGACGGGACGGATCGCTGATCGCATCAAGCCAGCCGGCAAGGTCAGCCAGCGCACGGCGCGACATGGCTTGCTTCTTGGCACGTCCCCGCTCCGCGCCTTTGAGCTTTTTGCCGTCCGCGTCGTGCGTCGGCGCGGCGCTGAGGTCAGGGATGAGACCATAGTTGATGTTCATTGGCTGGAATGAGCGTCCGCCGCCGCGACTTGCGTCGTCGGCGATCAGGTGGCCGCCGGTGATGTGATCGAGCAGCGCTCCAAGCGCGGTTGTCGGCGGCGGGCTCACGAGACGGCGATCGAGCGCGTCGGCTGCCGCAAAGCGACCAGCAAGAAGTCCGATCGCGGCGCTCTCGATATAGCCTTCGACGCCGGTGATCTGACCGGCAAAGCGCAGTCGCTGATCGACCTTCAAGCGCAAGGTGCGATCAAGCAGCTTCGGCGAATTCAAATAGGTGTTGCGATGCAGCCCGCCGAGGCGCGCAAATTCGGCATTTTCCAATCCCGGGATCATACGGAAAATGCGCGCCTGTTCGGCGTGCCGCAGCTTGGTCTGAAAGCCGACCATGTTCCAAAGTGTGCCGAGCGCGTTATCCTGGCGCAACTGCACGACAGCGTAAGGCCAGCGGCCGGTGCGCGGATCATCAAGACCAACGGGCTTCATCGGCCCAAAGCGCAATGTCTCGCGGCCGCGCTCGGCCATCACTTCGACGGGCAGACAACCGTCGAAGTACGGCGTTGACGCTTCCCATTCCTTGAAAACGGTTTTTTCGCCGGCCAAAAGCGCATCGACGAAGCCGTTGTACTGCTCCTTGTCCATCGGGCAGTTGAGATAGTCGGCGCCGGTGCCGCCCGGTCCGGACTTGTCGTAGCGCGATTGAAACCATGCGATCGACGTGTCGACGCTGTCGCGATGGATGACGGGCGCGATGGCGTCGAAGAATGCCAAGGCTCCTTCGCCGGTGAGTTCGGCTATCGCGCTGCTTAGCGCCGGCGAGGTAAGTGGTCCGGTGGCGACGATGACACTCGGCCAATCGGCTGGCGGCAATCCCTCGACTTCATGGCGGTCGACGGTGATCAACGGTTGCGCATGGATCAGTCGGGTCACCTCTGCGGAAAAGGCATCGCGATCGACGGCTAGAGCGCCGCCGGCGGGAAGCTTGTGCCGATCAGCCGCCTGCATGATGAGCGAATTGGCGCGGCGCATTTCTTCGTGCAGCAATCCAACGGCGTTGTTTTCCCAATCGTCCGAGCGAAACGAGTTCGAGCAGACGAGCTCGGCGAAGCCATCAGATTTGTGAGCGTCCGTCGTGCGAATCGGGCGCATTTCATGCAGCACGACCGGCACGCCGGCGGTGGCGATCTGATAGGCGGCTTCCGAGCCGGCGAGACCAGCGCCAATGACATGAATGGGTTTGGGACGAGACATTGGGACCTTTGGCAGACCTGCTGGACTTTGCTGACCTGGAGCTTTTGCGCAACGTGTCCACAACGCACGAATCAGCTTTGGCGGCCGGTGTTTGACGCGAATCAGTCGAGTGTTAAGCGAAGTTGAGAGGTGTGGGCGTCACCGACGCCATGTCGCTTGAATGGGTTTACAGCGGGGCGGCATGGGCTGGCAACGAAGCATTGATTTTGCCTGGCTCGCGGCGTCGTTTGCGGCCACTTTGGGCGGCTGTACGCACGAGCGTCTTGGCTCGGTTGAAACTCACTTTGCGGATTTCAAGGTCAACGCCCCGGTTAAAAATCGCGTCTCCGTTTGTCACGGCTACACCTGCAAAATCCAAACCAAATTCACCTTCACCGATGCCGACATCGCCGAACTGAAGGCGATTTTCAAAAAGGTCAAAAAGGACGACAAAGCCGGCGAAGAACGGCGCGCCGTCGCCTATGCCATTGGCTGGATGGAAAACCGGGTCGGCAAGGCGATCGGTACCGACACGGATCGCGCTGGAATGGACTTCAAGGCGTCGGGCGATCCCAGTCAGCAGGATTGCGTCGACGAGTCGACCAACACGACCAGCTATCTGCTGGTTCTTGAAAACAATGGTTTCCTGAAACATCACAGCGTCGGCACGCCGTTCGCCAAGGATCAGCTGTGGCGCGGCGTTGCAGGATGGACCCACTGGACAGCGGTCTTGAAGGAAACGGCCTCGGGCCAGAAATGGGCGGTCGATAGCTGGATCTATGAAAACGGCGAAAACCCAGCCATCGTCGAGACCGAAAAATGGTACATCGACGACTTGGCCAGCCTGCCGTCTTCGACCAAGTAGCGCTAGCCGCCGAGCGCAAAATCATACAGCAGCTTGATGTTGAGCGCGACGATGATCGCGGCAATAACGGCAGCGACGCCGGTCAGCCAGCGCGGCGCAACGAGAGCCCCCATCTTGGCGCGGCTGGCTGTGAACTGCACCAGCGGCACGATCGCAAACGGCAATTGCAAACTCAAAACCACCTGCGTCAGGATCAAAAGCTTGGCCGTCTGGCTGTCGCCGTAGGATAGCGTCACACCGGCCGCCGGAATAATCGCGATGCCCCGCGTGACGAGGCGGCGCAGCCACGGTTTCAACTTGATGTCGATGAAGCCTTCCATCACGGCTTGGCCGGCAAGCGTCGCCGTCACCGTTGAATTGAGCCCGCAACACAGCAGCGCGATGCCGAACATCACCGGCGCGATTGAGCTGCCAAGCAACGGCGCTAGTAGGGAATGGGCCTCGCCCAACTCTGCCACCTCGGTCCGGCCGGTGTGATAAAAAGCGGCCGCTGCAAGAATGAGGATCGACGCATTGACGAGTAACGCGAGCATGAGCGCCACGGTTGAATCGATGGTCGCGAATGTCAGGGCCTCACGCTTGTCCTCGGGCTTGGCGCCGTAGGCTCTGGTCTGGACGATCGCTGAATGCAGGTAGAGATTATGCGGCATCACGGTCGCGCCAAGAATGCCGAGCGCGAGATACAGCATGTCCGGATTTGAGATGATGTCTGTCGTTGGCGCGAAGCCGCGAATCACCGCGCCCCAGTCGGGATCGGCAAGCGCGATCTGCACGGCGAAGCAGATGGCGATGATGCCGAGGAGCGTGATGACGAAGGCTTCCAGATATCGAAATCCGAGTTTTTGCAGCGCCAGCACGACGAAAACATCGAGCGCCGTGATGATGACGCCGATTTCAAGTGGAATGCCGAACAGGAGATTGAGCCCGATCGCCGTGCCGATGACTTCCGCGACATCGGTGGCGATGATGGCGATTTCAGCGAGTGCCCAGAGCGGATAGGCGGTCCAACGCGGATAGCCGTCACGACAGGCCTGCGCGAGATCGCGACCCGACGCGATGGCAAGGCGGGCGCATAGGCTCTGCAAAACGATCGCCATGATGTTCGACACCAGGGCGACGACGAGGAGCGCATAGCCGAATTTCGATCCCCCCGCGATCGACGTCGCCCAGTTGCCGGGGTCCATGTAGCCGACCGCAACAAGGTATCCTGGCCCGAAAAACGCTCCGAAACGGCGGAGCGTCGTGCCGGTCATGCTGACGGGGATAGAGCCAAAGACGTCGCTCAACGCCGGTTCCCCGGCGGATCGGCGCCACCCACCGTCGGCTGTATGCTTAGTTGATATTGCAGCTGAAATTGGGGGGAGTTCCGGCGAAACAAGCGTCATGTCCACTCGCTAATGCAAATCATTCGCAACTAGCTTAGCAGGCTGGTGCGTCGTTGACCAGCGCTTGTGAGACGCCGCGACAGATCCGCCAACAGGTTTCGGCAACCGTCATCCGCTCCCTGAAATCCACACGGGAAAATTACGCACGTGCGGCTAGATCGATCAGTTTGCCATCATGACTGCACAGTCGGTCCACGCCGCAGCCGCTATTTCGGCTTAACGTCGGTGTGACTTATTTGATCGAGCCCTGCGTTTGATCGAGCAAGGGTGACAGGAAAATGCCACGGGTGGTTGGAAGGCCCTCGGCGGAAATTTAGGACGTCGCGCGTGCGATAGGTTGGGCCAGATGTGGGGTTATCAAAAGCGTCTAGCCGCAGATTTGTCGCGCTGGAAAGCCAATGGCTGGTTGACCGATGAGGGCGAGGCCCAGATCGCTCGTGAGCTTGTAAGCAACCGGCGAAATTTTGGACTTGCCCCGGCACTCGGCGTGCTGGCCAGTGTTTTACTCGCCTTCGCCGTCATGTCGTTCGTCGCGGCCCATTGGCAAGACATTGCACGTGGCGCGCGGCTCGTCATTTTGTTCGCGTCGATGTGGACCGGCTACGCGGTGGCCGGCATGTTCGGCGCGCGCGGACAGAGCGGCATGTCGGACGCAGCGATCTTGTTTGCAGTTGCGGTTTTCGGCGCCAGCATCGCGCTCATCAGTCAAATGTTCCACATCGACGGCCATGCGCCCGACGGCGTTGCTTTGTGGGCGGCAGGCGCGTTGCTTTCCGGCGTGCTGTTGCGGTCCAATGCGGCTGTGGCGTTCGCCATGGGCCTTGTCGCAGTCTGGGGCGCCTTGGAAACATTCGAACGCGCTGCGGTTTTCTGGCCATTTTTGTTGGGCTGGGCAGCGGTGTCCGCGGCTTTCTTGTGGCAGCGCTGGCGGCCAGGATTGCATCTGTCAGCACTGGCGGTGTCGGCGTTTGTGATCGCGCTTGGCTATGTTCTGAGCGACGGCCACGATCACGCACTGGTCGTCGCGCTTGGATTGATGGCAGTCGTGAGTGGCCTCGCCATCGAGCGCTTCGAACCGGCGTGGCACGTCGCCGTAGAGCCGGTGGTCGGCTACGGATTAATGACGACATTTGCCGGCGCCATGGCCCTGCAATTCGGTGAGAACCCAAGCGGCGTTGCATTGATCGTCATGGCATCGCTGACCTTGCTGGTACTGATTGGGTCCATCGCATACGGCATGTCCACCCGCCGCCCTTCGGCGATCTGGCTCGGTTATCTTGGCTTTTCGATCGAGATCTTGGCGCTGTACGCCAAAACTGTCGGCACCATCCTCGGCACATCACTGTTCTTCCTCGTCGCGGGCGTGCTGGTCGCAGCGCTCGCCGCATTGGCTTGGCGATTGGCGCACCGCTCGGCAGAATCGGAACGAAGCTCATGAGCAATAGCATCGGGGGCTGGCGGCCCGGCCCGACATGGCGGTGGCTTTGCGTTGCCGCAGTCATCCAGACAGCCGTGCTATGGTCCATCGTTGCCAAACGCCAAGCCCTGCTTCGCGATGGCAAGGAGATCGCGCTCCCCGTGATGCCCGTCGATCCGCGCGATTTGTTTCGCGGTGACTACGTGACGCTCGGGTACGAACTCACGCCGATCAAATCGATGGCGTTGGACGGTCGCCCCTCGTTCGACGGGCTGTCAAAAGGCGCAATCGCTTACGTAACGCTGCATCAATCCGTCGATGAAAGTTGGCTGGTGCGCAGCATCTCTGCAAAGTTTCCTGAGCGCGTCGACAACGGCGATATCGTCATCAGGGGCCGCGTGGCCTATCACTGGGGCACGGCTGGATCGTCGGATGAATCGATCGATGTGCGTTTTGGTATCGAGCGATATTTCGTACCGGAAGGCACGGGGGCTTTGCTTGAGACGAAAGTCAGGGACAAAGCCATCAAAGCGCTGGTGGCCGTGGGTGCCGACGGCACGGCCGGGATCAAAGGCCTGCTGATCGATGGCCAGCGGCACGAAGACCCACCATTGTTTTAAACGCTTTTGGCGAGGGGCACGGCTTGCTAAGCAGGGCCTGCGATTTTCGCAGGAGAGCCCAGGATGCCGATCACACGTCACGAAGAATCCGCCGTTTACTCCAAAGTCACTGAAGCCAACGGCCTCGTGTTTACCGCCGGTGTGATCCCCAGTGATTTGTCGCGTGACGTCGCGGGTCAGACCGCTGAAGTGTTGGCCGAAATCGATCGGCTTCTGGCTCTATGTGGCAGCGACAAGTCGAAAGTCGTGCAAGCGACGGTCTGGCTCAACGACATCCGCCATCGCGACGGCATGAACACTTCATGGAGCGCGTGGCTCGGTGGTAAAAACGCGCCGGCCAGAGCGTGCGTCGAAGCCAAGCTGATCGATCCGCGGATGTTGGTCGAAATTTCCGTGGTAGCGGCCAAATAAGCGCCTCATAGACGGGCAATGCAGCACTCAGCCGGGTATGACTGGCGCCGATTTCAGCAGGACCGTTAGCGCTGTGCCTTCCATGCCGCGGTGGGCGCGAATGTGTTGGCGCGCCATAAAAACTCCCTGCGCCTGGGCAGCATTCTCTGCGACTATATGCTGGTGATTCGAGCAAATATTATAATCATTCTCAGGGGTGATCTATGCCTTTCCGACTGAGTGTACAGGCATGCGTAGCTGCGTTTCTAGCGATCGTTTCTCTTGCGCCCACAGCGCTTGCGGCACAACGCGTCGCGGCCGTCACGGGGCTCGCTGCCGCCCATGATCTACGTTCCGAACGTGGCCGTCTGTGTTTCTCCGACCACTATCACTATGGCAGCAGCTCAGGCGTATCGAACCGTAAAAAGGCCGAGTATGAAGCGGTCGTGTCGTGGTCCTCTTTCGTCGATTTCGAATACGGAAACACGTGGGCGAACTTCGCTAAGGCGTCCGCGAAAGATATGAATTGCGCGCAGTCAACTTCGGGATGGTCGTGCGATCTGAGCGCGCGCCCCTGCCGTTGAGACGGCGCGTGTGGTTTTCGTTTGAATGCCCAGTTGCCAAGTGACCGCCGGTTGATCAGCCAACTGGCGGTCTGGTGTTTGCGATCGCAAAGGGCGGCGCGACGTCAGCGGCCGAGAACGATCCGCGACAAGATCCGTTTTCCGGCATTCAGCAGCCAGCGGACCACGAACATGTAAATCAGCGAGCTAATGACTCCGCGATTCTTGAAGCCGAGCAGGCCACCAAGGATTGAACGTATGAGGCCATCCAAGGAGCCGCCGCCGGGTGCTTGCGTGCCTCCACGGCGAACGACATCCGAAAGATCGTCGTAGCGGTTGCGCCGGGTGCTGCCGGGTACATTATCTCCGGGCAATGGCAGTAAAACTCCCCCGCCGGTCGATCCACCCATACCGCCGCCCGATCCCCCGCCAGGGCGCGGCAAATCATTTGACCATTCGCCGGACCCAGGCGCAGTCGACGGGGCGTCATAACGCTGCGGCACCGGGTCACCGGGAAGCGGAAGTAAGACGCCAAGGCCGGGCACATCGCGCAGCTTTTGTGAAAATAGCGCCTGCGTTTTGTTTTGCAGCCCGCCGACCATCATGCTGGCGACGACTGGGAGCATTCGGCGCAGTGTGGCCGCATCAAGCCCCGTATCGCGGGCAACGCGCTCGGCAATGCCACGGCTGATGTGTTTGTCGCCGATCAGCACGTCGAGGATGTGATTGCCGCTCTCCGCCATCTCCGCAGTGGCGAGATGCGCCGGGTCGGCTATGGCGCGGCCGACATCAGAGTTGCCAAGAAGCGAAACAACGTCGGCCAGTCCACCGCGCGATAGCGTGTTGCGCTCCACACGATTGGCGAGCACAGCCGTCATGGCGGTCACCGCCGAAGCGGCTTTATCCGGCGGAATGCCGAACGCTGATGCGAGGTTGTCGATCGCGGCGCCACCTTGGGCACTCTTGATGGCGGCTTCGATTTCCAAAATCGTCTCCCACAATGATGCCTTGATTGCGCGGTGGCGCTTCGATTGCGGCTGATGGCTCGTGCGACGCGCTTATAGCAACCACCGACTTAACTGCAACTTTTCGAAGACCCTGCTTGGCTGCGATGCCGAAACGGTTTCAATCGATCGCGGCGGATTGAAACCGTTTCCGCGTCGCAGATACATCGTTCACAGGCCGTTCATCGCGGGTGCAGTTAAATGCAACCAAATCGGCGTCGACGGCGTTTATCCGCATCGACGCTAGATTTCGGTTCGAACGATTATGATCTAGCGGTCGGAGGTCAATAGGCGGAGCTCGTACCAAACGAGTCACATGGCCCCGGCCAAAGGTAAAAAGGGAGAATGCAATGCGTAAACTTTTCGCAAGCTTGTGCGTCCTTGGCGCTCTGGCGCTGTCTGGCACGGCACCTGCGTCCGCGAACCCTGCGAGTGGTCTTGCGACCAAGGCTGCGGTGGCCAGCGAAGCGACCGGCGTAACTGAGGTGCGCTGGCGCCACCGGCACCATCGCCGGCATGGTGGCATCTACCTCGGGTTTGGCTACCCAGGATATTATGGCTTCTATGGTGGTCCGCGCTATTACGGTCACCGTCGTCATTATCGTTATGGTCACCGTGGGTATCGCAATTACGGTTATGGCTACGGCCGCGGCTATGGTTATGGCGGCGGCCACCGTCGGGGCATCCGCCTCGACCGCTACTAAGGCTCGCGCGGCTATTACTCTGGCGGTGACTTAAGGATCTCAATTGGCGGCCTGGGCGCAATATGCACCCGGGCCGCCTTTTTGTGCACGAAAAGACGAGCGTGCCCGTGTTGCAACGCTCGAGCACTTTTGGCATGGTCCGCCCGACTCTTGGCCGGCCCATAGCGGTGCGGGCCTTAAACGAGAGGGGGCTTGGGGGCGCGCCGATCTTGCGGCCGCCTCTGCGCGCAAATCAAATAATCCGGCCTTGCACTCAGCGCGGCTAAGAGGAACCACTTAATGAGCCATATCCTTTGGGGGATCATCGCCTGCGGGGCGCTGTCCATCGTCTACGCTTTTATCACGGCCCAGTCGGTGATGAATGCCGACCCGGGCAACGCCCGGATGCAAGAGATTGCCGGGGCTATTCGTGAAGGCGCCCAGGCCTATCTCAATCGGCAATACCGCACGATCGCCATCGTCGGGGCGGCGATTTTTGTCTTGGCATACCTTCTGCTCGGTCCGTTGGTCGCAGCCGGTTTTCTAATCGGCGCGATTTTGTCCGGCTTGGCTGGCTACATCGGCATGAACGTGTCCGTGCGTGCCAATGTTCGCACCGCGCAGGCCGCCTCACAGTCTCTCGCCAAAGGTCTCGACATCGCGTTCAAAGCAGGAGCGATTACCGGCATGCTGGTCGCCGGCCTCGCACTGTTGGGTGTTGCCGGGTACTACACGGTGCTGACCGGTCCGCTCGGCTACGAACCAGCCAGCCGGCAAGTCGTCGACGCGCTTGTGGCTTTAGGTTTTGGCGCATCGTTGATTTCGATCTTCGCGCGTCTTGGCGGCGGCATTTTTACCAAGGGTGCCGATGTCGGAGGTGATCTCGTTGGCAAAGTCGAAGCCGGCATCCCGGAAGACGATCCACGAAACCCAGCCACCATCGCCGACAATGTCGGCGACAACGTCGGCGATTGCGCCGGCATGGCTGCCGACTTGTTTGAGACTTATGCCGTCACCGTTGTCGCAACGATGGTGCTTGGCGCTATTTTCTTCGCCGGACAGCCAAATCTCGCAGCGTTGATGGTCTACCCGCTAGCAATTTGCGGCGCTTGCATCATCACGTCGATTATCGGCACGTTTTTCGTCAAACTTGGCGCGAACGGTTCGATCATGGGCGCGCTGTATCGCGGTGTGATCGCTTCGGCGGTGTTGTCGATTGCGGGTTTGTATGCAGCAACGCAATACGTACTCGGTGGTTTCGGTGACGTTGGAACCGCAGCCGGGCAGACGATCACCGGACTCAACCTGTTCTATTGCGGCCTCGTCGGCTTGGCGCTGACGGGTTTGATCGTGTGGATCACCGAATACTACACCGGCATTGGTTATCGCCCGGTGCGCTCGATCAGTCAGGCGTCGGTCACGGGTCACGGCACCAACGTCATCCAAGGCCTCGCCGTCTCGCTGGAATCGACAGCCTTGCCGACGCTGGCGATCGTCGCCGGCATCTTGTCGACGTATCAACTTGGCGGCCTATTTGGCACGGCCATCGCGACAACGACGATGCTTGGACTGGCCGGCATGATCGTCGCACTCGACGCTTTCGGTCCGGTCACCGATAATGCGGGCGGTATTGCCGAAATGGCTGGTCTGCCGAAGGAAGTCCGTCGCTCGACCGATGCGCTGGATGCTGTTGGCAACACCACCAAGGCTGTCACCAAAGGCTATGCTATCGGTTCGGCGGGTCTTGGCGCGCTCGTGTTGTTCGCGGCCTACAACTACGATCTTCAGTATTTCATCGCTGAAGCCAACAAAGATGGCTCCACCGCTTTTCAGTTTTTCAAGGGCGTCACGATCAACTTCGGGCTCGACAATCCGTATGTTGTCGCAGGCCTGCTTCTCGGCGGCTTGATCCCGTACCTGTTCGGCGGCATGGGCATGACGGCTGTCGGACGTGCGGCTGGGTCGATTGTCGAAGAGGTGCGGCGGCAGTTCAAGGCTGATCCTGGCATCATGAAGGGCACCTCGAAGCCGGACTACGCGCGCGCTGTCGATTTGCTGACGCAGGCCGCAATCAAGGAAATGGTCATCCCGTCGCTGCTGCCGGTGCTGTCGCCGATTGTGCTGTTTATCGTTATCAATGCCATCGCCGGAAAAGGCGCGGCGTTCTCGGCCGTCGGTGCGATGCTGCTTGGCGTCATCGTCACTGGCATCTTTGTCGCGATCTCGATGACATCGGGCGGCGGCGCGTGGGATAACGCCAAAAAGAGCTTTGAAGACGGCTTCGTTGACAAAGATGGCGTCAAGCACATGAAGGGCTCTGAGGCGCACAAGGCATCGGTGACCGGCGATACGGTCGGCGATCCTTACAAAGATACGGCGGGCCCGGCGGTCAACCCGGCCATCAAGATCACGAACATCGTCGCATTGCTGTTGCTGGCTGTGCTGGCGCACGGCTGAACGGGACGCCGCGTCGTGCAAGACGCCTAAAACAAAAGCCCCGGAGGAAACTCTGGGGCTTTTTTGTCATCGAAGGTGAGCGAGGCCAATATCTCCAACGGATTTAGTATCCATCGCCGAAAACCTGCTTGGTGCCGAGGTTGCGGAACAGCGACTTGATGATGCCTTCGTCCTTGGTGCCGGGCGCCGGCGTCTGACGGCTAATGAAGTCAAAGACCTTGCCGTCTTTCAGTCCGTAGTTGGCGACAGATTCAACAGTGCCGCCTTCATTGAAATAGACGGCGACAACTTGGCGGTCTTTCTCGGTCGGCTTAAAGAACGAGCTCTGCGCCATGGTGCTCGAGATATAATAGAAACCGTTGCCCGAGCCGACGACGGCTGTGGTGGCCGGCGAGCCGAGCGTCGAGCGGACTTGCTCCTGGCTCATGCCGGGCTGAACGGCTTGCAAATCGGTGTCGTGAAACTGATGGCCGTGCTTTGTGAGGGTCTCGCTGCAGCCACTCAAGGCCAGAGCGAAAGTTACGCCAGCCCAAACGATTGCCCTACGCGCATTCGTGCTTTTGCGCCGCGCGGCGGAGCGCGCGGTGGACCGTGAGACCGGCTCTGACTTATGGTCAACTCGGCGCATCAGGTCGAAGGTCTCCGGAGAATCGGTTCTTTGTCGGCCAGCAAGGCTTTAAACTGACACCCACTTGTGGGCAATGTCAGGCTATTCGAGGGCAGGTAGTCTGTCCCCAGACTTTTGGCGCCAATATGATCACTAGAATTGCTGCGACGCGGCACTTCTGGGGCACTGCTGGCGAGCCATAAGACCGCGTCAGGCCACCGGGCCGCAGTTGGGCAAAAGTTCGACGGCGCCAACAGGAAATTCGAAATGCTCAATTGGCTGATGGGAAAACCGAAAGTCGCCCGCACGGCGGAGGCGCTCTATGCCCGCATTGTTGACGCCGCGCGCCAACCTGCTTTCTACAAAGATCTTGAGGTACCCGACACGGCCGAGGGCCGCTTTGAGATGGTTGCCTTGCATTTGTTTCAAGCGCTTGAAGCACTCAAGACCGGAGGGCTCGATCCGGCATACGTCGAAGCTTTTTCGCGGCACACGATCGAAGCCTTCGTGACCGATATGGATGATTGCATGCGCGAAATGGGTGTCGGTGATTTGACGGTGCCAAAACGTGTCAAACGCGCGGCAGCCGGCTTTTACGAACGCACAGGTGTCTACCGGGCAGCGCTCAGCGAAGTGGACAACACGGCTTTGCTCGCGGCGCTCGGACGATACGTCTATCAGGGCCGCGATGCCGCTCGTCCCGCGCTGGCACTTGCCGCCTATATGAGAACTATGTCGATCGAGTTGGCTGGCGCTCCTCCCGAGACGATGTTGTCGAGCACCCAGGTGCCCAATCCGGCAAACTCTTTGGACGCATCCCATGCCCTCTGAGATCGCGTCGCCACTCGATTGGACTTATGCCGTCGTCGATCTGGCGGACGGCGGCATTGCCAAAGAACGCGCCGCTTCGGCGTCCGAACTTGCAGCCATCGCCAGCATGCTTGGTCTTTTGTCACTGGCATCGTTGACGGCGAGCTATCGCGTGAACCGACTGGCCGGAGGCGGCTATCGTCTCGCCGGTCGCGTCATTGCCGACCTTGAGCAGGCCTGCGTCGTCACACTCGATCCGGTTGCTCAACACATGGATGAAAAGTTCGACGTCGAGTTTTGGGCGGAGAGCAAAAAGAACGACACGGCGGCCGTGATGGGGCAAGAGGCGAGCGTCCTTGAAGGTCCCGATGTCGAGCCGCTTGTCGACGGCAAACTCACCGTCGGGCGCATCGTGTTTGAAACGATTTCCGCCGCGCTTGATCCATTTCCGCGCAAAGATGACGCCGCCTTTGATTGGCGCGATCCCGCCGCTGCCGAGCCGGGCAAAACCAGCCCGTTCGCCGCCCTCTCACGACTAAAGGACAAGTCGTAATCCGCTTGTGCGTCAAGCGTTCATCAGTGGCGTTTTCGCCTTGTTTCGAGGTCTCAACCGGCTATGGTCCAGCCGCATTGACAGCCCAGACGGGCGGGAGCTTAATCGCTCGATTTCGCGTTCAATTCTCCGCCGTCGCTGCGAGCGCGCCGGGCATTTTTACAGAGGGCCAGCAAAGCCATGGTGAGCCCCAAGACCATAGCACTTGACGCTATGGGTGGCGATCATGGGCCGGACGTCATCGTGCCGGGAGCGGCCCTGTCGCTGCAGCGCCATCCGTCGCTCAGTTTTATATTTTTTGGCAACGAAGCGCGCATCGTTGCCGCGCTGGCAGGCCACGTGGCGCTAGCGGCAAAATCCCGCGTCGTGCATACCGATCTCGTCATCGCCATGGACGAAAAACCGAGCCAGGCCCTGCGTCGTGGCAAGGGGTCGAGTATGTGGCTCGCGCTCGAAGCCGTTAAATCCGGTGAGGCTCACGCAGCGGTTTCTGCCGGCAATACCGGCGCGCTGATGGCGATTGCCAAACTGGTGCTGCGACCCATACCGGGCATTGAACGGCCAGCGATAGCCGCGCTTTGGCCAACGGTGACGTCGGAATGCATCGTGCTCGATGTCGGTGCCAACATTGGCGCGACCGCGCATCAACTCACCGATTTTTCACTGATGGGTGCGGCAATGGCGCGCGCCGTGTTTCACATCGAGCGGCCATCGGTCGGCCTGCTCAATGTCGGCACCGAGGATGTCAAAGGCAACGAAGACGTGAAAGCAGCCCACGCCATTCTGAAATCGGTCGAACTGCCGCTCGACTACAAAGGCTTCGTCGAAGGTGACCGGATCGGTCATGGTGCGGTCGATGTGGTGGTGGTCGAGGGTTTTGCCGGCAACATCGCGCTGAAGACGGCCGAAGGGACCGCCCGGCAAATCGGCAGCTATTTGAAAGCCGCGATGTCCAGTTCTTTCGTGACCAAAGCGGGTGCGCTACTGGCACGCGATGGATTTCGGGTATTGAAAGAAAAAATGGACCCACGCCGGGTCAATGGCGGGACGTTTTTGGGTCTCAACGGCATTGCTGTGAAAAGTCATGGCGGCACAGATGCCTACGGGTTCGCAAGCGCTGTCGATCTGGCTTTCGAGATGGCCGACTCAGGCCTAGTGGCGCGCCTAACCGCGGACATCGGCAATTTCCACCACAAACTTGCGGCGTCGACGGAAAGCGAAGCGCTGGGTCAGTCCGCGCGCGCGTTAGAAGGCGCAGTCAGGCCGGCCGTCGTTTCGCCTGGCGGCGACGGACATTAGTCGAGAAAGGGTATCGCTTGGCAATTCTCCGATCCGTCATTCGAAGTGTGGGCGCGCATTTGCCCAAGCGCATCATGACCAATGACGAGCTCTCGACACTCGTCGACACCTCCGACGAATGGATTCGCGAACGATCGGGCATCGTGCAACGCCACATCGCCGACGATAGTGAATTGACCTCGGATCTCGGAGCGGCGGCAGCCAAGCAAGCGCTCATTCGCGCCGGTATCGATCCGGTGGAAATCGATCTCGTCATCTGCGCCACTGCCACACCGGATCGCACCTTTCCCGCAACCGCCGTTAAAATTCAAGCCATGCTTGGCGTCACTAAAGGGGCCGCATTCGATGTGCAGGCGGTCTGCTCGGGCTTCATCTATGCATTGACGGTCGCCGATGCATTTTTGAAAACGGGTCAGTTCAAACGCGCGCTGGTGATTGGCGCCGAGACCTTCTCGCGCATTCTCGATTGGACCGATCGGGGCACCTGCGTGCTGTTCGGCGACGGCGCCGGCGCGGTTGTGCTCGAGGCGCAGTCGCAGCACGGCACACGCGACGATCGCGGTATCCTCGCGACGCGCATTCGCTCCGACGGGCGCTTCGAAGACATGCTGTATGTCGATGGCGGGCCGGGCTCGACCAAAACCGTAGGCCATCTGCGCATGAACGGTCGCGAGGTGTTTCGCCACGCAGTGCAAAAAATATCCGGCGTGATCGAGGAAACGCTCGTTGAGACGGGCTATGCGGCCGACGAGATCAGTCTGTACATCCCGCATCAGGCCAACAAGCGCATTCTTGATGGCATCGCCAAGAAGCTTGGCGTGGCGCCGGAAAAGATCGTTATGACCTTGGACAAGCACGGCAATACCTCCGCCGCGTCCATTCCGTTGGCACTCAACCAGGCTTTCGAAGACCACCGGGTCAAGGAGGGCAGTCTGATTTTGATGGAAGCCATGGGCGGCGGCTTCACCTGGGGTGCCGTTCTCGCCCGCTGGTAGCCGTGATGCGGCAGAGTTATGGTGCGCCGCAAAAGACGAATCGTAAGTTATTTCAGGTGCTTGAACAGCTCTTTTATTGACCGCAGGTTATTCCGCAGATAGCATCCCGCCAAGGATCATCCGAAGGTTGGGAGGATGTGAATGAACGGTAAAACATTAACGCGGGCGGATCTCGCCGAAGCGGTCGTCGAAAAAGTCGG
>JAIEPV010000087.1 GCA_019748215.1 Hyphomicrobium sp.
GATGGACCAGCGGTGCAAGCGTCATCGCTGCGTGCGCTGAAGGCAGGCCAGACGATGATCAAGACGCTGGCGATGGTCCGCCAGTTTCGGCAGTCCGATGCCGACACGCCGATCGTTTTGATGGGCTATTACAACCCGATCTACGTCTACGGCACGGCACGCTTCATCGCCGATGCCAAAGGTGCCGGCGTCGATGGCTTGATCGTCGTCGACGTACCGCCCGAAGCTGACGAAGAGGTTTGCCTCCCCGCCGTCGCGGCAGGCCTCAACTTCATCCGCCTGGCGACGCCGACTACCGACGACGTCCGCCTTCCGGCTGTGCTGAAAAACACCTCCGGCTTCGTCTACTATGTTTCAATCGCCGGGATTACGGGCGCTGCGGCGCCCGTCGTAAACGATGTTCACAATCAGGTGAGGCGAATCAAAACGCAAACGGATGTTCCAGTGGTTGTCGGCTTTGGCGTCCGCAGCGGCGAGCAGGCGCGCGCCATTGCAGCCGGGGCAGATGGTGTCGTGGTTGGCTCGGCGATAATAGATCGCATCGAAAAATCATTGGATTTCAATGGCAAAGCCACGACATCGACCGTCGCTACCGTGCTCGGTTTCGTGCAGGAACTGGCGTCAGCGATGCACGCGTGAGGGTGATCATGCGCTTTGCGCGGGTTAAGAATTTCTCGCGCGCTATGGTTGGCCGGGACCGTCCGCGACACCCATATACAAATGTAGTCCCGACTGCCTGCTAGCATCGCCCGCAAGGTGGCGTTAGATTATGCGCCTTGAACACGAGCGGTCCGCCGTCGACCTGCAGCCGCACCAGTGCCGCCGCATCGAGGCGCGGCACGGCAGCATGACCACGGGCTCGGGTCACCCTATAAGGAGCTACGCCCAAGTGAATTGGATCAACAACGTCGTCCGCCCGAAGATCAGCGGACTGTTGTCTACTGCCAAGCGCGATGTGCCGGACAATCTCTGGGTCAAATGCCCGGAGAGCGGCCAGATGGTTTTCTACAAAGATCTGGAAGCCAACGCGTTCGTTGTTCCCGGCTCCAACTATCATATGCGCATGGGCGCCGATCAGCGCTTGCGGCATCTGTTCGACAGCAGCGAGTATAAGCTTGTTGCGGTGCCGTCCGTGCAACAAGATCCGCTGAAATTTCGCGATGGCCGAAAATACACCGACCGCCTGAAAGACGCGAAGGCCGACACCAAACTTGAGGATGCGGTTCTCGTCGGAGAAGGTCTACTTCAGGGCCAGCATGTTGTCGCCGCCGCGCAGGACTTCCGCTTCATGGCTGGCTCGCTCGGCATGGCGGCGGGTGAAGCCATCATTGCCGGCATGTTGAAAGCCGTTGACCTCAAAACCCCGTTCATTCTGTTCGCGGCGTCTGGCGGCGCACGCATGCAGGAAGGTATCCTGTCATTGATGCAGATGCCACGCACGACGATTGCCGTGCAGCGCTTGCGCGACGCCAAACTCCCCTACATCGTCGTGCTCACCGATCCGACCACGGGCGGAGTGACCGCATCCTACGCGATGCTTGGCGACATCCACATCGCCGAGCCCGGCGCGTTGATTTGTTTTGCCGGTCCGCGCGTCATTCAGCAGACCATTCGCGAACAGTTGCCCGATGGTTTCCAGCGCGCTGAATATCTGCTGGCGCATGGCATGGTCGATATGGTCGTTCACCGCCATCAGCTGCGCGAAACGCTGGCGCGGTTGTGCGGGCTGTTCATGTCGGGGATCAACGCGGCCAAGGGCAAAGATGCGCGCCGCGCCAATGGCAAATCGTACGTCAATGGCTCGTCAGTCGACGGCAAGGTGATTGAAACGGCAGCGCGCGAAAGCGGTGGCGTGATTGAGCCGGAAGCCGTGCCGCCGAGCCAGCGCTTCGATCCAGCGCGCACTGACAAAGCCAAGCGCGATGGCTCTGACGCAGCTTCGGGGGCTGGTCCAGCGTCAAGCCAGGGACTGGGCCAGGGACTGGGCCAGGGAGCAGGCGCTAGTCCAGCCACTGGCAACAATCAAACGCGCGGCACTTAGTTCAAAGCGCCAACGAGTTCCACTTCGTCATTGACCACAAGCGACGCGCCGCATGACACTTTCGACGACACGCCCGACGAGCGACGCGCTTCTTGCCGAGATGATGCTGCTTCATCCGAAGCTGATCGACCTTTCGCTTGGCCGCGTCGAGCGGCTGCTCGGCAAGCTCGGCCACCCCGAGCAGCGGTTGCCGCCGGTTGTCCATATTGCCGGCACCAACGGCAAGGGTTCGACGACCGCCTACCTCAAGGCGATCATCGAGGCGGCCGGCAAGCGCGTCCACGTTTATACGTCACCGCATCTTGTGCGTTTTCATGAGCGTATCGCGCTGGCTGGCGCAGATGGCGTGGCGCAGCCGATTGGCGAAGATGCCCTGGTCGATGTGCTGATGCGCGTGCGCGCCGTGAACGATGGCGACGACATCACGCAATTCGAAATTACGACGGCCGCGGCTTTGCTGGCGTTTTCGGAGACGCCGGCCGATGTCGTGCTGCTCGAAGTCGGCCTCGGCGGCCGCTTGGACGCGACCAACGTGATCAAATCCCCGGCCCTCACGGTCATTACGCCGATCTCGATGGACCATGCCGAAAAGCTCGGGCCCACGCTTGCTAAAATTGCCGCTGAGAAGGCCGGTATCCTGAAGACCGGCACAGCGGGTATCGTTGCGGTTCAGCCCGACGACGTCCTTGCCGTCATCGAGGCCCGCGCTAGGTCAGTGAGCGCGCCGTTGACCGTATTCGGGCGCGACTACGATGCCTATGAGCAAAACGGACGGCTGTTATTCCAGCGCGATGACGCCCTCATCGATCTGCCGCTTCCGGCTTTGATCGGCCGCCACCAGATTGCTAACGCCGCGACGGCCATCGCGGCGGCGTTAACGCTGGGCGAACGGCTGCCGCATCTCGGCATCGACGAACGCGCGATCGAAATTGGCCTGCGCACGGTGGTTTGGCCGGCGCGCATGCAGAGACTGCTGACGGGCCCTTTGCCGACGCTTGTTGGCTCGACCAATGAGCTGTGGCTCGATGGCGGCCACAACCCGGCGGCTGGAGACATGCTCGCCGATACGCTTGCTGCACTCGATGAAAAATCTTCAAAGCCGGTATTCCTCATCGTCGGCATGATGGGTCAGAAAGATGCGCTGGGCTTTATCGCGCCGTTTCGCGGGCTTGTTCGCGCGGTGTACACCGTGCCGATCCCAGGTGCCCATGAAGCCCCCCATTCCGAAGAAAAGCTCGCCGACGTCGCGCGCAGTGCCGGGCTGCAGGCCTTTGAGAGGGCGAGCGTGCCTGATGCGCTGCGCACCATCGCCGCCCTGCCGCCGGGCGCTAAGAGGGTCCTGATTTGTGGTTCACTCTATCTCGCCGGCCATGTGCTGACGCTGCAGCAAAATCTGGCAGACGATGAGGCTTGATTGCAGTGCAGCATAAGCCTGGCCGTGAAAGCATAAAAAGCCAGACCAATCGCGCTGATGTGATTTTAATTGGCGCAGGTATCCGACCAAAGTCTCAAAAGACCAGTCTCGCCAGGAGGGGTGGCAATAGACTACAAACTGTCGCTATTCCCAATTAAACAAAAGCGAAGAAATCAATCGCACTTCCATAACCCCGGAGAGGAGACAACGCCATGCAGCACGTTGCAATGGACAAGCTGAACGGCAAGCAAGTTATCAAATCGCGGTACGATAACTTCATTGGCGGCAAGTGGGTCGCGCCAGTTCGCGGCCAATATTTCAAGAACATCACGCCCATCACCGGCCAGGAAGTGTGCGAGATCGCGCGCTCGACCGCCGAAGACATCGAACTCGCTCTCGACGCAGCGCATGCCGCGCGCGAAGCCTGGGGCCGCACATCACCCGCGGCGCGCGCGATCATTCTGAACAAAATCGCCGATCGCATGGAAGCCAACCTCGATGTGCTGGCTCTCGTCGAGTCGATCGACAACGGGAAGCCGATCCGCGAAACGACGCACGCCGATATGCCGCTGGCGATCGATCACTTCCGCTATTTCGCCGGTTGCGTTCGCGCTCAAGAGGGCTCGATCTGCGAAGTCGATCACGACACCGTCGCCTATCATTTCCACGAACCTCTCGGCGTCGTTGGCCAGATCATTCCGTGGAACTTCCCGATCCTGATGGCGGTCTGGAAGCTCGCGCCGGCACTCGCCGCTGGCAACTGCGTTGTTTTGAAACCCGCCGAACAGACGCCGATGTCGATCATGGTCCTGATGGAAATGATCGGTGATTTGCTTCCTGCCGGCGTCATCAACGTCGTCAACGGCTTTGGTGTCGAAGCCGGTAAGCCGCTCGCCCAGAACAAGCGGATCGCCAAGATCGCCTTCACTGGCGAGACGACGACGGGCCGCCTGATCATGCAGTATGCGTCGGAAAATATCATTCCGTGCACGCTCGAGCTTGGTGGTAAGTCGCCGAACATCTTCTTCGCCGACGTCATGGACGCCGACGATGAATTCTTCGACAAGTGCCTCGAAGGCTTCACCATGTTCGCGCTGAACCAGGGCGAAGTCTGCACCTGTCCGAGCCGCGCACTGGTGCAGCGGTCGATCTATGAAAAGTTCATGGACCGCGCGTTGCAGCGCGTTGCCAAGGTCAAGCAGGGTCACCCGCTTGATGCGACCACGATGATCGGCGCGCAGGCGTCGAACGATCAGCTTGAGAAAATCCTGAGCTACATCGACATCGGCCGCAGCGAAGGCGCCCGCGTGTTGACGGGTGGCAAGCGCGCCACGCTCGGCGGCGAAATCTCGACCGGATACTACGTCGAGCCGACGGTTCTTGAAGGCCACAACAAGATGCGCGTGTTCCAGGAAGAAATCTTCGGACCCGTGCTTTCGGTGACGACCTTCGAAACACCAGAAGAAGCTCTCGCCATCGCCAACGACACGCTGTATGGCCTTGGCGCCGGCGTTTGGACCCGTGACGGCTCGCGCGCCTATCGTTTCGGCCGCGAAATCCAGGCGGGCCGCGTGTGGACGAACTGCTACCACTTGTATCCGGCGCACGCTGCGTTCGGTGGCTACAAGCAATCCGGTATCGGTCGCGAAAACCACAAGATGATGCTCGATCATTACCAGCAGACCAAGAACATGCTGGTCAGCTACAGCCCGAAGGCCCTGGGCTTCTTCTGATCGGCGCTAACTGTGTCGGTTGATATTGAAATTTAACAAAAGGGGATGGCTTCGCGAGAGGACCATCCCCTTCGTTTTTGACCTGAGTTCATTCGAGGTACAACGATGTCGGAGACGATAACGCGCGTTACGGCAACGCCGGATGCGATAGCGCTGATCGCAAAACTGCAGGCCGTGCATGGTCTGCTGCTGTTCCATCAATCCGGCGGCTGCTGCGATGGCAGTGCGCCGATGTGTTACCCGCGCGGCGAGTTCAGAGTGGGTGCGCAAGACGTCTTTATGGGCCAGATCGGTGACCAGCCGTTCTACATGGGCAAATCACAGTTTGAATACTGGCAGCATACGCATCTGATCATCGATGTCGTTCCGGGGCGGGGTTCTGGTTTTTCGCTCGAAGCTCCCGAAGGCGTCCGCTTTCTGACCCGATCGCGCATTTACACCGACGCTGAGACAGATGCGATTGATGCGATGGGTCCGCCGCCGACCGGCGCCGACCGCCCGGCGGTTTAGCGTTTCGTCTGACGTGCTGCCGACCACCATCGATCAATCAATCAAGGACCGCTTCCGCATGACCGCTTCAAAAACGCTGCGCGAATTGACCGGCATGGGACATACGCCGACGACGATCAGTCAGTCGGCGCTGATTCTGATCGATTGTCAGAACACCTATCGGCAAGGCGTCATGCGCCTTGAGGGTGTCGAGCACGCGCTTGCCGATTGCCAATCGCTGCTGCAGCGGTTTCGTGATGCCGGCAGACCTGTCATCCACATTCAGCATGATGCTGGTGTTGGCTCACCCTACGACATCACGGCGCCGATCGGTGCGATCGCTGACCCGGTTGCGCCGCGCGATGGCGAGCCGGTGGTGGTCAAGGCTTATCCAAGCTCTTTTGAAAAAACCAACTTGCATGAGCTGCTGCAGGGCTATGGCGTGACCGATCTGACGATTGCCGGGTTCATGACGCATGTGTGCGTTAACTCAACCGCGAGGGCCGCGTTCAACCATGGCTATCGGCCAACCGTGGTGGCATCTGCCACGGCAACGCGCGCGCTGCCCAATCCCACGGGTGGCGTTATCGCGGCGCAGACGCTGCACGAAGCCACGCTCGCCGGATTGCAGGATATTTTCGCCGTCGTCGTCGCGCGACCGGATGATGTTGCTGCCTAAATAAAGCCATGCGATTACGTTGCGAAAAAAAGCCCCGCGACTGCTCGCGGGGCTTTCTATGACCGATGTCGTCAGATCATCGACTAAGCGGATACGCTCTGAGCGATCCACTCTTCGAGCTTTTTCTTCTGCACGATGGCGCCGGTGTGCTGAGCTGCAACTTGACCGCCTTTGAACAAGATCAGCGTTGGCATGGCGCGAATGCCGTAAGTCCCCGTAACTTTCGGGTTCTCATCAACGTCAACTTTGACAATTTTCACTTTGCCGGCAAGTTCACTCGCGACCTGGTCGAGCGCTGGCGCCATGGCCTTGCACGGTCCGCACCACTGCGCATGAAAATCCACCAGCACCGGTTCCGTTGCCTGTAGGACTTCCTGCTCGAAACTCGAGTCGGTCACAGCGTTTGCCATTTAAGTCTCTCCTGATTGGGGCCAGGGCGGGGGGATGCCCAGGTCCATAAGGGGCGATGTTTCGCCGCCTTTGTATGTCGTGGGGGAACGTAGGGATTGGGTCATGGAGCGTCAAGGGAGGTAAAGTCCAAGCTCCAAAGGCGTTTGATCGCATCGTCGATCACAACTTTGGGTACTTCCATCAGCCGAGGGCCATCGGTCCACAGCAGCGCCGCGCGCACGGCTTTGTCGGGATAGATTTCGCCGAGCGCGAGCACATAAGCCGCAAGTTGAAACAGATAGGCATCGGCGACTTGCGCAACGGTCATCGGCGGCGGACGATTGGTTTTGTAGTCGACAATGAAAACGTCGGTATCTGTGATTGCCAGTCGATCGATTTGCCCCGACAGGCGCAGGGCCGGGCCAACCCCGGACGGCCGCGGTATCATGGCCGATATGGCGACCTCGGCACGGCTCGACGGACTGAACAGCGGCGCAAATGTTGGTTCGCTCAAGATCGCCATCACTTCGCTGACGATGCTCTGGCGTGAGCTTGGCGATAGCGTGGTGCCTCGCTTGCCGACAAATGCTTCAGCCGCCATGCGCCGCTTATTAGCGGCAATCGCCGGAAGATGTTCCAGCAGGGCGTGCGTAAGCGTGCCGCGCAAGAACCGCGCGCCATCGCTGGCGGCCGCTGGCGGCCATTGATCGGGCAGCATTGCCGGATCGTGGGCCGGCGCGAGAAGTGGCTCGCCGTCGCTATCGAGTCCGTACGCTTCAAGCCGCGAGGGTGCGAGTGGCAGCGATAGTTCACGTTCAACCGGCGCTCGCGTTCGCGCAAAGGGCGGCAGCGGGCCGGCTTCAACGGCGCTGGAGGTTGAGGACTTCGGTTTTTCCGCGCCCGCCGTCTGCGGTTCGCTGATGCGCCAGCCGAGGACGCCGTAGCCGATGTCGACTTTGGTCATGCGCGGCGTCAGCGCGTCGAAAACCACGTCATACCAGCAGGTCGTGGATCGCTTCCTCTTGCCTTGAAATCCGGCGACGTAGAGCCGGTCACGGGCGCGCGTCATCGCCACATACAACAGCCGGTTTCGCTCTTCTGCGTCGCGCGCGTCTTTCGCAGCCTTGGCGCGTTGCACGACCTCCAATCGCGACAGCCCCTTGACCGGCCAGACGATCGGATCCGGCAGCCCGTCAGGCTTTTCGACATCGCGCAACGTCAGCAAGCGCGTGGCGTTGCCGTCGCCTGTCGACGTTGTGCACGTATCTGGGAGAAAAACGATCGGCGCTTCGAGCCCCTTGGCGCCGTGCACGGTCATGACGCGGACTTCGTCACGTTTTATGTCCATATCGCGTTTGATGTTGCGCTCGGCGGCACGCAGGTTGGCGAGAAATCCGGCGAGCGAGGGCGGCGACGCGTCGTCGTAGGCAAGGGCGAGATCGAGAAATTCATCGATCGCATCGGCCGCTTCCGGCCCCAGCCGGTGCAGCAGCTTCGATCGCGCCCCATCGCGATCGAGCACACTCGAGAAAAACTCAAATGGCGGGAGGAAATCAGCTTTAGCGCGCCACCGCTTGAGTGTTTCGGCTGCGGGCTTGAAGGCGGCGTTGCTGTCGGCTGCCGTCAGCAGGGCCTTCCACAACGTGCCTTTGCGACCGTGCGCAAGGCTCAACAGGTGATCGTCATCAAGCCCAAACAGCGGACTTTTCAAAATCGTCGCAAGCGCCAAATCGTCTTCGGGCAGCGTCAGAAAATCACCGAGCACCAGCAGGTCTTGCACGACGATCTGATCCGTCAACGCGATACGGTCCGAGCCGGCAACCGCGATACCGCGCGCTTTGAGGGCGGCCACCATCGGTACGGCGAAGGGATGGCGCTTGCGCACCAGGATCAGAATATCGCCTGCGCGGACCGCCCGCCCCTGCGACGGTAGCTGTTCGCCAATGCTGAGCCATCCGTCGATGGTTGCCGCGATCTTCTCGGCAAGCTGGTTGGCAGGTGCGCGCGGACTTGCGTCCGACAGCGGGTCCCACGGATCAACCGCATCGGCGTCGGCGGGTTCGATCACGGGCCAAATTTCAACAAGGCCCGCCTGCCCGGCGCGATCAGCCGTGTGCGTGATCGCAGCGTCGGTCGCAGTCAACCCCGGCGTCCGTGCCGAATTGCTAAACACCTGATCGACGCCATCGAGGATCGGCTGCACGGTGCGGAACGATAGATTCAGCGGCACTGTGCGCCATGGCTGCGTCTCTTGTTGCGCGAGATCCGCAAACGCTTGTCCCATCCGCGCGAACATTTCCGGCGCGGCACCTTGGAACGAATAGATCGATTGCTTTTCATCTCCGACCGCGAACACCGTTCGCTGCACATCGCGCGCGCCTCTGCTCGAAAAGAATTCGCGTGCCAGCGCGGCGATGATCAGCCACTGCGACGGGCTCGTGTCCTGCGCTTCATCGACCAGTATGTGATCGAGTCCGCCATCGAGTTTAAAAAGCACCCACTGGGTTTCGTCCGACGTCGAGAGAAGGTTCGTGGTTCGCTCGATCAAGTCGTCGAAATCCAGCGCGCCCGCTGACTGCTTCGCGGCCGTATAGCGCTCCAGCATGGCGCCAGCCAAGCGATAAAGCGCGGCGCTGGCTTCGATCAGCGTCGATGCCTGAACGTCACGCGTCAGCGCCAGAAATTTTCCCTGAGCTCGTGTCGCGTCAGCCAGCACATCTGGTCTCGCCCTGGCGAGCCGCACAGTCATCAGGTCGGCGCGAGCCTTGTTGTCGTCACTGACCAAAAAGTATTCCGCGAGACAATCCCCGCGGGCGTTGTCGCTCGTTGACTGCATCGCCGCCGTCAGAAATGCGGCATGTTTGACGTCGCTCTTGCCGCCTGTCTGCAGCAGATCGCGAAGCTCGCGCAGGGCGCTGTTGGTTAGCACACTGGCTCGCTGACGCAACAGGTCGTCGGCCGTCACGTCCGCAGCGATGCCAAGGGCGCCGCGAAGATAGGCTTCCGCGCCCTCAAAAGCGTCCGTCGATCTGCCAAGTTCAAGCCGGCTCGCCGCAGTGAGCCACGCACGTTCGTTGATCGCCTTAGTGAGCAACTCGTCAAACATGGCGTCCGTGGCGTAACGAATGATGACGCTCAGCGCCTTGCCGAGGACGGGCGACGATGTCCGCGTGGCGTCCTGGAGTGTCGCCTCGATGGCACGGGCACGAAGTTCGCGGCCCCTTTCATCATCCAGGATCTTGAAGCCGGGCGGCACCCCGGCTTCAAGCGGAAAACGCTGCAGCAGGCGTTCACAGAAAGCGTGGATGGTTTGTACTTTCAGCCCGCCTGGTGTTTCAATGGCGCGCGTAAAGAGTGTTCGGGCGAAAGCCATTTCGTCGGCGGTGGCGGGACGGCGCAGAATGGCGGTCAGTTCAATTGTAAGTTTGGTTTCGTCTTCCGTCACCCATTTCGCGAGCTCGTCGAAGACGCGCGTCGACATTTCGGCTGCGGCGGCCTTTGTATAGGTGAGACACAAGATGCGCTCTGGGTCGGTGCCAGCGAGGAGAAGACGCAGGACGCGCTGCGTCAGAACGTAGGTTTTGCCGGCACCGGCATTGGCGTTGACCCATGCTGACGTGGCCGGATCGGCGGCGCGCGATTGCGCTGTTTCGGTTTGAGAGCGCGCGGTTTCAGCGCGCACGTGCGGCGGGATCGCACTCATGCCGTCACCTCATCATCGACGTGGGCCGACCATTCGGCAACGCGAGCGAGATGGGCGAACGCGTCATAGTCGTAGCTATAGTTTGGGCGCCGCAGCGCCCGATACGGCGTATTCGCATCGTCGAACACGGCAACAAGACGCGCGAGACCATCGCTCGCCGCACCGGCCAGCGCTGCAATATCCGCGGCGCGCACTGCGTGCTCCTCGCCTGGTGGTTCACCGCCTGACGCTCGGATGTAGCGCAGTCCGGAAACGCCGCGGCCCGCGAGGCTGGGAAATCCGCTGGCGCTCATAGCAATGGCGGCTTCCAATGGCAGTTGCGGCGCCCGGCCGCTTTCAACGTTCCGGTCGGTCGGGATGGCGCCGGTCTTGTAATCGGTGATGATGAGGGATGGTCCCATGTCATCGATCCGGTCGGCGCGCGCCGTCAGCGTGAATGCGCCGCCCGGTGCACTGAGCACGAGGCTGCCTGATGTTTCCGCGATGACCGCCTGCGCCCCGTCGCGCCGCGCCGGTTCGGTGTCGGCGAACCACGTCAAAAACCGCTCAAGCCGCGGCAACCAGAATGCGGCGATCCGCGCGTGGCCGGTATAGCGTTCGAGCACGGCTGTCGCGATCGCCGTCAGCTTGCCGCTGATGTCGGACGGAAGCTCGCCGGGATAGGTTGTCGCAAACCGCGACAAAACCTCGTGAACCAATGCGCCTCGCAGTGCTTGATCGGGTGAAGCGCCGAGGATCGGCAAAGGTTCGAGGTGGAGAATATGGCCGGCGAAAATCGCATAGGGATTGGTAATCCACGTCTCGATGCGCGTCACGCTCAAGCGTCGCGGACGAAGTTCGATCGGCGGGCGCGGTTCCGGCGCGCTAATGCGTTGGCGCTGTGTCTCGTCGATGGCATCGCGAGCGCGTGCCCATGCCAGCCAGGGATCAGCCGGGTCAAGTGCGTCGTCTAGCTTCATGCCCTTTAGGAGTGCCGCAATGCGCATCAGCCAGCGCGAGGGCACAGTCGGAACGCCTTTGATTTTTTCAGCCCGGGTGAGATAGACGCGATCGGCGCCGAGAAGTGACGTGAAGTCGAGGGCGGCGCGGCCGACATCCTCTTCCGGAGCCGGCAAGCCGATCGTCTGGCGCATTGGCCGATTGAGCCACGCACCGGGCTCTGCGGCTTCCGGCCAAGTGCCCTCGTTGAGCGATCCCAGCACCAGCACATCGGGCTGCTGCAAGCGCGCTTCCATTGGTCCCCAGATCGAAACGCGCGGGTGAACCGGCGAGCGCTCGCGCACATTCTCGCGGGCAACCAGGGCAGCATAGAGATCGGCATAGTCGGATGCCGCGATGGCCACTGCCGGGCTTTCGGCCTGGAGCAGTTCGGTGAAAAATGTGTGCGCTGTTTCGCCAGCGGCGGCGCGCCAAAGCGGATGGCCAGCCTTATCGGTTATTTCATCGGCCGGAAGGGATGCCAAGTATTCCGCGGCAGCGAGGTGAGCATTGGCGAAGGCCTGCACCGGATGGAGCTGTGATGATTGCATCAGTGCGTGCAGGCTTTCGAACGCTGTTTTGAGCCGGTCGACCAGTGCCCGCGCGCCGTCCCGATCTTCATCCCACAAGCGCGCCGCCGCCATGTGCTGGCGCGCTTTGGCCAAACGATCCTGCTCGAAGCGCTCCAACGCAGCGGCGATGCCATCCAGTCCACGACCCAAATACGCGGCGCGGAAGGCCATGAGTTCCAGAGCCCGGCCGTAACGGCGGATGTCGAATGCTTTCAATCCCAAGCGGCACAGCGGGTGTTTCAATAAGGCCATCGTATCAGCGGCTGCAAAATCGCTGCGTGCCGCGTTGACGACGAGATTGAGAAACGTTCCCGGCACGGTCTTCGCGAAGGGACGTCCGGCGCTGTCGTCGACTCGGATGCCCCAGGCTTCAAGGCGAATAGCGACGCGCCGCGCTAAGATTCGGTCGGGCGACACGAGCGCGGCGGTTCGCCCCGGCGTTTCGACGGCCTCACGTAAAATCAGCGCGACGACTTCAGCTTCATCATGCGCAGATGGCGCATCGATCCGTGCCACACCGGCCAACGCGGTGCGAATGACGGCCGTGTCGGCTTCTTTCGCGTAGTGGTGCCAGCGCGTCGTGCTGGCGGATGGGCGCATCGCTTCACTGATGAATGCGGCGCGATCGGCGCGCGGCTTGGCCAAGTCGACGCCCGGTAACGTGCGGACTTCGCGCCGATCGACACCGAGCGCATAGAGAAGCTTCTTGAAGCCGAATTGCGGATGCTCGGGATGGCCCCGATCGTTTTTGCTCGTGGGTCCGATGCTGTTCCAACTCGCATCATCAAGCCACGTGTCGAGCGCCGGTAACACGATGGCGCCACCTGCCCGGCGCGACACGGCACGCATCAGTTCGACTGTCGCTGGAATAGATCCGGTGATTCCGGCGACGATCAGCGGCGCGTTGCTGGTATCGGCGGCGATGCGGTCGGCTTCCCGCAGGATCAAGGCGTTGGTTCGCGCCGCGGCCGAGGTCATGCCGTCGGCTGCAAGCTGGGATGGCCAGTAGCTGGTGACGATTTCGAGAAATTTGACCGTTTGCTGCCAGTGCGCCGCGTACGACTCGGGCACTAGGCTTCCAAGCTGGCCAAGCGCCACGTTTTCGCGTTCAACATCGTCCATCAGCGTCGCCAGCTCGGCGGCGAGATTGGCGGCCTGTGCCGGCGTATTGTTTCTCGTCGGTTGCTGGTGCGGATCTCCGTCGGCCATGGCCTGCCGCCAGCGGTGGATGAGCTGCATCAAGATTAGCGTCCGCCGCAGCGAGGTCATCGCGGGCGGCATATCGAGGCCGGCTTCACCCTGGCGACCGACGCCCGCCAGAGCGTTGAGCAGCGTCAAATCTTCCTCGCCCTCGGAAATCGGCTTGATGCTCGGCATCAGCAGCGCGCGCGCCTGCGACACCGAGAGAAAAGCATCTTGCATCGCGCGGGCGGCGCGGCGCGTCGGCAAAAACACCGTGATCTCTGGCAGTGACAGGGGATCGGGCTTTCGACCAACTGGATGCGCCAAGTCACCAGCGAGGATGGCACGCGCCAGCGACGGCAAAAACGGCGCGCCTGCCGGCACGGTGTAGATCTGAGCCGTCATGCTTTTGCTTCTCCGTCAGCAATGCGCGATGGCTCTCGCGTTTTTCCGGCTGCGATCATGGCGCGCTCGGCGTCGCATAGAGCCGTCGGTGTGCCGACATGCATCCACAGGCCGTCGAGTTCGATGCCGAATACTCTCTGGCGGGCGATGGCCGCGTCCCAAAGTCTGTTCAAGGAAAACGCGCCGGTCGGCGCATTGGCAAAGAGCCGGGGATGAGCGATCGAGACGCCGGCAAAAACATAGGGAGCGCTCGTGTCGTGGCCGGCGCGAACCAGTGTGCCGTCAGCCTGCATCGCAAAATCGCCGCGACCATCGTAGCCGACGCTCGTGGCGGCTGGCGCTAACAGCATGAGGCTGTCCATGCGCGCGTCGTCCCAGGCGCTGATCATTGCATCGAGAACGCTCGATCCATCTTCGATCCAAACCGAATCCGAATTGTGGATGAAGAACGGTTGGTTGTGAAAATGGTGTAGTGCTCGTGCGACGCCACCACCAGTGTCCAACAGTCCATCGCGCTCATCCGAGATCGTAATTTGAGGTGTCGTTCGCGCAGCGAGATGCTTGATCAATGCATCCGCGAGGTAGTGCACGTTGACGACGGCATGTGTCACGCCCGCCGCAGCCAGACGATCGAGCACATGATCGATAAGTGCTCGTCCGGCGAGTGACACCATGGGCTTTGGAATATGCTCGGTGAGCGGGCGCATGCGTGAGCCGAGGCCGGCGCCAAGCACGAATGCCGAGGTGGGTCGTCGGGGCGGCATCATTGCGTGCTCACTTCGGCTCACGTTTCAGATTGTCAGCGGGCGGCGGCGCACCGGAGTGGGCACGTGCTCGTCGTACCACGCGCGCAGGTCTACCAGTTCAGGATGCTGCAAATTGCGGTCGAGATAGTCGAACAGCCGGGGCATATGCGCCAGATACTGACGTTTTCTGTCGCGCTTGGCGAGGCGCGCGAAAATTCCCAAAATTTTCGTCGTGCGTTGTGCCCCTAGAACCGCATAGGCGGTACTAAACTGAGCGGCATCGAAGTTTGGCTCGAGGCGCGAAACCGCTTCGAGATAGCGCGCGAGGCACTCCATCTCGATATCGGCTGAAACATCGACACGTGCATCTTGCAGCAGCGACACGAGATCATACGCGGGCGGACCCGTCATCGCGTCTTGGAAATCAATCACACCGACATTGCGCGGCGGCGGCCTGTCACCAAGGGCAATGAGGTTTGGTGAATGATAGTCGCGCAGCAGCCAGCCGGATGGGCCTGCCAGAACAGTCGCGAACAGCGGCGACCATGCCGTCATGAACGATGCTCGCACGTCATCGGACGCCGCTGTGCCGAAGATCGCTGGCCAAAACCAATCGAGCAGCAGCGACACCTCGATGGACAGGATGCGGGGATCGAGCGGCGCCAAGTGATGCGGCGCGCCATCGGGCAACGTGAGGGTCGGCCCAGGTGGATGCGCCCGCAACGCGACCAGCGTATCGGTTGCGGCCTGCCATAGCGGCAACTGCGCGGCGCCGCGTTTCAATTCTGCGCCAAAAACCGCGTCGCCAAAATCCTCGATGAGTAGCAAGCCTGCATCAAGATCCGCGACCAGAATTTCAGGCGCCGAGATGCCGCGCGCGCGCAGCCCGTTGGCGATCGCGACAAACGGGCGGACGTCTTCGGCAAGATGCGCGATGCGGCTGTAGGGCAGTCCGTCTTGCACCGCCGGGCCGTCGGCCTGCTGAGGCGAATCCATCAGCAGCGCGCGCCGGCCGTCGCTCGCGGTCAACCGCGCGTAGCGGCGCGGCGACGCATCGCCCTGTAAGTAAGTCATGTGAACGGTCGGATACGCCCAATCGCCGGCGCCTTGCAAAAACGCCCGTATGTCAGTGAAGCGTTGTAACCGCTGAGCGGCGTGTGGCGGAACTGAAAGCACGACGCTGCGCCGGTTGCCGCCTACGGCCTCATGCAGCTCGATAGCGAGCGAGACATCGCCCAGCCGGCCGTCGCCACGCTCGGGCCATTCAATCAGTGCGACGCCGGTTTTCAAAACATCGTCGAGGCCCAGTTCATCGAGTTCGTCGGCCGACGTGGTGCGATACAGATCGACGTGCGCGATTTCAAACCGCGAACACGCGTACGTTTGCACCAACGTAAAGGTTGGACTTGGCACGTCCAAAGACCAATCTTGCATCGCCGCTCGGATCAGGGCCCGTGCGACGGTCGTCTTGCCGGCGCCGAGATCACCGCTGAGCGTGACCAGATCGCCAGGCGTGAGCATAAACGCGACCTCTTCGGCGAGGCGCGTCAATGCAGGCTCAGTGAGATCGTCGATGCGAAGGGTGAGGGTCATTGGGCGACAGTTTACGCGGCCTTGCTGCGCGGTGCCACTACGGTTCCGCTGCCATCCTCAGTCGGAATGGGACGTTCAGGAATTCTAACCGTCACTTGAGTGCCACGATTTTCTTCCGACTGGATGTCGATCGTGCCGCCGTGCAGTTCAACCAGGCTTTTGGCGATCGAAAGGCCGAGCCCTGCGCCGCGATGTTTACCACCCTGGCTGCGGCTCTCGAACCGCTGGAAAACGCGATCCAACTGATCCTCAGGAATGCCGATGCCCTGATCCTCGACGCGGAAAATCATGCTGCCAGCCTCGCGCCAACAGGTCAGGTGCACCGTATCGTTGGGTTTCGAGAATCCGACGGCGTTCGCAAGAAGGTTGTAAAGCACCTGACGCATGCGCACTTCATCCGCCATCACCTCGTTGGCGTCATCGGCGACGGCGATGTTGATCGTCAACTTGGAACGCTTGGCGCGCTCGCGGATGCCGAGGATCGCCGCCGAAATGATTGCGCGCACACCGATAGGTTCAAGCTTTAACTCCATGCTGCCGGCGTCGATCGTCGCCAGATCGAGAATATCATCGATGATGGCGAGCAGCGTTTTTGACGACGCCATAATGTGCGAGACGTACTCCGTCTGCTTGTCGTTCATGTCGCCCGTGAGGCGCATGGCCATCGATTCAGTAAAACCGATGATGGTCGTCAACGGCGTTCTGAGTTCGTAGGAAATGTGGCCGATGAAGGTCGTCTTCAGGCGATCCGCCGCGACCAGGGCTTCGTTGCGCTCGAGCAACGCCCGCTCTGCCCGCTTGGCATCGGTCACGTCAGCGAACGTCAGAAGCGATGCGCCGTCCGGTAAGGGCATCATGGCATAGTCGATGACGCTGGCGTCGGCGCGCACCATGCGTCCTTCGAAATGTTCGCGTTCCTCGAGCAGCGCCGTAGCGGCCTGCCTGATGCGTTCCCACGTTTCCCCATCGTCATGGGCCTGCGATGTCATCGCGATCACATCGTCAACGTGGGGAAACTCAGAGAGCTTACGACTGTCGATGCGCCAGATGGTCCAGAATGCGGCGTTGTAAAGCTTCAGACGGCCGTCCGTGCCAAACACCGCAACACCTTCCTTCAGGCTATCGAGCGTCTCGCGCTGAACATCGATAAGGGCGTTATAGCGGCCTTCCAAAGAAAGCCGCTCGGTCTGGTCGGCAAACAAATAGGTGACGCCGCCGTCTGGCCGCTGCTCAGCCATCACATGCACGATGCGGCCATCTGTGAGATGCCAGACGTCTTCAAGCTCGGTGCCAGTGCGATAGCAGGCGAGAACTTGCGCCTTCCAGTCGCGATAATTGACGACCGTCGGCAGCTTTGCCTGCTCGCGCAGGCGATCGAGAACGGCGCTGTCGGAGGGGCGGGTTTTGAGCCAGTCGGTGTCGAGCTGCCAAAGCCGCGCGTAGGCGTCGTTGAAGAAAACCAGGATCTGATCGCGATTGAAAATCGCGACTGCGGTTTCGACCCGATCGAGTGTGCGATCATAGGCTGCGATCTGGCGCTCGAGTTCGCCCTGCACAGTTTCGATGGCCGTCACGTCCATGGCGGCGCCGGCTGACACATCGTCAATCGGCAGTACGACGACATCGTGCGGCTTGCGCTCGCCGCCGGCGACAAGATGCACCCGGCCGCGATAGCTTTTGCCAAGCGCAATGGCCTTGCTGACCGATTTTCTCTGGCGGCTTTCGAGCAATTCGATTTGCCGTTCGAGAACTTCAAGTTCGCTTTTGGCCTCGACGGCGGCCACATAGGCCGTATTGACCCAGATCAGGCGGGAATCGGAGTCGCGCAGCCATGCCGGCATCGGCAACGTGTTGAGCAACGCCCGGCTTGATCGGATGTCGCGCGCCAGGGCCGCGTGCTGGGCGAGAATGTTCGACAATTCGACCTTATACCCTGAGATATCTTTGAACCGCAGCACGGCGCGACCGCCGGCGGCGCGGCCCTCCGCTTCGAAGGTGCCGCCGGCTTGCGTCTTCAAGATCAGATTGAATGAGCGGCCGGTTGCGAACAGTTCATCCAGTCCGGCTTTCAGAACCAGTGCGCTGTTGGCGTCGAGCCACTGGCTGAACCTCAAAATGTCGGCGTTTGTCTCGGGTAGCCCCGCGACGCCCGTGAGCGCCTGAACGACGATTCGAACGGCTTGTCCGGGCTCCCACAAAATCAGCACCTGCGGCTCGGCGCGGATGATCGCGTCGGCGGCCGCAAGACTTCGGCGCAGATGCAGGCTTTCTGCTTTTGCATTTCGGGCATCGTGGCGCGCACCTCTGGCGATGTGCCAGACAATCAAACCCGACAAAAAGCTCGCCGCGACCACGCCGGCCATCAGCGATACGTGTCGCAAATCCCAGTCAGCCGGTTGCTCCCCCTGCCCAGCCAGGTAGAGCGCGAGCAAGGCCGTCACGCATCCAATCGCGGCCAGCAGCAGCAACGCCAGCTGGCGCTTGGTGGTTTTGGTTTGAGTGCGGATGGCACGGGCGCGCATTGGGTCTCTGTCGATGGTCGGGGCAAAGGGACGCGACGACGCAGAGACTAGTCGGCCGGCTCAAATAAGACGGTGAGTGGACAGGCGAACGAACGACGCGCATCGCCGATGCGAATCAGTCGCCCGAGTATGGGGCACAGTGGCGCTGGCCCGCCACTATTGCCGTTGCCCAGGAACGCACAACGGCGCCCGGGTGTTTCCCAGGCGCCGCGAAATCTTTGTGCTCATCGGCCGTTTGGGCGGCGATGGCTCAATAGCGGTAGTGGTCGGGCTTATAGGGCCCCTCGGGCGCGACGCCGATGTACGATGACTGGTCCGGGCGCAGCTTGGTCAACTTGACCCCGATTTTGGCGAGGTGCAGCAGCGCTACCTTTTCGTCCAGATGCTTGGGTAGCGTGTAGACCTTGGTTTCGTATTTGGCCGTGTTGTTCCAAAGCTCGATCTGCGCCAGCGTCTGGTTGGTGAATGATGCTGACATGACGAACGACGGATGTCCCATGGCATTGCCGAGGTTCACGAGGCGGCCTTCCGACAACAGAATGATGCGCTTGCCGTCGGGGAATTCGATCTCATCGACCTGCGGCTTGACGTTGTGCCATTTGAAGTTCTTCAGCGCCGCCACTTGGATCTCGTTATCGAAGTGGCCGATGTTGCAGACAATGGCGCGATCTTTCATCGCCCGCATGTGATCGGCGGTGATGACATCCTTATTGCCGGTGGCCGTGACGAAGATATCGGCGCGGGTGACGGCGTCTTCCATGGTCGTAACTTCATAGCCCTCCATCGCCGCCTGCAAGGCACAGATGGGATCGATTTCCGACACCATGACCCGGCAACCGGCTTGACGCATCGAGGCCGCAGAGCCTTTGCCGACATCGCCGAAACCGGCGATCATGGCGACCTTGCCAGCCATCATGACGTCCGTCCCGCGGCGGATGCCGTCGACCAGAGATTCACGGCAGCCGTAGAGGTTGTCGAACTTCGACTTGGTCACGGCGTCGTTGACGTTGATGGCCGGGAACAGCAGCTTGCCTGCTTTCTGCATTTCATAGAGACGGTGGACGCCGGTGGTGGTTTCTTCCGACACGCCCTTGATGTTTTTGGCAAGCGCCGCAAACCAGCCCTTCGGCTTTTCTTTCAGTGTTTTCTTGAGTAGTGCGAAGAACACTTCTTCTTCTTCGGACCCTGGCGTGTCGAGGAAGGCGGTGTCGCCTTGCTCGGCGCGCAGACCGAGATGGACGAACATGGTCGCATCGCCGCCGTCGTCCAGGATCATGTTCGGCATGCCGCCGTCGCCCCACTCGAACAGCTTACGGGTGTAATCCCAGTAGTCGACGAGGCTCTCGCCTTTCCACGCAAACACCGGGATGCCGGCCGCGGCGATGGCGGCAGCGGCATGGTCCTGGGTCGAATAGATATTGCATGACACCCAACGGATGTCGGCCCCAAGGGCAGTCAACGTCTCGATCAGCACCGCGGTCTGAATGGTCATATGCAGCGATCCGGCGATCCGGGCGCCTTTCAGGGGCTGTGATTTGCCGTATTCCGCGCGTGTCGCCATCAGGCCCGGCATCTCGGTTTCAGCGATCGCAATCTCCTTGCGACCCCATTCGGCGAGGCTCAAGTCTTTGACGATGTAGTCGTTGAACGCGCTCATCTCATCTCCTTTTTGGGATCGCGGCAGGCGGTGTGCAGGGCGCGGGCGCCCGGTGCGACAGGCGGTCTCGCGGTCATATTTGCTGGGCGCCGCCGCAAAATTATTTTCATTGCCGCCACGGCCTATAGCCGAAGCGACCCACTGCCGCAACAAGATATAAACAACTCTTTATGTCGCGCCGCGAGAACCATTGCTGGGCGTATGAGGTGGAATTATCCGAAACTGCAATTAGTTAGAGCTGACGCAGGATTGAAAAACTCAAGTTAAAATTCTTATTAAAACGTTAAAGCAAAGTATAAAATTTGAATAAAATGCAAAGTATCATATTCTCCGAAGTGGAAATGCGCGTAAAAACATCGCCTCCCATTTAGCAATACTTAAACTGGTGCGGTATTACACCGATCCTGCCAAAGTGTGCAGGAGGACTACAATGACGACCCGAGAAGGAGTGCGAGATGGTCTCGCCCAGTTGCCCGTGGAGGCGGCTGACAGCCAACGCCGCGCCGCTGACCGGATGCGCAAGCGTCTTGGTGAGTTCGCGCACGATTCAGCCGGCGACGTTTTGATCATGTTCGGTTTGATGGCGATTTTGATGTTCGCCATGATCGGCGCTGCCGTCGATACCGGCCGCTGGCTCAACGCCCGCGACCAGACGGTCAACGCCATCGACGCTGCGGTTCTCGCCGCAGGCCGAGCCCTCCAAACCAACGGTGGCAACCAAGCCGCCGCCATCGCTGTCGCTGAAAAATATTACGCTGCGGCGGTCTCAAACCGCCTCAAGATGAAGAGCGATACGATCAAGTTCGTCGTGGTCGACAACGGCACCTCGGTGACCGCAACGGGCACGGCGGTGATCGATACGCCGTTCATGAGTTTCGGTGGCGTCAAAGAACTGCCGTTGATCAAGGAAACTGCCGGCGAATACTCGAAGGCGACACTTGCGGTCGGCGGTAACGCTGAACTCAACCTCGAGATCGCCATGATGCTCGATACGTCGGGTTCGATGTGCGATGGCGGCGCCTCGCCGTGCACCAGCGGCACCAAGATCAACGACATGAAGACGGCGGCCAAGGACCTGATCGACATCGTCGTTTGGAAGGATCAGTCCAAGTTCACATCAAAAGTCGCGCTGATCCCGTTCTCGGCTGACGTGCGTCCGCCGACGAACTTCCCAACCAGCGTCATGACGACGGGCGTGTCGAACTTTGCTCGTACCGTTGTCAGCGGCAGTGGCAAGAAGAAGACGACGACCTATTACTATTTTGCTCCGTCGGCGTGCGTCGGCGAACGCAGCGGTGTGAACAAGTATACAGATGTCGTTGCCTCTTCGACGAACCCCGTGACGCGCATCTACAATGATGTTGCCAACTCTACAACGACGTCGTCGTCTTGTCAGATTGCCACGCAGAACGCGGTAGTCCCTTTGACGAGCGACACGACCGTTTTGAAGAACAAGGTCACGAGCCTTGTCGCTCAGGGTGGTACGGCCGGGCATGTCGGCACAGCGTGGTCTTACTATGCGCTGTCGCCGAGCTGGTCTTCGCTGTTCACGGGCTCTAGTGCGCCCGCCGCTTACGGCGACGACAAGCGTAAGAAGATCGCGATCCTGATGACGGATGGCGAGTACAACTACACGTATGATCCTGATAAGGCCGGGACCACGGATACCGCCGGCACGAACAACTCGGCATTGTCACTCAATGCGCAGGCCTCGGACTACCAAGCGAAGCAAATCTGCACGCAGATGAAGGCGCGCGGTATCGAAGTCTACACGATTGGTTATGCGCTCGGCGGCAATCAGACAGCGATCAACACGTTGAGCAATTGCGCAACCGACTCAACCAAGTTCTACAACGCCGCCAACGGCGACGAAATCAAGCAGGCCTTCCGCGACATCGCGCTGAAGATCTCGAGCTTGTACTTGTCGCAATAAGTGGACCGGCTAAAACTTCCTGCACCGAAAACGGGGGCGTCTCACCAGACGCTCCCGCTTTCTTTTATGGCAGGCGCTCGCTGGGGTCGAGATGAGGGCGTTAATCGTCGCCGACGCATTCCTCGTCGAAGCCTGCCTCAACCAGCGCCACCAGCGCTTGCAGTGCTTCCGGTCCTTGCGGACCTTCGGCCGAAATGTGCAATTCCGATCCCGGTCCTGCCGCCAGCATCATCAAGCCCATGATCGATGTGCCACCGACCGCCTGGCCGTCGCGTGTGACGATGACGTTCGCGTTATAGTTTTCCGCGCATTTGACGAACTTCGCCGACGCCCGCGCGTGCAGGCCCTTGATGTTGCGGATGATGACGACGGCTTCGGGCCGCGGACTGTTAACGAGTTCAGGCATCCAATCCTCTTTTGCCCTACTCGCCCGAAAGCTCTTGGCTCGCAACCTTGATATATTTGCGGCCAGCGTCACGGGCCATGCTGACGGCCTGCGCCAATGGCAGTTCGCCGCGAATGCTCGCGAGCTTGACCAGGATCGGCAAATTGATACCCGCGATCACTTCGGCTTTGGCTTCATCCATGACCGAGATCGCGAGGTTGGACGGCGTGCCACCAAACATATCGGTGAGAATAATCACGCCTTTGCCGGTATCGACCCGGTGCACCGCGTTCAAAATTTCGAGGCGGCGCGCGTCCATATCGTCGTCTGGACCGATGGCAACCGTTTCTAACCCGAGCTGGCGTCCGACCACATGCTCGAGCGCGTGACGGAATTCCGTCGCGAGGCCACCATGGGTTACGATAACCAGACCGATCATGGGCAATGGGGCCAATCAGAAGTGCTGTGGACGGCGCACGATGCGGGCGACCGCGTCGTGCGCGGGAAAGTGGCAAGGCTTTATGTTCCGCGCAAGTGGTTTTAAGGCACGGCGCGGTGGCAAAATTTTACATGCAAACGGGCGGCAGAAGCACGGCTTTGCCGCCAAGCGCCAGCAAGATCTTGAGCGCGGCAGAGGCTTCGAATGCCGAGATCTGGAGTTGTGGCACGGCGAGATCAAGCAGCCGCACCGTCGGAAAAGGCTGCGGCAATCGTTCGGCAGCCACGCCGTCGGGGAGAAGGTCGACGACCAGGACGATATTGGCCTGGTCAATCGCGTCGACGCTGGCGATGCCGACGCCGCGGACTTCGATCAGGCCTTTGAGCGCCGCCGGCGCGGAAGCGCTGAGCCTCGTTCCAATACGTTGGATGACCACTTGATCGTCGGCGAGCAAACGTGCGGGCTGCACCGTCAGCGGCGACTGCCCCATCGCCAAACAGCGCAGCGCCAAATCCGATTTCCCCGATCCCGACGGCCCCCGAATGAGCGCCGCCCGGTCACCGACGGCGATCGCCGTCCCATGAAAGTGGCTAGAGGCGCCGTCCAACGCCACCTCCGCTCGCGCCCGCCGTCGGCAACCGAACAACGAAGCGGGCGCCGGTCATGGTGTCGAGCGGACCGCTGGGCGTGATGTTTTCGGCGTAGATTTCGCCGCGATGGCTGATGACGATTTCGCGCGAGATCGACAGTCCGAGGCCTGAGTTCTTGCCGCGTTTCGTGTCGGTCGCGGGGCGATCGGAGTAGAAGCGCTCGAAGATCGCATTCAGCTTGTCGGTTGGAATTCCCGGCCCCTGATCTTCGATCGTGATCTCAACGTGTTGGCCGTTGCTCTGAGCCTTGACGGTGATGCGCCCGCCTGATGGCGAAAATGACAGTGCGTTGTCGATCAAGTTCGTGAAAATTTGACCAAGGCGGCCGTCGTTACCGAGGACCGTGAAGTCACTGCGCGGCGCTGAGGGATCGACGACCAGCCGTATCGAGCGGTCATCGTCATCGAGCATGTCACGGAAAATCCGCGAAACGCTGTCGAGCACACCTCTGACGTCGATGTCCTGCATTTCCTGTCGCGCCAATTCGGCGTCGAGGCGCGACGCATTGGACACGTCATTGATCAGCCGGTTGAGGCGTTTGAGCTCAGTTTGAATTTCATTGACGAGCTGCTGGCGGTCGCTGTCCGACTTGGCGTAGGTGAGCGCTTCGGCGGTGGAGCGGGCGGCGGCCAGCGGGTTCTTCAGTTCATGGGCGACGTCGGCGGCGAACTTTTCGCTGGCTTCAATGCGCCGGTACAGCGCGTTCGTCATGTCGACGAAGGCACGACCCATCTGGCCGACTTCGTCACGGCGATTGATGAGATCAGGCAGCTCTTGACGTGCAACGATGTTGCGGCTGACGTGATTGGCCGCCTCGGACAGCCGTTTCATCGGTCCAGCGACCGTGCGCGCCAGCAGCAGCGAACTGCCGATAGCCAGGATCAATGCGACGCCGGCGATTTGCAGGATGAGCCAGCGCTCGTCCCACAAAACGTTGTCGATGTCGCCGGGCTTGGTCGAGAGCACCAGAACGCCGAGGACTTTTGAACCGCGCTTGATCGGCTCGGCCAGCGAAACGATTTGCTGGCCCTTTCTGTTCAGCAGCAGGATCGGCGTCTCAATGCCTTTCTCGGCGGCATTTTTCACTTCCGGATAAAGAAAGCCGTTCGCCGTGCCGAGCTCACGATAGACTTTCAGCTCTTTGTTGATCAGCCAATAATGAAAGCGGGTCCAGAAATTGCGCAGGCGCGTCGATTCTTCCGTCGTTTCCGACGGCGGCGACGTCAGCGAACGGGTCGAAAACAGGGCGTCGCTGTCGAGGATCAGCGTGCCTTTCTGCGAGTAGACGCGAGCGGTCAGCTCCGCCGGCCCAACGACTTTGCGCAGAACGGCTGCGGCTTGCTGCGGATCCAGTGGCAATTCAAGCGCTGCAAACGCATCGTCGCGCTTGACGCGGGGCGGGGATTTTTCCGGCAACCGATCGGAATCGAAGACGGCCCGCTCGTTGACGGCGCGATACGCGATGGCTTCGGCGGTGATGCGCGACACCGTCTTGA
>JAIEPV010000022.1 GCA_019748215.1 Hyphomicrobium sp.
GGCTCTATCCGATATACGCCGCGCGCAGGTTTTGTCGGTCGCGATACTGTCAGCTACGCGATCAGCGACGGCAACGGGGGCACGGCGATGGCCACCATCATGATCACCGTCGCGAACACCAGCTACGTCGAGAAGCCCGTGGCGTTTGGCTTTAACGGCGATGAGACGTGGAACGAGACGATTGAGCGTTTGGAAGCACCGCAGACTTTGAGTTTGGATGGAGCGGTCGTTGACGCCGTCTTTGACATTCATTCGCTGAACAGCTTGGCAGATCTTTTGACGGCAGAAGGGATCGTCCTGTCGGCCGCGAACGGCGTACGGTCGTTAAACGGGCTCGCATCGTTAGATGCCAAGGGCGCGGTCGTAGAAACCATTCGTGCAGAGCGGGCGCGCGAAATCGAATTCCGCGCCGGCTACGAACGGTCGTTCCACGATGTCCGTCTCGACCGCTTGCCCGGGTTCTCGCTGCGTAACAACGTTCCCGGCAATCTCGGCGGATTAAGTGCACGCGAACAGATCATCATCGAAAGCCTGGTCCGGGACCAAACGCTGATGGTGCAGATTTCGAATACGATCGAACTTGGGAAGCGAAATATTCTGGAGTATCGTATCACACAGCGAAACGGCGGCGAATTGCCGAAGTGGCTCGACAAAGCCGGGCCGGATCTGCTGATTGGACGCCATGATGCAGCCGTCGAAAGCATTGAGCTGCGGATCGAGGCGATCTATTCCGACGGCACGCACGTGATCGAGGACGTGCGAATTGATGTGGAAACGGGTGAGATCCAGATGCTCGCCAGTGATCATGCCGAACAGGCGACGCCTCAGCTGTTCTCGGATCAGTTTCAAACTCAGCCGATGCTGACCGACGACCAAGTCGAGGATTTAAGCCGGGCGCTTGGACGCTGACGGGTCAAGATCGAGCGTCGACCGGAGTAAACGTGGCAACCGGACGCTTTTGCGACCGGTTGCCTTTTGGTTTTCGTCTGGATCAACTACACAGTGAGCGACCTTGCTGAGGACACGACAACGCTCGCCATGACCTTTGATGCCGCATCACTGCGAAATTTCTATCGCACACCGCTTGGGCAAGTGGTGCGCCGGCAATTGTCGGGTCGCATTCGGGCGCGCTGGAAAAAACTCGACGGGCTCACTTTGGCAGGAGCTGGTTTTACGTCGCCGTATCTCGGCTCGTTTCGGCAAGAAGCGTCTCGGCTCGCCTGCTTGATGCCGGCTCGGCAAGGGGCGTTGGTTTGGCCTCGCAATTCGCGCTGCCACACCGTACTGGTCGAAGAGCATAGTTGGCCGCTTCCCGACAATTCGGTCGATCGGTTGCTGGCCGTTCATTGCCTTGAACAGGCCGATCGCGTCGGTCCGGTGTTGCGAGAGATGTGGCGCGTCGTGGCACCCGACGGGCGCCTGCTGCTCGTCGTTCCAAATCGCCGTGGAGTGTGGTCGCGCATTGACGCAACGCCGTTCGGTCATGGTTTGCCGTTCAGTCGGGCTCAGTTGGAGCATGAATTGACCGCCGCCCTGTTCACGCCGATCGATTGGAGCGAAGCTCTTTATTTCCCACCGGTCGACAAACGTTTGATGCTGCGCTTGTCGACAACGTTTGAGCGCGCAGGCGCTCGCCTGTCGGTCGGCATGGCCGGGTTGATCGTCGTTGAAGCGCGCAAAGAAATGATGGCGCCGATTGTCGGCGGCTATCGCACCCGCGAAAGTCAAGCGTTGCGCCCCGTCGAGATCGTCAATGTCATGCGGCGCGATGGCGAAGACTAACGCGTGCGATCTTCAACGGGTTTTCAATAGAAACACGGCTTTTTCGCCGAGCAAATTTTGCGTCGAGAGCGACCACTTGATCGGCAACCGCCGCCCCGACATGTTGAACGCCACGGCCTGTTCGACATCGGCGTTGACGAGATCACACAAGTCGGCGAAATCGCGGATGGTACATAAGTGAGCGTTGGGTGACAGATGCCAGCTATCGGGAAGATTGGGCGTCATCGGCATGCGGCCGCCGAACAAAAGTGCGGTGCGGATTTGCCAGTGCCCAAAATTCGGAAATGAGACGATCGCGCGCCGGCCGATGCGGAGAAGATTTTCCAGTACCGTCTTTGGGTGTCGCGTCGCCTGGATCGTCAAGGAGAGGATGGCATAGTCGAAGGCTTGATCGGGGTAGTTTGCAAGATCGCTGTCGGCGTCTCCCTGAATGACGGACAGCCCGTGCGCAACGCATGCATTGACTTTGTTTCGCTCGATCTCAACACCGCGTCCATCGACGCCTTTACGGTCTGCCAGCAGTTTCAGAAGCTCTCCGTCACCGCAGCCGACGTCGAGTACGCGCGCCCCGGGATCAACCATTTCAGCGATCAAATCATGGTCGACGCGCAACGACGCCGTAGCAGGCACGTTCGCGATGATCGCGGCGTCCGTCATTGCTGTGCCTCCGTAGATCCGGGCAGGCCACGCTTGAGCGCTGCGGCATTCAAGAAACCGCGGATGGTTGCAAAAAACGTCGGTTCGTAGAGGAGAAAAGCGTCGTGGCCTTTGTCGCTTTCGATTTCGACAAACGACACGTTGGCCGCCACCGCATTCAGCGCTTGCACGATCGCCCGGCTTTCGCGCGTTGGATAGAGCCAATCCGACGTGAACGAAACAACGCAGAAGCGCGTTTTCGTGCCGCGAAAAGCGTTAGCCAATACGCCGCCGTGGTCATCGCGCAAATCGAAATAGTCCATCGCCCGCGTGATGTAGAGATAGCTGTTGGCGTCAAAGCGGTCGACGAATGTCGAGCCCTGGTAGCGCAAATAACTCTCGACCTGGAAATCGGCGCTGAACGAAAACGTCACCTCCGATCGGTCCTGCAGGCTGCGGCCAAATTTTTGTTGCAGGGCGTCTTCGGAGAGGTACGTGATGTGCGCGGCCATGCGCGCGACCGACAGGCCGTTGCGTGGGGTTTTTCCGGCGGCGTAATAGTTACCGCGGCACCAGTCGGGGTCGGCCATCACGGCCTGCCGACCGACTTCGTGGAAGGCGATATTTTGCGACGTGTGCCAGGCTGCCGTCGCGATTGGGACGGCCGCGTACACGCGATCTTTGTAGCGCGACGCCCATTCGAGAACCTGCATGCCGCCCATCGATCCACCGACGACGGCGAACAATTGATCAATTCCCAAACGGTCGATCAGCCGCCTTTGCGCTTCGACCATGTCGCCGATCGTGATCACAGGAAAATCGAGGCCGTAGGGCTGCTGCGTCAGCGGATTGATCGACGCTGGGCCGGTCGAGCCCATGCAGCCACCAATGACGTTCGAGCAGATCACAAAAAACTGCGTCGTGTCGATCGGCTTTCCCGGTCCGACCAAAGTCTCCCACCAGCCGGGCTTTTGCGTCAGCGGATTGTTGTCGGCCACATGCTGATCGCCGGTGAGCGCGTGGCAAATCAGGATGGCGTTCGACTTGTCAGGGTTTAGCGATCCGTGAGTTTTATAAGCGATGGTGAACGGTGCCAAAACCTGTTGACAGGCAAGTTTCAGCGGCTGTGACGCATCGAAATGGGCAACCTCGCTCGACGGGTTGTGAACTTCGCTCGGCTGGCGCGCCGGCGCGGGCATTGTTTCGGTCGGCGCGGCGGTCATGCCTCAGGCCTGATTGGCGAAAGCTGCGGGGTGAGCCGTGTGCTAGGCTCACCCTCGATAAAGTCAACTTTAATCTTTGATTTCAAGACCACGAGCCCGTATCAATGCGGCCGAAACAGGGTCGATTGGCCCAAGTCGTGTGCTGAGCGCGGAAGCCGCGTCAGCCCCTTCGCTGAGGCCCTTGCCGCATGCCAATGAACACTCCTCTGCCCCGCCCGGGAATTCTCGATATCAATGCTTATGTGCCAGGCGAAAGCAAAGTGCCGGGCGGTATCAAACCCGCCAAACTATCGTCGAACGAAACCCCGTTGGGGGCAAGCCCTCAAGCGATAGAGGCCTATCGTGCGGCGGCGCTGGAACTGGAGCGATACCCCGATGGCCAGGCGACGGCGCTGCGCGCGGCCATCGCAAGGCGCTATGGCTTGGACGCGTCGCGCATCGTCTGTGGCTCGGGGTCCGATGAATTGCTGGCGCTCATCGCGCGCGCGTACCTCGGCCCCGGCGATGAGGCGATCTATACCGAACACGGCTTCCTCGTGTACCGGATCGTCATTCTGACCAACGGCGCGACACCGATCATCGCGCCGGAGCAGCAGCTGCATGCCGACGTCGATGCGATCCTGGCGCGTGTCACGGCGCGGACCCGCGTCGTTTTCATCGCCAATCCGAACAATCCGACGGGCACATACATCCCGATCGATGAAGTCCGCCGTCTGCGGGCAGCTTTGCGTGACGACATCGTCCTCGTGCTTGACGCCGCCTATGCCGAGTACGTCAGCCGCAACGACTATGAGGCTGGTATTGAACTCGTCGCGACCACCAGCAATACGGTGATGACGCGAACGTTTTCAAAAATTCACGGGCTTGCGGCGCTGCGCATTGGCTGGGCCTATTGTCCGGCAGCAATCGCCGATGTTCTCAATCGCATTCGCGGGCCGTTCAATCTGTCGGTGCCGGCAATCGCCTGCGGCGCCACGGCCATGGACGATAGCGAGCACATGCAGGCAGCCAAAGCCCACAACGACACGTGGCTGCCGCGCGTCGCCGGCAAGCTGCAATCGCTTGGTCTCGACGTGACGCCGAGCGTCGCCAACTTCGTGCTGTTCCATTTCCCGAGCAGCGGCTCGAAGACGGCCAATGGGGCCGACGAGTATCTGAAAAGCCAGGGCGTCATCGTCAGAAAAGTCGGCGCGTACGGTTTCGCAAATTCGCTGCGCATGACGATCGGATCGGAAGCCGACAATGTCCGCGCGCTGACGGCGCTCGAGGCCTTCATGAACGGGTCAACGTCATGAGTGATCCATCAGCGGCTATGCCGCGTGACGTCATGTTCCAAAAAATGGCGTTGATCGGGGTCGGCCTGATCGGCTCATCGATCAGCCATGCTGCCCGCCGGGCCGGTCTCGTCGGCGACATCGTTGGATGTTCGGCAAGTCCTGAGACGCGCGCCAAAGCTGAAAGTCTGGGACTCGTAAGCAAGGCCTATGATAACGTCGCCGATGCTGTCGCTGGAGCGGATCTCGTGCTGTTGTGCACGCCCGTTGGCGCGTATGCAAAAATCGCCGAGCAGATGGGCCCGCATCTGGCACCCGGCGCGATTGTCTCGGATGTCGGCTCGGTCAAAGCATCTGTGGTGCGCGACGTTGTCCCGTATATTCCGGCCGGTGTGCATTTCATCGCCGGTCATCCGATCGCCGGCACCGAGCAATCTGGCCCAGAGGCGGGTTTTGCCGAACTGTTCGATGGCCGCTGGTGTATTCTGACGCCGGAAGCCGATGCGGATCGGCTGGCTGTAGCGCGCCTTGAAAGTTTCTGGACGAAGCTTGGCTCACACGTCGAACTGATGACGCCGGAACATCACGACTTGGTGCTGGCCATCACCTCTCATGTTCCGCACCTGATTGCCTACAACATCGTCAACACAGCCGCTCATCTCGAGCGCGTGACCGACAGCGAAGTAATCAAATTCTCGGCCGGTGGCTTCCGCGACTTCACGCGCATCGCCGCCTCCGACCCGATCATGTGGCGCGATGTGTTTTTGAACAATCGCGAAGCGGTGCTGGAAATGCTCGGCCGCTTCTCGGAAGATCTCGTCACGCTGCAGCGCGCCATCCGATTCGGTGACGGTGAAACCCTGGAGCGGCTATTCGGCGAAAGCCGGGCGATCCGGCGCGGCATCATTCAGGCTGGACAAGACACGCCTTCGCCAGATTTCGGCCGCAGACCGTCGCCGCCGAAAACAAGTTGATCTGCCGTTCTACCGCGCGCGCGCCGCGAACTGCGCCGACTTCAAGTCCACTTCGACCGCCTGCGCATCGTCCGTCGATGTCGCGAGCAAGTGGACGTGAACTTCATCAGCGCCGAGCGTTGCGGCCCGCTGGCGAATTTCTGCCAGATTGAGCGTCGATGTCTCATTGGTCAGACGGCCGACCGCAATGATCGTGCGATGCGTTTTCGTGGTGCGGCGGACGAGCACGTAGTTGGCTGCTTCGAGCGGAGGGCAGTCGAACAGACTGTAGACGGTATGCACATAGCGCTTGCCGGACGCTCCGGTCCAGAAATGGAACCGTGCGGACATGTCACTGCTCGTGTCATTGCCATACTCTTGCGCAGGGCTGCCATATTTGCCGCCAGCTAAACCTGCAGAGCGGCCCGCGCGAACGTCGCACAATTGGATGATCTCGGCACTCATAACGCAACACCCCTGGTCGGCCTTGTGGCCTACGCCTTTGTTTTCTGGCGTTCTAGATACTCCCCAAGGCGTGAAGGTTCGTGAAGTTTTAAAGCTAAAATTTGACCCAACGGCTGGGTTTCGCGCACGTGGTCAAGAAACTGTTGAGAACCGCTCAATCCGCCGACGTCCATCGCGAGCTTATGACCGTTCGCGCGAACCGAAGTTGCTGGTTTGTTAACTGCTCAGAGCTTTTCCCAGCCCATGCTATGCGGTTGGTCTAGCCGCAATGCGTGTAATCGCACACGCGGCAGGTCCAGCAGCCCTCAATGCGATTGAGACTGCGATTGCCGCACTTGGGGCAAACACGCGCTGTGGCGTGAGTTGGCGCCGGCTGGTCCGTTGCCGCGCCGCTCGGGCCACGGACGGCGGCTTCGTCGGGAGTAAGCCTGTCATCACCGCCACGGGATTTCAGCGCCACGGCGGTCGCGGTACGCACGCGATCGGCGCCGCCTATCGCACTGCCGGGAGCCGTCAGAAAACCAATGCGGATCATGTGCTCTTCGATGACATCGCCGATGGCGGCCAACAGGCTTGGCACGTAACGCCCACCCATCCACTGGCCACCTTCAGGATCGAACACGGCCTTTAACTCTTCGGCAACGAACGTCACGTCGCCACCACGCCGGAAAACGGCGCTGATCATGCGGGTTAAGGCCACCGTCCAGGCGTAATGCTCGAGGTTTTTAGTGTTGATGAAGATCTCGAATGGCCGCCGCCGTCCGTCGCGCTCGATGTCGTTGATGGTGACGTAGAGTGCGTGCGCGTTTGCCGGCCATTTGATCTTGTAGGTGATGCCTTCAAGTGCATTGTCTCGGGCCAGTGGCTGCGTCATGTAGACAACGTCGCCGGACCGCGCTGCGGGATCAAGCGATCGCGTGGCGATGCTGATGCCTAGCGGCTGTGCGCTGTCGCCAGCATCGCTTGGGCCTTTCGCCGGCGATGGTTCGTGCATCAAAACCGCGCCGGTGACCGGGTTGGGCCGATACGTTGTGCAGCCTTTCAACCCGCTGGCGAATGCTGTACTGTAAATCTCGCGGAACGCCGCGAACGAAATACTCTCCGGGCAATTGATCGTTTTGGAAATGGCGCTGTCGACAAAGGGTTGGAGGGCAGCCTGCATGGCTAAATGCTGCCCCGGCTGCAGGCTTTCGGCCGTCACGAATTCTGCCGGCAACGGCGTGGCGGGGCCGACGGTCGCGCGATAAATCTTATGCGCATAATCTTCGATGGTTTGCTCGTGCGGCATGCCATCGGTGCCGAGCACGCGCCGCCGGTAGACAAAATCGAACACGGGCTCGATGCCACTCGACACGTTACCGGCCAGCAACGAGATGGTGCCGGTGGGCGCTATCGACGTCAGGCAGCCGTTGCGAATACCATGCCGCCCGATCAGCGCCTGCACGTCGTCGTTAAGCCGCTGCACATTCGGCCGGTGTAAAAACGCCTTGCCGTCATAAAGCGGAAAGGGATCTTTCTCCTTCGCCAATCGCGCGCTCGCCTGATAGGCGGTATTCTGAATGGCCGCCATCCATTCGGCAGCCTTCCGCCGGCCCGCCTCGGTGCCATAGCCCAGACCACAAAAAATCAGTGCGTCGGCAAGTCCTGTGATGCCGAGGCCAATGCGCCGTTTCGCGATGGCCTCATGGCGCTGCGCGGCCAGCGGATAGCGCGACACATCGATGATGTTATCGAGCAGGCGCACGGCGATAGAAACACGCTTTGCTAATTTCGACAGGTCAATTGCCGCCGACGGCGAAAACGGCTTTTCGACAAGCCGCGCCAGATTAATCGAGCCCAGCAGACAAGCGCCGTAAGGCGGCAAGGGCTGTTCGCCACACGGATTGGTGGCGGAAATTGTTTCGCAATAGCTGAGATTGTTGGCGGTATTGATGGAATCGATAAAAATCACACCCGGTTCGGCGTAATCATAGGTCGCGCGCATAATGCGATCCCACAAATCACGCGCCGAAACGGTCTTGTAGATCCGGCCATCAAACTGCAAGTCCCAAGTCGCATGACGCGATACAGCATCCATAAACGCGTCGGTGACCAGAACCGACAGATTAAAATTGCGCAGCCGCGCCGCATCTGATTTTGCGGCGATGAAATCTTCGATGTCGGGATGATCGCAACGCATCGTTGCCATCATGGCGCCGCGCCGCTGTCCAGCCGACATGATCGTTCGGCACATGGCGTCCCAAACGTCCATGAAGCTGACCGGGCCGGAAGCGTCGGCGCCAATGCTGCGCACCACGGCGCCTTTCGGCCTCAAAGTCGAAAAATCGTGTCCAATGCCGCCGCCCGCCTGCATCGTCAGCGCGGCTTCCTTGACGCTCTCGAAAATGTTTCCGAGATCGTCTTCGATGCGGCCGAGAACGAAGCAATTGAAAAGCGTAACGCCGCGCCCGGTCCCTGCACCGGCCAGAATTCGCCCCGCCGGCAGAAATCCGAAATCGGCCATCGCTCCATGAAACGCGTTGGCCCACTGTTCGCGAACTTTTTTACCCCCTTTTTCGACCGAGGCGGCTGCGCGCGCCACCCGCTTGAAGGTATCGTCGGCGTTCATGTCCGCAGCCAACCGGTCAGCGCCCGCGAAGCGATATTTGCGGCGCCAAATATCGTCGGCAATGCCGGTCAAACCGGAGGGCTGAGTGTCGAGCGCATCATGGGCCATGCCTGACGTAACTCCAGAAAACGGCTGAGGTTATAAATAGCCACTTTCCGTCTCGAAGTCAATAAAATGTTCTTCTAATGTTCTTATTTTGTCTATCGTGCTGCGCGCTGTTAGCGGGCGTCGGGCATCGGCGGCGGCGTTGTAGAACCCTGGGCGTCGCCAACGAGGCGAGCCGTTTCAGCTTCGATCGACGCCTCCATCGCGCGGCGGAACTCTGTGCGCGGCAGGCCGGGTGGAAGGGGCGGGAGAACTGACACAATAATCGTGCCGGGATAGCGCATCAAACTGCGGCGCGGCCAATAGAGGCCGGAGTTCAAAGCCAATGGGACGGCCGGCACGCCCAAAGCTTCGTAAAGCGCTACATATCCCGGCTTGTAATCCGGCTTCGCGCCAGGCGCAGCGCGCGTCCCTTCGGGGAAAATGATGATTTCCCGATTGCCGGCGATGCGAAGTCGCGCGTCGGCAATCAGTGCTTTGAGCGCTGCTGATGCTTTGTCTCGCCGCACAAAGATGTGGCCGAATTTGACGCAGAACCACCCGTAAACGGGAATCCATTTCAGTTCATCCTTGAGCACGATCGCTGGATCGCGAAACAGCGGGATGAGCGCGAAGGTGTCCCACGCGGATTGATGCTTGGCGACGATCAGGCAGCCGCCAGCTGGAATGTTTTCGCGTCCGCGGACTTTGATGTGCGTGCCGCAAATCAGGCGCAGCAGGACAAGGCAGGTTCGGCTGTGTAGCGCCAGTCCGGCCATCGCCCATTGGCGCGGCACCAGTAACAGCCATGCACCGAGGACGAGAAAAACAGCCGTGATGAGATAAAAAGCCGCCGTGAACGTGAGCGACCGGATGACGGTCAACGGCGTCGCACGCTGCGGCTCGGGATCAACCATTGGCCTGCTGCGGCGTCGCGACGTCAAACGAGGAATCGTCGTGCCATCCCATGACCCGTTGCGCCGTCAAACGGGCTGCGGCTGGCAGATACTTGAGATATTCGGTGAGCAGCAGCCGCGTCGTCGCAACGTGCAGCCACCATCCGGTGTCGGGGAAATTGCGCGGCAGAACCGGGTACGGCAGCAGCACGCGATCCGGCATGGCAAGCGAGAGCTCAGCGAGACTTCGCGGCATGTGATAGCTCGATGTCACGATGATGAGCCGGGTGTAGCCGTTTCGTCTCGCCCACGCGCGCGCCTCATCGGCATTGCCGACGGTGTCCAAGGCCTGATAGCCAAGATCGACGCAGCAGGCGAAGGTCTTGCTGTCGAGGCGTGAAATCCTTTGAATGTCTTCGCGCCGCACCATCCGATTGACGCCCGAGATCAACAGGCGCTCGGCGCGGCCGTCGCTCAGCAATCGCGCCCCAGCTTCGATACGATCTTCGGTGCCAGTGAGCACGACAATGCCATCCGCTTTGTCCCAGCCGCTCACCGGGTCACGCGTCACCGTTGTTGCAAACAAGACAAATCCAAACGCCAGCGTGCCGGCCGCGAAGCCAGCGAGAAACACCAAAGCACGTCGTATCATCCGCATGGGGTCCGATCCGCATGGGGTTCGAGCTTGAAATTAGCACTGCACCAATGGCGGCACATTGCCATGCTCATATTCAGTCTTAGCCTGTGCGGAGCTGATTTGGCCACAGCAGGCGCGTTTAAACGCTATCAGCGTCAACAAGACTAAAACGTCTGGCCCGGGCAAAACGGGTGATGCGCCGGCGAAAAAAGCAACTCCGGGTCGCGGGCCAAAGGTGGCTCAGTGCTTTCCATTCAAAATCCGGTACACGCCAACTCGCGATGTCACCATGCACAACGCGGCAATGATCGCGACCACGATGGCCAGCAGAATATAGCCGCCTGGATCCAACGCACCGGTTCCGATCAGACGCTGCATTTCGACCACGCTGACCGTACCGCCCCCGAGCACGTCCATGATGGCCGGGATGCCCAGAAAAACCAGCATGGCGGACACGGCGCCGACAATTCCCGCCTTTATTCCAAGCCTTAGAAAATGCTTCTCGAACTCTCGCGCGATGAACTTATCCGTCGCTCCGACGAAATGCAGGACCTCGACAATGTCACGGTTGGAGGCCATCGCACTACGCGTCGCCGAAACGATGATTGCCGTCGTAGCGGCCGCAACGAGCGCCAGAATGGCCAGCCCGCCGAGCGCGAATGATCCGGTCACGGCTCTGATCTGTTGCTGCCAGCGCCGGTGGTCGTCGAGCGATGTGCCCTTGAAATCGCGGGCGAGCACCGTGCCGATCTCGACCAAATCCGGCGGTGTGTCTCGATCGATCTCGATGGCGATCAAGCGTGGCACGGGCAGAGATTTCAATGCTTCCGAGGATCCGAGCCATGGTTCCAGAAGTTCTGCCGATGCCGCAAAGCCAAGTGATTTGGCGCTGCTGATGCCTTTTTGTTTCGTCAAGAACTGCACCACCTCGGCAACCGCGGCATCTGGATCGACCTTTTCCTGCGGCTCGACTTGAACGGTGACCTCGGAGGCGATGTCTTTCAGCCAGGCGTCGGCCGACTGCTTGATCATCCACACCGCACCGGCTGTCAGGCAGGCAAGAAAACACATGATGGCGATGACTAGCGTCAACGAGCGCCCTGTCACCGATCCAGGCGGCACGACCGGCGCAGTGGCCTTCATTTTGCGGCCGCGATCCTGGTCCCTCGACGGCGCGAAAATGTCGCGCTGCGCTTCTTCGACGTCGTTACCGGCTTGCACGACAGGCGCTGTAACCGGTCCCGTCGATTGGGAATAGCCGCCGCTCGACGTTGGTACTGCCGTGACGGGATCGGAATATGGATCGTATCCGGCCGCATATGCGGCGTGCGTCGACGTCTTGGGTGCTGGAGCCTGCTGACCCGGCGCCAAACTCTGCTGCGGGCGCCCGGCGAAGCGGTCAAATGATCCGGACATGTCCCTTGTGCACCTCGATGCGCGGCGCTTTGAATTGCCGCATAAGCTGATGGTCGTGGGTTGCGATGACGACCGACGTCCCAAGCCGGTTGAGTTCGACGAACAGGCGCAGCAGCCTGCGGGCCATCTGCGGATCGACGTTGCCCGTCGGCTCGTCGGCAAGCAGAACCTCAGGCTTGCCGATGACGGCGCGGGCGATGGCCGCCCGCTGCTTCTCCCCGCCCGACAGTACCGATGGATTAGCATACATTCGGTCGCCAAGACCAACCCACTGCAGCAGGTCCGTGACGTCCTCGCGATAGTCGCTTGGTTTCTTGCCGATCACCTGCAGCGGCAGCGCCACATTTTCCCAAATGGTCAAATGATCCAGCAACCGGAAATCTTGGAAGACGATGCCAATGCGGCGGCGGAGCTGCGCGCGTTTTTGCGCGCTGACTCGGCTGACATCCTCGTTGAACATCTGCAGATGGCCGCGCGAGGGATGCAACGACATGAACATAAGCCGCAACAGCGACGTTTTGCCTGCGCCGGATTCGCCGTGCAGAAAATGGAATGATCCTGGCCGCAAGTGGAAATTAACGTCCGAGAGCACATCCGGCCCTCGATCGTATTTCAAACCGACGTTCGTCAAGCGAATCACTGGGGAGTGGCCTCAGCGTGAAATTGGTTGAGACTCGAAAGCTGCCGATGTCTGCACTAGACACGGGATGCGGACCGCGATCAATCGGTCACGATTGTGGCATCGCCGTGTGCGACTGTCGGGCAGCGGTGGCCGATGCCGACCAGCCGGTATGCCTCCAGATTATGCAATCCGCTCGCCGATCGACTCGCCTCAAGAGGTTGACGAAAGGGCCGCTGCGGCGGTGATGAGGTAACGTCGAAAGCCATTGGAAAGTGTCCGGACAAGATGGCTTCACTGCGCAAGCCGAACAGGATGATTTTAAATGAATGACACGACCGAAGATCTTCGCATTGAAACCATTTTCGCAGCCGACGACATTCGCGCGAGGCTCGACGGACTTGCCGCCGAAATTGCCGCCCGCAAGCCGGCCAACCTGCTGGTCGTGCCGATTTTGAAAGGCAGTTTCGTGTTCGCTGCCGACCTGCTTCGCGCCTTGAACCGGGCAGGCGTTGCGCCCGAAGTCGATTTCCTGACGCTCTCCAGCTATAAAAAAAGCCGGGTGTCCTCCGGCCAGGTGGCGATCCTGCGCGACCTCGATCTCGAAGTCGAGGGTCGCCATGTCATCCTCGTCGACGACGTCCTCGACTCAGGCCGAACGCTGGCTTTCGCCAAGGATCTGATCGCGGCGCGTGGTGCCGCAACCGTCGAAACGTGCGTGCTGCTCGACAAGCAGGCGCCGCGTGCCGTTAATGTCACTGCCGATTATCACGCGTTTGTCTGTCCCAATGTATTTGTTGTGGGCTACGGTATGGACGTAGCGCATCGCTATCGCGAATTGCCGTATGTCGGGCGTATCGTCGAGTAGCCGGCAGCGGGATCGGCGGGCTATTCAAACCGGGCGGGGTAGACGGCGCAGCATGGTCAACATTCTCCTCGCCGATGACGACGTCGCGGTGCGCGATCTCGTTCGACGTGCGCTGACGTCTGAAGGACACGCCGTCCACGTCACGCAGGATGGCCTTGAAGCTCTCGACTATTTCACCGCTAATCTCGAGTCGGTTGACCTTATCGTCACCGACGTCGACATGCCGCAACTCGATGGCTTGGCATTGGCTGAAAAAGCGCTCGCACTAAAGCCGGCGATTAGCATCGTGTTGATGAGCGGATTTTCCGATCAGCTCGATCGCGCTGCGGCCTTGCAAGCGCAGCGCATGGCGTCGATCCCCAAACCGTTCACGCTCGAACAGATCAAGGCGATGGTCAGATCGCTGCTGCGCTGAATGGGGTTAAGCGCGTGGGCTCATCCACCGCGCGGTTGAAAGCGCCACCAACGCCATCACCGCAAACAGCGTCGCCGGTATCCAGTAGTCCGTCACGGCAAACCCGGCGGCCGCCGCCCAGAAAATCGACGAAAAAGCTTCAGCAAACGTCGCTGATTTCGATGCGGTTTGGCGGCGGCGGAACTGGCTGCGCTTGGCGGTTGATTTGAACCAGATTTGAATGGCGATCGCCGAGCATCCAGCCGCCATGATTCCAAACAGTGCGATGGCGGCGCTTTGCACGGCAACGAATGCCAATGCAATGACGATTGGAGCTGCCACGAAGCCGATGACCGCCAGAACGGCTTCGATCTTTGCGCGCATCACTGCGGCGGGTTTCAGCGGTGCCGTCGCCACCAGCTCGGGCGCGTCTTCGCCGGAAATTGCCAGCCAAGCAAGACCACCGGCGAGCTGGCCGAACGCCATCACCAGGACCGGCACCAAAATTGTATCGACGTGCTTGTCGGGGCCCATGTCGCGCCAAAGCAGCAGCGCCGGCGGCAGCAGATACAAAACCTGCATCAGCGTTTGCGATGCAAGCCATGGGTCGCGGCGCAGCAGCAACCACTCCTTGGCGCGCAAGGCTTGTGCCATCGAACGCCCGCGGAAACCGCGCGTCGTGCCGGCTCGCGCCACTTCGGTTTCCGCTGTCCCCGAAGCCACGACGGCGTGATGGCCGAATTGCCCGGCATGGCGCGCGATTACGGCCGCAAGAGCGGCGACGCCAAGAGCAAACATCGTGACGACGGCAAATGGTTGTCCGATGACAGCCTTCGCAGGGATCCAGACCAGACTGCTAGTATCCGGGGCCAGTTTCATCATCGCGGCCGACCGCAGCACGGTCATGCGTGACAGGTCACCGTTCGACATGATGGCAACAATCTGCAACCCGATCAGCAGCGCCGCGCCGACGACGGCGGCAACGATTTGCGCCACCAGCCGGGTGCGCTTCGGCCCGATCGATTTGAACAACGCAACGGCGGTGACGACAGAAATTGCGGTCGCCATCATGCTCATGGCGGCGAGGACGAGGTAGGCCGAAAGGATGCCGACGCCGCCGAGATATGCGGCCGTATTGATCAGCGGAGCGGCCAGCAAGCTCGTCATCACCGTTCCAGCCACCGCAATCGATGCGATGCGAACGGCAAACAGGTGATGCGCTGCAGCCGGCGACGACAAAATGAGATCGAGATCAGCGCGCGCGTAAAAGGCACGCGTTACCTGCTCGATGGCCTGCGACAGCATCATCGAAAACGTCGCCAGCAGCATCGCAGTGATCAAAACAAGCGATTGCGATGTGATCGCGATTGATCCGGTGATGATCGGCTGCAGCAACGCGTAAGCGAGCCCGTGCAACAGCACAATGAAGCCGAGCGTGAAAGCCGTCGCCGCGTATTCGCGAGCGGTTTTTCCGCCACTCATGAGCGACGCCCAATCTCGCCAGGCGAGGGTCAACTCATGGCGTGCGAACCAAGTCAGTGTCGCTGTGCCCGTTGTCATGCGGCGGCACTTTCAAGCGCCAGTGGAGCCTTGGCGACAAGGCTCAAAAAGATCTCTTCGAGATTGGTGCCGTCGCTACCCGATTTCGCGCTGAGTTCAGACAGTGTGCCCTCGGCGATCAGCCGGCCATGGGCAATGACCCCGATCCGCTCGGCCATGCGTTCTGCAACTTCGAGAATGTGCGTCGTCATGATCACGGTCGCGCCATCCGCGACGCGCTCTTTCAACACAGCTTTCACTTGCCGCGCCGACCCCGCATCGAGCCCCGTCAACGGCTCATCGAGAATGATCAATTTCGGCTCATGAATGAGCGCGCCGGCAAGCGCCACTTTCTGGCGCATGCCTTTCGATAGGCCGCCGCATCGCGTGGTTGCTTGGCTGTCGAGGCCCAGGATCGAAATCAACTTGCGCGCTTGTCGCTCGGCTTTGACCGCATCCATCGCCCAAAGTCCGGCGACGAATTCGAGGTATTCCATCGGATCGAGCTTATCGTAGATCAGCGGCTCGTCTGGCACCCAAGCCATTACGCGCTTGGCGTCAACGGGATCGGCCAATGCATCGATGCCGCAAATCGAAATACTTCCACGATCCGGTTTCAGCAGCCCGGCCACCATGCGCAATGTCGTCGTCTTGCCGGCGCCATTCGGTCCAAGCAGAGCATAGAACTCGCCCTGGTGGATGGTCAGAGACAGGCCATCGACGGCCGGGTGAATGAAACTCTTTCGCAAATCGGCAAGGCGTAGCGCTGATGGCGATGCGCTGGCGGCGGCTTGGGTCATCGGATCGAACTCAGCTGATGAACAAAAGGTAAAAGCAATTGATTGCCTTCGACGTTATCTCAATCAGCTTGAGTAAGTATGAAGTGCCGCCGAAAAACCGTTCGTTTTGCTAGCGTTGTGACGCCGCCAGCCGCTCACGATGAAACGTGTAGACGCCAGCAGCGGTCAGGATCGCAATGCCGAGCACTTGCAAGGCATCCGGCAAATCGCCCCAAAAAATATACCCCGACAGCAAGGCAAAAATGATGACGGCATAACGGAACGGCGCGGTGGTTGCGACATCGCCATTGCGCATGGCAACGATGATCAGCGTGTAGGCAAACGTCACAAACAAACTGCACAATGCGAGCAGCAGCGTGATGCGCGCCGGCGGCATGATCCATGTTTCAAACGGCAGCAACAACAGGCCCGCAACGCTGCTGGCAGCCAGTGACACACACAGCAGCGTCAGCGTGGTCACGTCGTTGCTGATCCGCCGGGTCACGAGATCGCGCGCCACGACGAATACGACGCCGGCCAGCGACAGCACGGCTGCTGTCGAGAATGATGCCGTGCCCGGCCTGATGATCAGCATCACGCCCGCAAAGCCGATAAAAATAGCAAGCCATCGCCGCCAGCCGACGCGCTCTCGAAGCAGGACAGCGGCAGCCGCTGTCATCAGCAACGGCGTCAGCTGGCTGATCGCCGTCGCGTCGGCAATCGGCATGCCGAGTACGCCCGCCACGATGCACAACGTCGCAAAGATGTCGGCCGCAACGCGCCAGCCGATAAGACCTAAGGAGGAACGCGGAGGCGGTTGAAGTCCACGTGAGATATAAGCATAGACGAGGACGAGCGCCGTCGCGCCGAGGCTACGCAGCAAGATCAGCTCACCGAGCGGAATGGCATCGCCGATCAGCTTGACGCATGTATCATTGGCGACGAATGACGCCATCGCTCCGAGCATCGCCAAGATGCCGGTCATCGGGCCACCGTACTTGATCGCCTTGATCGTTTGATCGGTCATTGAGTTGATAAGCGCCTGGACGAAGCGTCGTCATGTTGTGCAACAACGCGTGCGATCGATTGGCGTCTCCGTCGCACGATTGAGCTTTCGTGGAAAGCTGAGGGCTTCACGGCAGCGGTTGACTTGATGGAGCGGGTTGAGGCGCGACGCTGGTCGCTGGCGCGACGGGCGCGATTGCCGCAGCGTCCGGTGGACCAGGATCGGCTGCAATCACGGGTGGCGTCGCGCCGGGCGCGACAGGAGCGGCTGGCGGCGCGCTTGGCTGGATGCAGGCTTTGGCGATGCGTTGTTCGGAGATTTCGCGACCCTCTTTTGCGGGTTTGGCGAACGGGATGAACGACAGCTTCGACAACTTATAAAGCTCGTTGGTAAAGGTCGCGCCGCAGTCGAGCACAAACTGATGCAGGGCGCTCATCCGGCATTGATCGAGGATCGGTTTTGGCTCGGCGTTGGTCAGCCGCGCGTCGTAGGCTTTCGTCAGGCAGCGATCGACATCGGCGAGTGCTGCGACCAAGCCGTCTTGAAAATGACCTTCCAGCGACGAGATCATGTGTTCGCCCGTGACTTCGCGAATAGCGAAGATGTTCTGCATGATGGACGTATTCCAGGCGACATAGCTTTCGTCGTAGGCGCGCTTGCGGAAGCGGATCTCGTCGATGTCGGCGCCGCGTCGTAAGGCTGACGCCACCATGCCAGCGCGTGTGCGGCGCTCGTAGACGAGCTTGACGATGCTGTCGATCGACTGCCGGCGGGCTTGATAGCGAGCGTAAGTCTGGCCGAGCCAGGCGCCGACAGACGCGGTGATGATGCCGTTCAAGGCCGCTGAGAGCAGTGCGAACAAAATGATCTGCTTGCGGGTCAGCCGCGCGTATTTCAAAAGGCCGACGCTGCTGCGTGCCATGATGTTTGCCCCACCAATCCCCATGAGCGCGTCGCAGGCGGGGGGCAATCGAGGTGCGTTAGCCGCCCGTCACGCTCATATGCCGGGAGACTGCCGGTTTGCGCGTGCGCCGGTCAATGATGAAATCATGGCCTTTGGGTTTCCGGGCAATCGCTGCCGTAATTGCGGCCTGCAATTGATCGTCGGAAATATCGGCGCGTAGTGGCGCGCGAAGATCTGCGGCGTCATCCTGGCCAAGGCACATGTAGAGCGTGCCGGTGCACGTTAGGCGAACGCGATTGCAGCTTTCGCAGAAATTGTGCGTCATCGGCGTAATGAAACCGAGACGCCCGCCGGTTTCTTTCACCGTTACATAACGCGCCGGACCGCCCGTGCGATGTGGGTTGTCTTCCAGCGTCAAAGTGTCGAGCAGCCGGGCCCGCACGATCGACAGCGGCAGATATTGATCGGTGCGATCGCCTTCGATGTCGCCGAGCGGCATCGTCTCGATGAGCGTGAGGTCCGCATTGCGGGCGTGCGCAAACTGAATGAGGTCGACGATCTCGTCCTCATTGATGCCCTTCAAGGCCACCGCATTGATCTTGACCTTGAGACCGGCCGCGTCTGCTGCGTCCAACCCACGCATGACCGTGGCGAGGTCTCCCCAACGCGTAATGGCTTTGAATTTGTCCGGGTTGAGCGTGTCGATCGACACGTTGATGCGTTCGACGCCTGCCTGTTTCAGATCACGAGCATACTTCTCGAGTTGGCTGCCATTGGTGGTGAGCGTCAATTCGTCGAGATGCCCACTTTGCAGATGGCGCCCGAGCCGATCGAACAGCCACAGAATATTCCGGCGCACTAGAGGCTCGCCACCGGTGATGCGCAACTTCTTGACGCCGCGCGCGACAAAAGCGCTGCACAGGCGATCCAGCTCTTCGAGCGAGAGCAGATCTTTCTTCGGCAAAAACGTCATGTGCTCGGACATGCAATACACGCAGCGGAAGTCGCAGCGATCCGTCACCGAAACGCGCAGGTAATCGATGCCGCGCCCAAAAGGGTCGACCAATGGCGCATCGTTGACGGCATCGGCCATCATGGGCTGCAAACTCCCGATCTCGACGTTCCTCTTCATATCGGACGCTTGGACGTCAATGGCAAGGGCGTGATGACGCGGCTTTACTCAAGAAACCAGGGTTTCTGCGGTTGTGCGATCCAGCCCGCGCGTGACACGGTCACACCGACCGGCGGCCAGGGAACGGCAAGCGCCAAAATGAGCCCCTTGGCTTCGGCCGGATCGATGTCCGGCGTGACAGCGAGCAGGCGGACAGCGAGGGCTGCGATTCTTGCTGCGGCGATCTCGGTTGCATCTTGCGAAGGGCCGTCCACCACCGTCGCGAGATCGACGGACTGCGGGCCGAAGTTCGAGTTTGGTATCGTCGCCGCTGCAGCATCTACAGCGGTGACAATGAGGACATTCGGCATCTGAGCCATGGCATCGGCTGTCGCAGTATCGAGATTAAATCCGCCCTCTCCGGCCGCGACGATGAACAATCGTTCGGGGAACAGTTTCGAGGCTGCAATCAACAGGGAGCGCATGTCTCGCGCCGTGTTTTGCCCCAACATCAACGTCACGCGCGCGGGCGTCTTGACGCCGAACTCAAGCGCATTCGCAACCGATTGCAGATTGGCAAGGTCCACTCTGATCGGAATGAGGGTCGCTGTCTGCCCTTCACTGACTAGCGTCTCAGCAACTTTTGTATCGATCGATACCGCGAACGGGCGGCGATCATCGTCGACGATGTCGTAGCCGATGATTTCGCCTTCGCCGTCGCGTGCCATGCGCGACGCGATGGCATCAGAGCGATAGTCCAAGCCTCGGCCGACGATGACGACCGGCCGGCCGCCGTTATCGCGCCCGGCTGGCACTGGTGGATCATCGCCCGCCGCGTGGGCAACGAGGCTGCTACACATGGCGATGAGTGTGGCGCCGATCGCGCCGGTCAAAGGGCTCACCGTCATTCAAGCCCGCTGCCGCAGTGTTTCGAACGGACCGCAGGTTTCCTCGATGAGGCTTGCAATTCCGGCGATGTCGTCGAGTGAGAATACCGGTTTGCCGTGGCCATCCAATTCGTAATCGGCGGCAATGGCGATGACCAGCGGATCGCCCGTCGCCAGGAGTTTCTCGGCCGCGACCGCGGCTCGCCTTACTTCGATCTTGGCAATCGCCGCTGATTTGTAGCCCTCGACAAAAATGATGTCGGCCGGTTTCAATCGCTTGGCGATGTCGTCGAGGCTCGGTTCGCCACGCGTTTCTATTTCTTCGATGACGGCGACGCGGGAACCTGACACGATGGCCGTCTCTGCTGCACCTGCCTGCCGGTGGCGTGTTGTGTCGCTGTCGGGTTTGTCGATATCGAATTTGTGGTGCGTGTGTTTGATCGTGGCAACGCGCAACCCCAATCCGGTGAAATGCTTGATGAGTTTTTCAATCAGCGTCGTTTTGCCGGCATTCGACCATCCAGCGATACCGATCATCGGTGTCGGGGCTGTGAGCGGCGTGCGGCTGAGAGCCATGCTGCATCCTTCCGGTTGGTCGCCGTTTAGCTGGTCAGCAGCGTGCGGGCCGCTGCCATGTCATCCGGCGTATTCGCGTTGAAAAACGGGTCGACGGTCCGCCCACCAATGTTGCTGAACGGAAACGAGACTGCAATCGCTGCATGGCGTTGTGCAAATTTTTCTACGCGCCGTTGGCCATCAGCCAACGCCGCTTCTAGTGTGCAGCGCAGCGACAGCGGCCATAGGCCCACCGCCGGGTGGCGTTGCCCGTCACTGACTGCGATGGCGACGCTGCCCCCCGCCACTTTCAAAAAAGTTTTGACCAAATCCGTGGGAATAAACGGAACGTCTGCCGGCACAGTCACAATCACCTGAGTATGCGGTCGATGCTGCGCCGCCCACGCCATCGCCGCCGCGAAACCGGCAAGAGGCCCGGAGCGGCTGTCGTCCAGATCGGGGATGACCTCCAAACCGAAGGCTTGAAGTCTATCCGGATCGCCGTTGGCGTTCAGCACAATTGCCCCAACTTGCGGAGCCAGACGTTCGATCACGTGCGCCAGCATTGGTTTGCCGGCAAGATCAAGCAGACCTTTATCGCCGATGGAGCCGCCGCGATCCGCAAACATCCGCCGCGCGCCGCCGCCGGCCAGGATGACACCTAAAATCGCGTCGCGGTCCATCATAGTGCCGGTGTAAAGCTCGTCTCAAGCGACGGCAAGGACGATGAGCTATGCTATCTGATGCCGGCAGCGCGGCGCTTGTGACGCGTCTCGATAGCTTCCAACACCTTGGCGATCAAAGTATACCGCAGCCTGGGCTGAACCGGTGCTGGTGGACGCCAACGGGGTTGACCGCGCGCGGCAATCGATGACTTCAAGGAGACGATGATTATGACGGTTGATAAGGCGCGGGTGCTCGCGGCGTTGCGCCGGGTCAAAGGCCCTGACCTTGCCAGCAACATTGTCGATCTTGGCCTCGTCTCTGAAATTATCGTCAAGGACAATAGGGTCTATTTCTCAATTAGCGTGCCAGCGAGCCGTGCTGAAGAACTCGAGCAGTTGCGTCAAGCGGCTGAAAAGGTCGCGTCCGATGTGCCGGGCGTCGCCGGTGTCACCGCTGTGCTTACCGCTGAAACCGTCGGCGGGCTTCAACGCGCACCGGCCCCGCCGCCCATGCGCCCGACCACACCGGTCGCGGCACCAGCGTCCAGTTCTAAAGTCTCTGAACACACCCGCGTTCAAGAAGCGCGCGCCAAGGGTGCCGCAGGGGATGGAGCCGGGCCCCGTCAGGCCGCCGCCGCGTCGGGCGCCGAGCGGCAAATGCAACGCATTCCGGGCGTCAAACACATCATCGCAGTGGCGTCCGGCAAGGGCGGCGTCGGCAAATCGACAGTTGCCGTAAATCTGGCGCTCGGACTGCAAGCCATCGGCTTGAAAGTCGGCATTGTCGACGCGGACATCTATGGCCCATCGCAGCCGCGGCTGCTCGGTATTACAGGCAAACCGCAAGTCGCCAACGGCAAGGTTATCAAGCCGATGGAAGGGTGGGGCCTGAAGGTCATGTCGATGGGATTTCTCGTCGACGAAGGAACTCCGGTCGTGTGGCGCGGGCCGATGGTGGTCTCCGCGCTTGGGCAGATGTTGCGCGAAACCGATTGGGCCGGATTGAGCGGCGACCTCGACGTTCTCGTCGTCGATATGCCGCCCGGCACCGGCGACATCCAATTGTCGATATCGCAGAATGTGCCGCTGTCCGGCGCGGTCATCGTTTCGACGCCGCAGGATCTGGCCTTGATCGATGCGCGCAAGGGCATTGGCATGTTTCAGCGCGTCGAAGTGCCGATCCTCGGCATCGTCGAGAACATGAGCTACTTCCTGTGCCCCAGCTGTGGCGAGCGATCGGATATTTTCGGCCATGGCGGCGCGCGTGATGAAGCCGCAAAGCTCAGTGTGCCATTTCTTGGCGAGATCCCTTTACACATGGACATCCGCGAGCGCTCGGACAGCGGACAGCCGATCACCATCACGCTGCCCGACAATGTGCATGCCGGGCTTTTCCGCGAACTCGCAGCGAAAGTCTGGACCGAGGTTGAGCGCGCCAAGGGTACGCTCACGCCGCCGCCACTTCTCGAAATCATCAATGATGGCACGATGCTGAAAGCGGCATTTCCCGATGGCCGTACATTCGAGTTCTCAGCTGAAATGCTGCGCGTCATGAGCCCGTCCGCTGAGGTGCAAGGCCATTCGGCCGACCAGCGCATCACCGTGCCGCGCAAGAAGGCCGTCAAAATCCGCGACCTGAAACCGGTTGGCAATTATGCCACTCGCATCGGCTTCGATGACGGCCACAATACGGGTCTGTTCACTTGGGGCTATTTGCACCTGCTCGGCCGTGAAAAAGATCAACGCTGGAGTGCTTACCTGGAAGAACTTGCAGCAAAAGGGCTTACGCGCGAATAGCGCCGCTGCACATTCGTCGCAGTGTGACGTTGCCAGACTGCCACTCGCACCCCAGCACCCGACCTGCGAAACTTGTAAATTGGTGAGACAGGAGTTGGGAAAAGCATGGTTGAACGCGATTGCGGCGCTTGGCGCGGACGCTGGGCCAGATGGGTTGCGGCGGTTTTGACGCTGATCGCGCTTATGCCGGCCATCAATTATGCGCGCGCCGATGACGCCGAAGCGGCCAGCGTGAAACACACCGTTGCTGTATTTTATTCGACGCTGCCAACTGACGGCTGCACGTTCACTGGCTCGGCGAAAGCGATCGAACATTTCGTTCGGCAGCGTGCGGCCGAGATCAACCGACTGGCCGACTACAAAGGTCAAACTCTCAACGTCGTTATGTATGACGACCTCGGTAAACCTGACCTTGCTATCGCCAACGTACGCAAGGCGCTCGCTGATCCATCCACGCTCGCCATGGTTGGCCTGTCGGGAAGTGCGCGCTCTAAGGCCGTGTTCGACGCGCTTGGCAAAGACATCGGCTCGAGCAACATTCCGTTTCTTAGCGATATCAGCGTGTCCAGTATCTACGAGCCTTATCCAAATGTTTTCACCATGCGGCCTTCGCAAGAAGACGAGCGCGTCCCGGTTCTCGGCCGGTTTCTGCAGGACGGTAAGTTCCAGAAGCCGGCGTTCGTCGGCATGAGCGACAACATCAGCATCGATGCACTCATTGCCAGCATGGCCGGTCTCAGCGGCGTGCCCCCGTTGATCACGGCGCATCGCTTGGACATCAAAGATCGGCTGATGTCGGTCGACCAATCGTCGCCGGCCATCGAAGATATCAAACTGCGCGGCGCCGATATCATAATCGTGGCACTCAGCACCGAGGCCGGCCGGCAATTTCTCAAAGAAGTCACTGCCGCCGGACTGACAGTGCCGATGATGTTTGTCATCGGCAGCGATGCGACCTTGCGCGCACCTGAGGCAGCTGCATACGGCAATGACCTCTACCAATTGGTGTGGGACACGCTACCCGAAGTCTACAACAACCGGCTGCGCGAACAGATCTTGAAGGCGCCGACCGACACCTGGCTGTTCGAGGACACGCCAAATCTGGCCGCCGCCGGTTGGAAAGCAGGGACGTGCAAACCCAATACCGAGGCTGACGGCTCCACGATTTTTTCGGGCCCCAATCTGCGGGCCATCGGACGGGGCTCGCAATATGCCGACATGGTTGGTCTGATCGGCGAAATTGCTAAAGCAAAATTTTCTGACCAGAGCCTGCAGGTGTTGCGCAGCCAGATCATTGAGGCACTCGCGACCGACTACGTCACCGGTGTTGGCGCCTATCGCGGCGCTGTCGATAATTGGACGTTTCGCGCATCGAGCCGGGGCGCCAGCCGAACGCCGTCCATCATCACGCGCACCCGTGGTGCCAAGCATGTGCAGTTGGCATCAACGCAGTATGCGCGGTTGCGTAATGACACGCTGCGCCCGATCCAAACGATTTACATGGATATCGATGTCACGCGCGTGTTTCGGGTCAACGACGAGGAAAAGAGCTTTTTCGCCGAATTTTACATGTCGATGCGGAGCAGTGACACGTTCTCGCTGTCGAACATCGAGTTTGGTAACGCGTTCATGGATACCGACCAGTCGGACAGCAAACTGTCGGTTACGCAACTGCATGACGGCAGTCCCAGCGGCGTCTACCCGGAAGGCGTTCGGCTGACGAAAGTGATCGGCAAGTTCATGCTGAACCCCGATCTCAGCGCTTATCCGTTCGATACGCAATTGTTCACGATCCAGCTTAAGCCGAAAAGCGGTGATACGGCCTTCATCATTCAGCCGCCGTTCGAAGGCCTGCGCGATCGCGTCATTGATGCCGACGGCTGGACGACGCTCGATCACTACGTCGGCTACGACGAGGATTACATTCCGATCTCCGATGCGCGAACCGAACAGCGCAGCATCGTGCCGTTCTACAAGATGAACTTTTCCTGGGTGATGAAGCGCGAAACGACGGATTATTACCTCAGGGTCGTCGTGCCGCTGATCTTCATTCTCATCGTTGCTTATCTTTCGATCTTCATTCCGCGCGAGCACTTCGAAGCCATTGTGACGATCCAGGTGACGGCGCTGCTGTCGGCCGTTGCGCTCTATCTCTCGATACCGAAGGTCGGTTCCGACCACGCCAC
>JAIEPV010000070.1 GCA_019748215.1 Hyphomicrobium sp.
ATGCTACGCCATCCACCATTGAGGTCGAAGGGCGCGTTCGAGGCATTGATCCCGGCGATGCCTCGAGTAATGCGCCGGGCACCGGCGCGATCACCATCGATGTCGCCAATGACGCCCTGTTGAGGATTGATCCATCGTTGCACCCGGCGCCGGGCGCCACGGCCGAGGTCAGACTGCCAGATGCTCAGACGGTTGCGGTCCGTGACGCGATCAAGCCGCTGGGAATGGCTTTCGCACGCGCGCGTCATACGCCGTGATCAAACAAAGCCGCCGCACGCGCTGATGCCATCGCGGCGCAGATTGCAAGGACGATGCGACCAAGTGACGAGGTAGGCTGCGGACTTTTGGCCGCAGCGGCGGCGTCGCCGGCCTAAATCTCTATGCCCGGCGAGGCGACCTCAGGACTGGTTATCGCTGAGCAATCACGCTATAAGCGGCGCTATTGCGAGCCGCAGCAACGTCATCACTGCCGTTGTTCTTCCGCGCGATATCCGCCGACTTAGCACAGTGGTAGTGCACCTGATTTGTAATCAGGGGGTCGCAGGTTCAAATCCTGCAGTCGGCACCAATTTTTGTGGCCCCATGCCGCCAACTTCCCATCGCTCTTGTGATGGCTTGCATCGCCTCCTGTCGCCTCAACCCTTTTCTTGGCCGCCGAATACGGCATGATCGAGCGCGCGCTGGATGCTGCACGTCGCGCTTACGCAATCATTCTGCAACAATGATCGGCGAGCGACAGGCAAGCCGTGAGGCCTGGACTTTCGATGCCATACAGCGCGACCATTCGCGGAATGCCGTGCTGCCGAGGTCCATGAATTTCGAAATCGCGCGCCGGCTCACCTGCTCTGGACGTCTTCGGACGTATTCCAACATAGCCTTGCACCAGTGATGAGGCGGAAACACCGGGCCAATACGTTCGTACGGCACGTTCAAATTCGGCCTGCCGCGCGCCGTCTTTATCGTCGAAGCCATAGTCAATGGTGTCGGTCCAGGCCACATCCGGGCCAAAGCGCGCTTGACCTTGCAAATCAAGTGTCAAGTGAATGCCAAGCCCACCGGCGACAGGTACGGGATAGACCAAATGCCGAAATGGCGTGCGGCGCTGGTACGTAAAATAGTGACCTTTGGCGAAATGAATGTTCGGCGCCACATATCCCGGCGCATGCGGCAGGACTGATCGCAATTCGGCCATTCCCAAACCGGCAGCGACGATCAAGTTACGCGCGGAAACCTTCGCACGCGTGCCCGACGTCACGACGTCGAGTTCGAAGTGGCTGTCGCGGTGCCATGTGACAGCGGTGACGGACGTTTTAAAGATCACCGAACCGGCGCTGGCGCTCAAGTGCCCTTCCAGCGATTGCACTAGCCCGTGACTATCGATGATGCCGGTCGACGGCGAAAATAGTCCGCCGACACATGCGAGTTCCGGCTCGAGAGCGTGAACCTGCTCTGGCGAAAGGACCAGCAGGTCATCTACGCCGTTGCCTTTGGCTTTAGCTGCAATGTCCGCGAGCGCCGGAATTTCCGAAGGTGTTGTCGCAACGATGAGTTTTCCGAGCCGCTGGACTGCGACGCCATTCTCGCTCGCAAATTGATAGAGACGGGATTTGCCGGCGACGCAGTGCGATGCCTTCAGCGAGCCGGCTGGGTAATAAAGCCCGGCGTGAATGACTTCGCTCGATCGCGACGTGATTTCCTGCCCGCAGCCGGAGTTGCGTTCGATCACGGCCGTGCTCTGGCCCGCTTTGGCGCAGGCCACCGCAATCGCCATGCCGACAACGCCGCCGCCGACGACGATTGTTTCAATATCAGGCGCACGTGATGTCATCGAGAAATGCCGGCCGGCGCGAATGCTGTTGCAGCGTGTCGTCTGTGAGGGCGAGAGCAAGTGCGGGTCTGATCAATGGTAACCGTTTCATCGCCGCCCGCCGCAACGAAAAGCCCGCATAGTTGACGCGCTTGTCGGCGCCAGGAACTTGCCAGCGACAGCCAGCGCATCGAGCCCGCTCATCGTGCCGCGCGCGGACGTTTGGCCGCAGCAAGGATTTATGCGTCGGCGTGGCGATGGTGGATCAAAGAGCGTGACAAATTTCAACCGGTCTTCGAAGCCGCCAGTCCCGGTCGTAAGCGCGCCAAAAGTTGCTCACGAATGCGTTGTCCGCTTCATCAACTGTGGCCGCGGGCCCAGTCGCACTCGACTAAGTTTTTTTGAAAATTAACTCGCATTCGAAGTCAAGTAGCCAAACCGGTTTGATCGACAATGGGCGCAGCACACCGATCACCACCCGGCACGACGCCAGCCGCCGCGCCGCTCGGCCCACGTAAAATTGTTTATTTTCATAGAATTACGGGTCTTTTTGCAGCAATTTTATCGGCGGAAACTGCGCCAGCAGCGCTGCCCGAAACAGCACTTTGGGCCTGACATCATGGCCATATTGCATCGCATAAAAAAGGCACGCGACCGAGCCAAGATCGACGTGGCAGGGGCAAAAGCCGCAACGTAAATCTTGGTGTGAACTTCATTCAGGAAGTCCATTCCAGGTCGTAATTTTAGCGCTTTTTCAGATGGTTATTGAACATCGTTTTGTAGTTTTTTTCGTGATTATGCCATTCTTGCTGCAGAGCAACAACACGTCTCTGAGCGTTTTACAAATTCTGATACGAGCGATTGCGACGCTGAGCCGTTTGTAGTAGTTAAACTTAGTAATCAATCGTTCGAGGCATCTGCGCTAGCGTTTTGGTACACCACGCCTAATTGGCGTAGAAATTGAACAGTCGATGAGTAACTCCGCCCCCAATTTACTCAGCGTGACTGCCAGCGACTTACCGAGCAGGGCTCAGGCGGCACGCGGCAAATCCACCGCTTCACTCACATTTGCGCCACCCTCGGCCGAGCAGCCGTCAGCGGACGCCGCCCATCCGGTGCGAACGGTCGTTCTGATCCATCCATCGCGATTGATGCGCGATTGCTTGAGCAAAGCGCTCGTCGAAGGGATGAATTGCAGCGTCGTCGCTATCGCGGACGTGTCTCAGGCGGTCGGCCGGTTTACGCCAGAAGATGTCGCCTTGTTTCTCATCTGCTTGCCCGACGGGTCGCAAACATCAGACATGAAACATGTCGATGTGCTTATTTCCGAAATTGATCGACGGGCACCCATTGTGGTTGTCGGCGACAGCGAAGATCCCGATTTTGTCGTTAGCATCCTGTCGAAAGGCGTACCCGGGTATCTGCCCACCAGTCTTGATCTGTCCGTCGCTGTTCAGGTGTTCGCGCTGGTCGGCGCGGGCGGTACGTACGCGCCAGCCAGTTGCCTCTTGAACGTCAAACGGACGGCAAGCTTTGACGCTGAACCTGCGAGCGATCTGGATTTGCTGACCGCGAAACAGCTCGACGTTCTCGAATTCATGCGCAAAGGGAAATCGAACAAGGCAATCGCGTACGATCTCAGCATGTGCGAGAGCACGGTGAAGGTCCACGTGCGTAACATCATGAAAAAGCTGCATGCGCGAAATCGGACACAAGTTGCCTACATTGCCAATCAGATGCTGCAAGGCGCGCATAAGAGCGCGTAATTAATGCACACAGTGCGCATATTTGTATTACATCGCAATTAGGCGCTTTTACCTCGGTGCCTATTGCCGTTGAATGCGCGGGATTCGATCGCGCCAGCAAATTTTTTCGGCCGGCGCTTGTGCGTTCCGGGGCGATTTGACAGCCCAAAATCCTGTGAAACACGCGTCGATGATCACGTTGTTCGATCGTCGCCGGTCAAATTGTGATTGATAGCCGCGCAATCATGTCGCAACCTTTGGCGAAATAAGTTCGCGCCGAAACATGTGTGTGCTGACGGCGATATTTCGACGCCACCACGCCGGCGCTCGAAACGGTGACCACTACGCCTTTTCGGTAATGGCTCGCAAACCACGACGACTAATTGCGCGGTCCGGCTACCGCTGACTACACCGATCGCTGCTCTTGCCCATTTGATCGGTCATCGCTGATATTGCACTGCAATGGTTTGATCTGATGTTAAACCGCGCGCACGCAGTTGGGGTTGGCGGGTATCATGACCGATTTGATCACGGGTGGACCTCTCCACCCAGAAGCAGCAGGTCGAGCGAACTTGCGACGGCGTGCCGAAAGTTCCAGGGCATCTTATCTCTTCGACGCCTTAAGGAATCTCTCAGACCGGGTCGAACGCGCGCTGTCACATTCGCCTGAAGCCGCACTCGGTGGTGCCGCAAAAAGAGCGATGGATATTGGAATCTCGGCAATAGCGCTATTCCTGCTATCTCCGATTATGATTTCGGTTGCAATTCTCATTCGTATCAAAATGGGAAATCCCGTTATTTTTTCGCATTGGCGCATTGGCTATGACGGCCGGCCATTTCGCTGTTTGAAATTCCGGACGATGGTTTGCGACGGGGACGCCGTTCTGCGAAGGCATTTGTCTGAAAATCCTGCTGCATTTCTGGAATGGCAGGAAACGCAAAAACTTAAAAACGATCCTCGCGTCACGGCACTCGGCAACCTTCTGCGGCGGACCAGTATCGATGAATTGCCACAGCTTTTGAACGTCCTACGCGGCGACATGAGCTGTGTTGGGCCGCGTCCCGTGCACGCGACGGAATTAGCGAGATATGGTCGCCAATCGCGCCATTATCTCCGGGCCAGGCCTGGCCTCACCGGCCAGTGGCAAGTCAGCGGCCGCAGCTCGACGAGCTACAATTCGCGAATTGCGATGGACACCCTCTACGTGCGCAACTGGTCGCTCGCGCACGACATTGCGCTCATGTTCAAAACCATCCCGGCGGTGTTGCGCACGAGCGAAACCTCTTAATCGTCGGCCGTGAACGTTCGCCCGCAGTAAACGGTTAACACTAGCGCCGCACAGTGGCTGCCAACGCACATGCAGCATGCTATCGTGATCGCGGGCGCCGAGGCTGGCGCGCAATCCTCTTTCGTTGTCAGCACAGGTTCGAATTTGCATCGTTCTCAACCCAGCGATGGCGCAAATGAGCAGCCGTCGGGGATGCCCAGTTCCCTTCCCGATTTCGACGCGCTTCGCCAGATAGCAAAGATTTTGTGGGCGTGCCGGGTGCCGATTGCTGCATCGGCCGCCTTGCCCGTCATCCTCGCAATTTTCTACCTGCTCGTTGCCTCGTCCACGTACACCGCTCGGTCAACGATCATTCTGGACGCGCGCGTTCCGCAGCCCCTTCGCGACACGTCCGAATTGGCGGCCGCCACATTCGACAGTCCCTATATGGAGAGCCAGATCGCCGTGATCTCCTCCGAGACGATCCTGCGAAGCGTGACCAAAAAGCTGAGTCTCTTGAATGACGAAGAACTCGTTGGGAGCTTCGCCAGCACGCCAGTTGCCGACGTCACGGCGCTCGACGCAGATCCAGAGCGGCTGCGGGCCGCGATTTCGAACCTGCGCCGGAATCTCTACGTCCAGCGAGCCGGACTGTCGTTCGCCATCGATATCAACTACCGGTCGACGGATGCTGAAAAGGCCGCTCGCATCGCCAATGCTTTCGCCGACGTGTTCATCACCGATCAAGTCGAAACACGCGCGGACATGATGCGGGCCGGCAGCCAATGGCTGGAGTTGCGCATCGATGAGCTGCGCCGGAAAATGAACTTCGCCGCGCTTGAAGTTCAGCGCTTCAAGGCCAAGAGAGATTATCGCATCGTTGACAAATCGACCGACGACGCAGTTGCCGAAGGCGACGCGGTGGCGAAACTCAATCCGCCTGCCGGGAAAGTTGCAGCTCCCGCGCCAAATACCACGCTCGAGGAACTCGAAACGACGTCGCAGATTTATCGCAAGATCTACGAGAGTTATCTGCAGGGGTACACCGAAAGTCTGCAGCGACAATCGTTCCCGATGTCGAACGCCCGCGTCATCACGCGCGCAAGCTCCCTCATGACGCCGCGTTCACCAAAGCCGATGCTCGTTTTGGCCTTGGGTTTGTTCATGGGACTTCTACTGGCGGCTGGGCAGGCCTTTCTGCAGTACCAATTCAGAAAAGCTAAGACGTAGTGCGCCGCGCGCCGTTCGCCGGCGCAAGTGAAAGAACAGGCCGGCGACCTTTCTAAAACAAGTGCGTCGCCGCCTTGCTTGGCACCTTGCTTTCCGGCATTGGCCCGAATTTGCGCTCGACCTCGCCGCGCACTCTCAGCATCTCCGAGAAAGCAATGACGAGGTGATAAAGCGTCGATGTTGGAATCTGGTTGATCGACGGCTGGCCGTCGCGCTCTGTGCGATCGATCCAGGTACCCGCCGGCGCCGGCGTCAAAAACCGATCGAAAATAAATCTAGTCGACTGGTCGAAGATAGGACGAGGATCGACATAAAAAACCTCGAACATGGCGACTGCTGCCTGCAGCCGCTCGGTGTTCGGCCACACCCGGCAATTCCCGTCGATGATCGTTCCATCGTCGCGCACAGTGTTGAAAACATTCCCGGTGCTTCGATCAACGCCGTGAGCTTCTGCGAACGCAACCAACTGTTCGATGTCGCGGGCGACGACATTCCCCGATAGGCGTTGATAGGCCGCCAAGATCCAGGCCCATTCGAAATGATGCCCAGGCTCGATGCTGCGTCCTAGCTCGCCTGTCGCCCTTCGCCAATGATCGTCGTAGTACTCGCCGAGCGTTCGTGTCGCGGGATCAAAAAAACGCGACGCGAAAAGCCCGACAATCTCGTCGGCCAGTTTCAAAAACCGCTGGTTGCCGGAGACTTCGAAGTTGACCAAGGCGGCTTCGAGGAGATGCATGTGCGGGTTCTGCAGACGCGGCGCCTGAGCCGGCTGTTCGTGCTTGAAGCCGACATCGTCCTCAAAACGCATGTGGCTCTCAATGAAATCCAAGGTGCGCAACGCCCATTGGCCAGCGATCGCATCGCCCGACAGCCGTTGATACCAGCCGCAGGCGAACAACACGAAAGCCAAGTCGTAGAGATCGGATGTCGGATCTTTAACTTGGCCATCGCGCCAAAGCTGACGCGCCCAGCCTTTGTGCGGACCAAGCCACGCAAATTTTGTGAGATACTCAAAGCCCTGTCGCGCGGGCTCCGCTCCGTTCGCGAACCCAAGTATAGCTGCGTGACTGAAACTATAAACTTGGCGCGCGATGACTCTGACGCGCTTGAAATCGACGTCCGCATTGGTGGCATCAAGCCGAAGCTGCTCGACATACCCACCATGCGCACGATCCATTCCATGCGCCGACCAGAACGGAAAAGCCTGCTCGAACAGCCAGAAATGCGCACGGTCGAAGGCATTCAACGTCATCGCTTTTGATCCTGCAGGATGCGCGAAACCGTCTGGAAAACATCCACGCCGTCAAACAAGTATCCTGGAATTCCGGCACGCGTGGCGGCTGTCACGTCGCTATCGCGGTCGCCGACCAGAAAACTTCCCGCATGCCGGACGGGCCACTCTTCAAGAGCTCGCAAGATCATTCCCGGGTTCGGCTTTCGGTCCGGATGATCGGCGTGGCGATAGTTGGCCGTGGTCGCATCAGGGTGATGGGGACAATGGTAAAAGGCATCGATGTGCGCTCCGATAGCTGCAAGATCATTCTGCATGCGTTCGTGAAACGCCTGCATGGCCGCAAGGCCGTAGAGACCGAGACCGATCCCGCCCTGGTTAGTCACAACGATCACCAAATAGCCGGCCTCGTTGAGCAATAAGATAGCTTCGCGGGCCCCGTTGATCCATTTGAGATCCGCGACGCGGTGCGTATAGCCGTGGTCTGCATTCAGGACGCCGTCACGATCGAAAAATGCAACGGGCCGTTGCCGCCGCCCCGGCATGTCCCGCTTGGCGAGCTGATAGGTGTCGGGCAAACCCATGTCTAGAAAGTAGCCATCGAAGACGCGCCCTTCCAATTGTCCCGCGCGCGCCAAGCCTGGAAAAACATCGCGTTCGAGCGAGCAAACCTGCGACACGGCGTCGACGACGCCCCGGTTCAAAAGATAGACACCTGCATTGATCAGGCGGCCGCCTTCAAGGCCCGCCTGCTTCTCACGAAAGGCCGTCACGCGTTGACCTTGAACCTCGACGGTGCCAAATCGCGCGGCGTTTTTTTCCTGTCGCAGCGCCAGCCGTCCGACGGTTCCCGCAGCCGCCGGCTTGGTGAGAGATCGCAGATTGATGTCAAAATACGAGTCGCCATTCGCCATGACGAACCACTCATCAAGATGATTGCGCGCGGCGTGAAGCGCCCCACCTGTGCCAGCAGGCTCTGGTTCGCAGACGACGGTGATCGTTGCGCCGCCACGTTGGCGTAAATGGTAGCGGGACTGAAATTGCTCCGCCATATGCCCCGCCAGTAAAATGATATCGCTGAAGCCATGGCGCGAAAACTGCTCGATGAGAACGTCAAGAAATGTGACGTTTGGCGCTATCTCGAGCAGTGGCTTCGGCGTGGCAGTGGTCAATGACCCGAGCCGTGTGCCTTTGCCTCCGACAAGAAACAGAGCCTGCTTCACGCGCATGGTCTCGATCGCGTCCTCACTCATCACCGCACGGCACCGCGATTGTCATCCGACGTCACGGTCGCATCGTAACCAATTGCCTCAAACGTTCGAATAGCGAGAGCTTCTCAACATTCTGTAGCCGCGCATCAGCTCGACGATGCCGTCGTCCAGAGACCAATTGGGCGTCCATCCGGTTTTTTCGAGCTTTTCATTCGAAACGATGTAATCGCGCTTGTCGGGATCTTCACCGATGGGGGCTTCAAGATAGGCGAAGTCGGGCAGATGCTTTTTGATCTGCGCGCACAATTCGATTTTCGAGAGATTGGCCGACGACAAGCCAACATTGTATGCTTGCCCTCGCATAGCAGAGAATTGATCCGTGACATGCAAGAAGGCTTTGGCAACGTCACGTATGTGAATGAAATTGCGCTTGAAGTGGCCTTCAAAAATGACCAAGGCTCTGTCGGTCGTCGCCCGCCATGTGAAATCGTTGACGAGCAAATCAAGACGCATGCGCGGCGACATGCCAAAGACCGTCGCAAGTCTCAGCGTGGCTCCGTTGCCATTTGCCAGCACGGCCTCTTCCGCCTCAACCTTCGTGCGCCCATAGAGTGAGATCGGACGCAACGGAGTTTCTTCGGTGCAGAATTTATCCTTCTCACCGACGCCGTATCCTGAATTCGTGGTCGGATAGATGAGCATCTGATCAGGCGACGTTCGCTCGACCAGCGCGATGACCGCATCGCGATTGATGGTCGTCGCCGCGATCGGGTCCTGCTTGCACAGCGGCGCGCCGACGAGAGCAGCGAGTGGAATAATAACGTCGGCCGTCTTGACCAACGCATCAAGAATTTGTGGGTCACGGGCATCGCCGCGGACAGTTTCGAAACCAGGATACCGGCAGCAGGCCGCGAGCTGCGGGGTGCCCTCGGCAAATGTGTCGAGCACGGTCACGCTGTGGCCTTGCTCCAGAATTGTTGGCACGAGGATCGACCCGATATAGCCAGCCCCACCAGTCACCAGAAATTTCACGCTTACATTCCTCAGATCAGAAATAATAATGTTCAGGCTGCAGCAGCCAGCTCACCGAATTTCTGGCGCAGCGCGCGTCAGACAGGTGTTGCTGGCCGTTGCGCCGCAACTCACGTTGGATGGTCGTTTGTTGGCGCATCCCGTCGCGCCCCGACAGTCACCGGCAGCACGAAGATCGCGTAACAGACGAACACCAGTTGGGGCACCAACACGGCTCCGTCGAGGATGAGATACTGAAAGAGTAAAGCAACCGACAAAAGCAACGATCGCGTCGATGAGTAAACGCAGTACAGAAAGAAGACGGTAAACGCCGATAGCCCGAGCAGGCCATACTCGATAAAGAGTTTAATCCACCCAGACCCGAATACTTCTTCGGAACTGGAAATTGCCTGCGTCACTTGTTTGAACGTTCCCGGCCCATATCCGATGAGGAAATTTTTCAAATCGTTGGTGAGGTACTGCTCAAACACGTTGAGCGTGCCTGTGAAGCGCGCATAGCCGCTGGATCGGGGGTCGGTGAATTCGCCCAATCTGCCGGAAGCATAATCTCCGATAAACGTTCCAAACCAGAGCGCTGCCACAACAAGGAGCGCGACGGCAACGAAAGCGCTCGTTGCACCCACGGAAAACCTTTGAGCCAATCGTAGCAACAGGATCGGCACCGTAAAGATCAGCGTGAACACCACGCCCGTTCCCGACAGCGCAAAGAGCAGCCCGATCGAAAATGGAATGGCAAACCGCACGTCCTGGAGCACCAGCACTGTCAACAGAAAGACGCGGGCTATGATCCCCGAGAGGACCGAGGGCTCCAGCAGAAAGAAGCCATTACCTTTGTAGACCGCAGAGCCGTAGGAAACCTCGTTGAGCGTATTGTATTCGATGAGAAACATTGCCGGGATGATGGATCGCCACGAAAACCACAATTCGCTTTTGATCGCGTACTGGCCGAAAAACTGAACCGCCGCCAAAACGCCCATCACGCTGGTCCACAACGCCACACGGCCGACGTATTTTTTATAATTTGCGTCGGAAACAGGTGCGAAAAATGCCCACGGCGCATACATGGCCACAAACAGCAGTGCGGACTGGGCCGAAGACCATTCGCTTTGCGCGAAAACAAAGCTGATCGCAACGACGATCAGCAACGCCAAAAAACATGTGCCACGGGCAATCGAGAAGCGCAGCTTGTTGCGGACAACGCCGGCAACAATCACCAGCGGAGCCATCAGCAGTACGATTGGAAATGGAAAACCCGAAATCCAAATACCGAGCCTTTGCCCCAGAGTGCTCAGAAAAAAAAGCGTTCCCGGAACGCCCTGCCGATCGCCAGCAAATTCGATGGGCGAACCGTTGGTGCTTCGATCAATCATAAGCGGGCCTGCCGCATGGGTCACTTCACGGTCTTGCGGGACATAAACGCCGCGTATCGAAACCTAAGCCGACTTGCCGCCGCCGGAACGAAAGTCTTGATACGCGACACTCAGCCCGTCTTCGAGACGCGTCTTCGCGCGCCACCCGAGGGCCGACAATTTTGAAACGTCGACGAGCTTTCTCGGCGTGCCATCCGGCCGTGACGTATCGTAGACGATGCCCCCTTCGTAGCCGACAACGCCGGCCACCACCTTCGCAAAATCAGCAATCGCGATATCCTCGCCCGTTCCGATGTTGACGATTTCGCGATCCGAATAGGTTTTCATAAGAAAAATGCAAGCGTCGGCGAGGTCGTCAACGAACAAAAATTCGCGTTTCGGCTTACCGGTTCCCCAAACGACAACTTCCGGAACGTTGGCAGCTTTCGCTTCGGCAAAGCGGCGAATGAGTGCCGCAACCACGTGGCTGTGTTCTGGATGATAGCTGTCACCGCGGCCATAGAGGTTGGTCGGCATCACCGAGATGAAGTCGTTGGCGTATTGATCGCGGTAGGTCTCGACCAGTTTGATGCCTGCAATCTTGGCGATAGCATACGGTTCGTTTGTCGGCTCAAGCGCTCCGGTGAGCAGTGTATCTTCGTTCATCGGCTGTGGTGCTAGGCGCGGGTAGATGCACGTCGATCCGAAAAACATCAATTTCTCGACGCCATGGATATGCGCGGCGTGAATGACGTTGAGAACGATCGCCAGATTGTCGTAAAGGAACTCGGCGCGCAGCGTGTTGTTGGCCACGATGCCGCCGACTTTGGCGGCCGGCAAGAATACGGCTTGTGGGCGGTTGGCCGCCATCCAGCTGTCGACCTGAGACTGCGATCGCAAGTCGACCAAATCCCGCGACACCGTTTGAAGTTCGCATTCCTCAGCGGCCAGCCGGCGCACGAGCGCGCCACCAACCATGCCGCGGTGGCCTGCAACAAACACGCGCTTTCCAGCCAGCGAATAACGACTATCGGCCATGGCTCGCCTCACGTCGCGCTTCGGTCAGGTCGCTCTCGATCATCTCTCTGATGAGACTGTCGAACGACGTTTTTGGAGTCCAGCCGAGCTTCTGTCGCGCCTTGCTTGCATCGCCAATCAGCAGGTCAACCTCGGTCGGGCGGAAATACCGAGCGTTGACGCGCACAAGCGTCTGGCCGGACTTTGCATCGACGCCGGTTTCTTGCGCGCCCTTGCCCTGCCATTCGATGTGACGGCCGACATGCGAGAATGCGGTCTCGACGAATTCTCGCACGGATCGCGTTTCGCCCGTTGCCAATACGTAATCATCGGGCTCGGGCTGCTGCAGGATGAGCCACATGCCCTCGACGTAATCACGCGCGTGACCCCAGTCGCGTTTTGTGTCGAGATTTCCGAGATGGATGCAGGTGTCTAGTCCGCTTTCAATACGCGCGACACCGCGGGTAATTTTGCGCGTGACAAATGTCTCGCCGCGGATCGCACTTTCATGATTGAAGAGAATGCCGTTTGAGGCATGGATATTGTAAGCCTCGCGGTAATTCACAGTAATCCAATAGCCGTAGAGTTTGGCCACGGCGTACGGCGAACGCGGATAAAACGGCGTCGTTTCCCGCTGCGGAACTTCTTGAACCAGTCCGTAAAGCTCGGATGTCGACGCCTGATAAAACTTCGTTTCTTTTTCGATACCCAGAATGCGCATGGCTTCCAAAAGGCGCAACACCCCGATGGCATCGGCGTTCGCAGTATATTCGGGGCTCTCGAACGAGACTGCGACGTGGCTTTGAGCCGCCAGGTTGTAGATCTCTTGCGGGCGTATCTGCTGGACGAGGCGAATGAGGTTGGTCGAATCCGTCATGTCGCCGTAGTGCAGGAAGAAGTTGACGTCCTCCTCATGCGGGTCGCGGTAGATGTGATCGACCCGGCCGGTATTGAACGACGAAGAGCGGCGCTTGATGCCGTGGACCTCATAGCCCTTCGCAAGCAGCAATTCGGCTAGATAAGCGCCATCCTGCCCGGTCACGCCCGTAATTAAAGCTCGTTTTTGCATCACAAGTTCCCGCGTGAAATTCTTGAGTGACGTAGTAACAGCGAACCATCGCAGCAGACAATTGCATTCCCGTTACCTAGTTTACAACTGACGCGACGGGCGCGGCGCCGTGGCTCGTTAGCGCATCACGCAGGGCCCGATACGAGTGACATGAAAAACCAAATGCCTCGGATATGACCTGCATGTGCCAAATCGGGAATTGGTGGCACTCATGACGCGGTGAAAGAGTTTCACGCTGACCGACAGCCGGACAACGAAATGTTTTAGTCTCTGGCGTCAGGGTTGCAGATCACGCTTATCTCATTCACCAACTGCAACGTCTTGGTTAGGTCGTTGATCTAAAATGCTGCCAAGACATGATGACGCGCTGATCTGCACAGGTCGAAATGTCACGCCGATCAGCGCAAAATTTGCCATGACTTTGCCGAGGCTCTTGACCGACGTTCGATCAATCACTGTCAAAACTTCGACTGACAAAAAACCGCGCGATGTCTCCAGAATTATCGAAAATGCGAAACGTAGTTAGATAATCACGGCCCCACGACTGAGCGATATGACGGGTTGATAGATGGCAAAGATCGTTTTCGTGTCTCCCAATTTCTGGCCTGAGAAAATTGGGTCGGCGCCATATTGTACCGATTTGGCGGTCTGGCTTGCTCAGGCAGGACACGAGGTGAAGGCCGTGGCGTTTCGTCCTCACTACCCATCCGCCGCCGAATTTACGGATTGGCAGGATGGATCGCGAGACAACGAGCGGGTTGGCGATGTCGCGATCGTGCGTGTGCCAACAGTGCGCAGCCGCGGCAGCGGGGGGATGGCTTCACGCGTCATGAACGACGTGCGATTTCTGGCCAATCTCCTGCGCCTGGCTTTTGCCAAGGATTTTTCCGGCACCGACGCGATTTTCGCTTTCGTACCGAGCTCGCTTTCATTGTTTGGCGCACGCTTGTTGGCAGCGCGCACCGGTGCGCGACTGATCGGCGTCGTCCACGATATCGAAAGCGGGTTGGCCGGATCGCTCGGCATTGCTGGCAGTCATTTAGCGCTGCGCGGCATTCAACTCGTCGAAGGGGCAGCACTGAATCTCCCTGATGAACTCGTCGTTCTTACGCAAGGGATGCAAGACGAACTACGCCGTCTGAAATGCACGCGCCCAATCCGGGTTATGCCATTGTGGTGTAATGAACCCGTGGAAGACGAAGTCGAACCCGGCCCAAAATTCACGGTGTCCTACAGCGGAAATTTTGGCAAAAAGCAAAATCTCGATCAGCTGCTTCCTGTTTTTGCGATGCTTCAGACGAAACTTCCCGACGTCGAGGTGCACCTGCGAGGCGACGGCTCGGAGCGCCAGCGTCTAGAACGTGCCATCGTCGCGCAAGGATGGCGCAACACGACTTTTCATCCACTCGTGCCCAACGACCAGCTGATTGCGACGATCCAGTCCGCTCATGTGCATTTGGTGCCGCAGGCTCCGAATATCGGCAATTATGCCATCCCGTCGAAAGTCTATTCAATCCTGTCGGCCGGCCGGCCATTTATTTGTATTGCGGAGGCCGATACGGAGTTGGCAGCGCTGGCGGAAACCTCGGGCGCGGGCATTTGCGTTGAACCGAACAACCCGGTCGCGGTGTTCGCCGCGATAGAAGGCCTCGTCAATGACCGTGATCGCGTTAGAGCCATGGGGGCCAATGCGAAAAATTATGTACGTTCTAAACTTAACCGAACGAAAATCTTCGAGGAGTACGCGAGCTTGATGAAACCGTCGGCGAGCGCACCCGAAACTTTGCGAACAGCGAGCACGCCAATTCGTTAAATCGAAATCCAGCGCCGTCTCTCCAAAGGCTTCGCTACAGCCGTGGCCGCAGCCAAACCTTACGTCGTCAGTCAGCAGCCTTGTAGCATCGTGGGTGCGCGCGTTAACATCAGCATCGGATCTGGACGACATGCGCAATTTGCTCTGGATAACAGGACGCTTGCCGCACCCGCTTCGGTCGGGTGATGCCCTCTACACTGCCGGACTTTTGAAGGCCGCACATGCAGCCAAGCTTGCGGTGACCGTCATTGGACTGCCGCGCAGTCCTGACTCAAAATTAAATGTATTGATGAGCGTTGCGCCAGTGGATTGGCGGCCCGTCATCGCCGAGCCCAATAGCGCAGTCGGAAGCCTCGTGTCTGCGCTCCCCAAAGATGCCTACACTCTCTATCCGCCCAGATTTAAGCGCGAACTCGCTCAGCTTCTCGAGCGTCCGTGGGACTGGATTGTATTTGATCATGCACGCTCGGGCGGAGCGCTAAAGTTGGCCCGGCGGCACGCGAGGAAAATCGCTTATGTTGCTCATAATGTGGAGCGCAATGTCCGTCGCGAAGTTGCCATGGGCATGTCGGGCAATATGTTCCGGCCGCATTATGTCGTCGACGCGCTAAAATACGGCCGGCTAGAATCAAAAATCGTCGAGGCTGCCGATGCGGTCCTGTGCATCACCGAAGATGACGCCGAGATATTTCGCGACAGAGGTGCGACGGCCTTTCACGTGCCACCTGTGTATTTGGGCGAGAAACTTCGAGCTCGGACAATTTCGACCGAGACATCCCGTCGGGTCTTACTTCTCGGCTCGTTCGACTGGGTCGCAAAGCAGAACAACCTCGTCAGATTCCTCGAAGTCGCGGGCACGCGTCTCATCGCTGCCGGAATTGGCATCGATATTGTCGGCTCCATTCCAGAGCGATTGAAGTCTAGTTTGGAGACAACCTACCCCGCTGTAAAATTCTGGGGCGCCGTCGACGATTTCCGCGAGATTGCGCAAGATGTACGCGGCGGGCTCATCCCGGAGGAACTCGGTGGCGGGATGAAAATGAAAACACTCGACTACATCTTCATGAGGCTGCCCGTTTTCAGCCTTCAGACCGGTGCGGCCGGCCTTCCAACCGAGGTCGTAAGCAAAGGTTTTTCATCCGCAAGCCTCATCGACTTGGCGGCTGATATTCTCGCTGGCATTGATAACGTCCAAGACCTCGACGCGCGGCAAAAAAAAGCGTTCGACGTTTGCGAGAAACGATTTAGCGTTTCGGAAGCCGCCGCGACATTAGCAAATATTTTCAGTACCTAGACCGAGTGGTCACACGTTGTTTGTTTGATCGGCGGAATATAAGCCCGTTCTTGCGAAATTCCAGCAAAACGGCGCGCGAGGGAAAGCATCGATGGCAATGATCAGCCGACGCCTATTTTGTGCATTGCCAGCCATCAAATTGATAACGCCAGCCCTAGCTGGTAACGCTGACACGGCGCGCCCGGATTTGTCGCTTGAAGGCTATCTGCCGACATTCACGTCTGACTTCACGGCCTTGCAGCCTTCATCGGATTTGCCGCCGCACGGATCCAGATGGGCCGACCTTGGGCAGTGGACCCCACGCTACCGGTTCAACAAGGATCTGAGAGGGTGTTCGTTTCCTGGTGAATACCAATGGTACGTCGATCCACGACACGATTGGGGACCGGGCATTGGACGCCTTTCACCTTTTTCCGTAACGGACGGCGTGCTCTCGATTGTCGCCCAGCAAACTCCAGAAAGCATTTTATCGAAACTCCCTGGACGGATCGATAACGACAAGAAGGACACGTCGATCCCGTATCCGTGGATTTCCGGAGTCATCACGACGCAAAACTCGTTTTGGTATCGCTACGGATATGCCGAGGCACTGGTAAAACTTCCTGCGGGCCAGGCCTTGTGGCCGGCCTTCTGGCTATTGCCAAAGGAATGGCCGTACTCGCCGGAAATCGACATCATGGAGCACATCAGCCATGAGCCGAGAAAATCCAATTACAACGTCATTCCGGGCACACCTGACAAGCCAATGGACGGGATGGGAGACTACGCCGATCGAGGATTGGATCTCACGCAAGATTGGCATTCCTTTGGTTGCCTTTGGACGCCTGAAAAATTCGATTTCTTTATCGATCGGAAATTGATTGGCAGCGTTCCAGCGCACCCGACGATGGATAAATGCCATTATTATCTCATCGTGAATCTCGCCGTTGGGGGAAAGTGGCCCGGTCCGCCTGGACCCCAAACGCCGTCTCCAGCGATGGTTCAAGTTCGCCATGTGAAGGTATGGCAGAAGCCGAGCTGACAACCTTAGCCAGCGGTTGAGGGCAGTCGCAGGTGCCCGGCAGGCTCGACTGTTATGGCACGAGGTTTGCTATGTTTAACGACACATTCCGTTCCAGGGGTCGATCGTGCACCCCCAGAAAAAAACTCCTGCGGCGACCGTCAACAGCCGGGTGGCCCCCTTCTTGCGAGCGTTGAAGCCGTCAAGCGCCGTCTCCACCACAGTTCATGAAGAGTAGATCGTGCGGATCAGTACTCGGTGGCGTTCGCTGATTGAGTAGCGGTCCTATACTTCGTTCAGCGATCGTTGGACGCATGCGACATCAAGAAAATCGGCCTATCATGAGTTGGATATCTCAACAGGATGGGCAATGGCTGGCGGTGGTGCATGTCATCTTACCCCCGTGAATGGATCGACGAGCCCGATCGCGGGTTAGAGCCGTGATTGACACACCGATCGCGAGCAGGAAGCGAGACCAAATTAATGAACGACATCTCGTTCAAGTCTGAGGCTCCGGGCCCAACCAGCGGCGACAGCAGTTCGTCCGTCTACGATCGGTATGACGCCGGCAGTACGAGCATTCGCATCATGGCGCTCACGGCGAGCTTTTGGGCGCTGTGCCAGAACGCTGCGCCCAAGTTGGTGTCGTTCTTTTCATTCATTGTGATGGCGCACTACCTCACGCCCGACGAAATCGGCATCGCCGCGGCTATCGGAGCGTACCTGGCATTCGCCGAACTCATTTGCGAGCAGGGCCTTGGCGAAACACTGGTGCAGAGACGAGACGTCACCCACGAAGATTCGAATTTGGTTTTTTGGACGATCCTCGGAGTTGGCGTTTTAACGGGCTTTGTGACGTTCTTCGGGGCGGGCTATATCGCGGAATTCCTACGTGCCCCTGAATTGGAGACATACATCCGTGTGACGGCGATTTATCTGCCGATTGCCGGATTGGGAGTTGTCCAGCAATCCATCTACAAGCGGCGATTGGACTACAAGTGGCTGGGATTGCGATCTGCCGTCGCTGCTATTATTTCCGGTGTTGTTGCAGTTGTTGTCGCCTGGCTTGGGGGAGGTTCATGGGCTCTGATTACGCAGATCACGGCCTTTGGCGCGTTAAGCGCGATGCTGTTGTGGATCAAGGCGCCGTTTAAGCCGAGTTTTCGAATATCGCTGAAAAATGCCGCTTCCATTTTTAGCTTCAGCAGTGCCGTGGCCGGCACGCGCTTGATCGAGTTCGTCGCATTGCGCGCCATTGAATTCATCATTTTGGCGCGGCTTGGCGCTGCGGCGCTCGGCGCATACTTTCTTGGTGCCAAACTCGCTCAGACAGCGCTTCATTTGATCAGTCCGCCTCTGATCGATGTCGCTCATGCGCTGTTCTCCGGAGCCAACCACCATCGTGAACAGGCGCGCGAACTTTATTTTCGCGTCGTCGTGATTTGCGGCCTGACGGCCGTTCCTATCATGGCGCAACTCTCAGCACTGTCCATGGATGTTGCGACCACTGTGTACGGCAGCAATGGCGCCCTCGCGGCCCCGGTTCTTGGCTATCTGAGCGGCCTCGGCGCGCTTTGGTCAATTCAGTACGTCAATGTGTCATTCGCCAGCGCCAGCGGTCGGCCGATTTACAATATGTCATTCGCTCTGCTCCGCGCCGTCCTAACCACCACGCTGTTAATATTAGTACCGGTCCATAATGTGATCGAAATTGTGCTGATTTTCGCTGTCGCCGAGGCCTTACTGTTCCCCATAAGCATTTGGCTTATATCTATGCTATGTGGTATCTCAATAGCGGCGTGGATTAGCCGAGTTGGGGCAACATTGGCCGCAGCCGGGATCATGTACGCAACCATGGTGGCCATAGGCGATAACGTCCTTCATGACCTACCGTCATTGTTGCGCATTTTGATCCTGGCGCCGCTTGGTGCTGCTACATTTGCATTCGTCGTTTGGGCGCTCGACGGCAAGCGGACACTCGAACTCCTTCGCGGAAATAACTTAAGTCAGTCGGACGTGGGACGAGACAATGGCACCGGCACTCCAACCTTTAGCGCGTGACGCGCCGCTGGCGCCGCCACTGCAAGAGATGCCTATATTCGTCATCTCTTTAAAACACAGCGCTGAGCGCTTCGACGTACTCGAAAACGGTTTATTGCAGCACGGTCTGACGCCGATCCGAGTGAACGCAATCAACGGAAAGATCAAGGCTTCGCTATTGAAGCGGTTGTGCCACCGTAATTACTATTGCGATTATTTGAATCGACCTTTGACGCCTGGTGAAATTGGGTGCTTTGCCTCGCATCTCAAAATTCTACGCCGGATCGTGAAAACGAATACACCTCGGGCAATAATCCTAGAGGACGACGCCGCCTTCGCGGCGGAATTTGGCATGTTCTGCAAGACGGATTTGCCGAGATTGCTCGACGTTGTCGACATTGTAAAACTTGAGGGCATGTTTTTTGCGCACACGTCTCGCGATGGGCTGACCATCTTCGATGGTGCGACATGCAGGGCCATCATTCCTTTGAAGCCCACGCTCGCTTCTGCAGGCTATGCCGTAACGCTGAGAGGCGCCAAGAGCCTTTTGAGCGTGATGGTCAAAGCCAGCGACCCCTTCGATTTTATCCTCTTTCGCTACGAACGCTACTGGGCCCGATACTGTGAAATCCGGCCATTTTTGGTCATGCAGTCCGGCGTCAACAGTGTCATTGAAAGCGATGGCCGCTCAGCACCGAACTCTCAACCTAACAACGTGAATTTCATCAGATCCAAAGCCCGAAAGGCCGAAAAATTCGTCAAGCGGCTGGCGAGTGCCGCCCGCACGTGGCTACTCACTCGACGCGCGCTCCATCATTGAGCACGCAGCTTTAGAGCAGTTGGCGTGACGCCTGTTCGCGAGCTGCATCGCAATCCGGCACAAGGCTCTGGCAACACTTCCCGTCACGAACCAGCGACCATGCGCTGTCAGATGCCCAATCGACGCGAAACCTCGGCCAAAGGCGTTGTCAGAAATTGTGCAACCCGATCGCCGATGCCGACACCGATCCATAAGCGATCCGCGACAATCGCCATATCGCTGGCATAAACCGTCGTATCAGCAGCTGGCAATAGCGAGAACTCTCGCGACAACACGGGTCGATCAGACGGTGCCGACTGGAACCGGAAGCGATAGATAAACCGCATAACTGTCCCAAGGCCGCTCAGGACATAAACTCTCTTGTGGTCCAAGAAAAGGTTTCCACCTCGCCACCGAACAGATTTGGTTCCACTCCAATTAAACGGCTCTCGAGCCATTTGACGATAAGTTCCTATCCTCAAAGTCGTGTCTATTTCATAGTATTCCTTCATTCCTGGAAATCGTTCTAGATATATCTCGTTGCCATGAGAAAAATACACCCAGTTCTTTTCAATAGGCGACAGCCTTGGTCCAAGATCAAAATGGGCCAAATCCCCTTCGCGCGTTTCTGCATCAATCTTTGCCGCTCGTGCGGCAACAGGATAATTGTATTTTTTGCCAGTGTAGTCCGGCCGCGTTGCCGTCAGATAAAGCCATCCCTGATGGTCGTAGAGACGAATATCTTCAACGCCTTGAAATACTTGAAGCGGTTCCCGTGACACGATCTGCACGCGCCCATTGTCCCAGCGAGCGTGATGAAGCCAATTCAGCGTTTTTTCAAAAATCGGACGCCCGATCATAATGCCGCGATGATCCATCTCGTAATAGTGTTGGCGACAAATAAATTGAAAATCGCTTTCTGGATCCTTTACAGCACTCGGCATCAGCGATGGGCTGAACATTCCCTCAACGGGAGTTTCGAACAACGGGCTGACTGGCAATTCGCGCGGCAGACGCACATAGACCCGTTTGGCTTTTTCGATGGCTTGGATGATTTTCATGGTCTGCACCCGACAATTGCACTCACGTTGCCGAGTATAACGCCGCCAAAACGTTGATCGGCAAACTCAGTGATATTGGGTGAATGGCAGCACGACAGCCTAGTGGATTGGCCAGTAATGACTGTGACGCACGCTGAAACTCGCAATGTCGCCGCACGTCGATTGCCTAAAGCTTTCGTGCTAGGACGTCCTGAAAAATCGCCGCGATCCGGGCCGCGACCTTTGGTGTGACACGGCGCGACGTCGGCAGATTGACCCCCTCACGGCCCAAGGCAGTGCTATTTGGGCAAGGGCGGGCGAAGGGCCGGTAGGCGGGCATCGACGACAGACCGTTAAAAAACGGCCGCAAGTCGATGTTGGCGATCTTGCAGGCGTCAATCAGAGCGGCCCGGCGCTCGGCATCAACCCGAGCGCAGCAGAACCAGACGACATCCTCACATCTCGAGCCGCGATCGGTTGGCAGCCAGACGCCTTCGATATTTTTGAAAGCGTGTTCGTAGATCTCGCTGACGGAGCGGCGCATCGCCAAAAGCTCATCCATGCGGTCGATCTGGGCGCATCCAATCGCGGCCTGCATGTTCGTCATGCGGAAATTGAAGCCAGCCTCATCGTGCCAATAGCGCCGTTCGGGCCGCATCCCATGATCGCGCAGCATCCGCATCCGAGCAGCGAGATCAGCGTCGTTTGTGACGCACATTCCGCCTTCGCCGGTCGTAATGATTTTGTTCGCGAAGAACGAATAACTCGCGACGTCGGAAAACGAGCCAACGGGTTTGCCATCGTAGTGCGCGCCGTGTGCCTCGGCGCAATCCTCAATGACGTAAATGCCACGCGACCGCGCCAGAGCCGCGATCTCCGTCATCGGAGCCGCTCGGCCAAAGACATGCACGGGCATGACGGCTCGCGTGCGCGGTGTGATCGCGGCTTCGATGATCTCCGGCGACAAGCACCAGGTTTCGGGGTCGACGTCGACCAAGACAGGGCGAGCGCCGGCATGGATGACCGCATTGGCGGACGCCGCGAATGTGAAATCCGGAACGATGACCTCATCGCCCGCGCCAATACCCAAGGCGGCCAGCGCAAGCTGCAAAGAAACCGTGCCGTTCGATGTGGCGACGCCGTATGACACGCCGGCCTTGTCGGCAAAACGCTGCTCGAGCGAGCGGATGTAGTCGCCAGTCGAAGATATCCAATTCGACAAAAACGCATCCATGAGGTTGCGTAACTCGCGATGCGTCAAATCGGGCTCGGCAACCGGCAGAAAACTGCGTTCGGCATGAACGTCGACAGCGATCATTTTTCCATCGGCGTCGAGTAAGGGGGTCACGACACTCGACAGGTCGCAGTCCGAAACCGATTGCGCAAAATCGCCCATCCGCGCGGCTGAAAGATGGGCGCCGCCGGCGATCGCCCGCCGTAAGTCGGCCATGTCTGCGCGTCCAAGAAGTTTGCCGCTCGCGTCGGTGACGAACACACAGTGCTGGCCATTATCGATGCATTTTTCAATGCCAACCCAAATCCCGTCGTTGTCACGACAGAGATAGCCAGCCACCTCCGGCGATACCGCTGGCGCTTCGAAAACGTCGTCTGTTCTAGACTTGAAGTCACCCATCTGATTCATGAAACGCGCGCCTGAGCCATAAGATAGTTGGTGTCCAGATCAGGGTTGAACAGGACCACAGCGGTGCCATTCTGCTCCATGCGGAGCGGCACGTGCGTCAGATGGCTAAGTGCGGCTTTAACATCAGCCTGGCGATCTTGCGGGACGTACATCAGCAGAAAACCACCGCCGCCGGCGCCGAGCAGCTTGCCACCGATGGCGCCTGCCTGCCGCGCGGTTTGATAGTATTGATCGATCATATCGTTCGATACCGAGTCATCGAGCCGACGCTTGATGGTCCATGCTTGGTGGAGGAGCTCGCCGAATTCGTGCATCGGCCGGCGCGTGTCGAAGAGGATTTGCTCGCCCTCGTCGACCATCGCGTAAAGATTGCGAAGCTCTTCAGTGCGGTCGTCAAAGCGCGCGACTTTCTTTTTTTCGATCACATCTGCCGATCTGGTAAAGCCCGTAAAAAACATCATCAGACCGTTTTCAAGCTCGGCTCGGCGACCGGCACTGATATGCAAAGGTTTGACGCGGTGTTCACCATTGGCGGCAAAATCTATGCGGTTGAGCCCGCCATACGCGGCCGCGATCTGATCCTGACAGCCGACCGTCTCATGCAAGAGCTGCTGTTCAACACGGATCGCCTCGCGCGCCAGGAACGACTTGGAGCATAGGCGTCCAAGGTTGCCAAAATAGGCGTGGAGCAGCGAAACCGTGAATGCGGAACTCGAACCAAGACCGGTTTTCGAGGGCAGATCAGCGTTGTAGATCACCTCGTAGCCAGCGTCCTCACTGGCAAACTGATTGAGAACGCAGCGCACGACCGGATGCTTGATTTCGTTGATCGAGGACACCTCTTCAAGCATTCCCCATGCAATTCGATAATTGAAATTAAAAACTGCCGGCAGGCGCCGCAATTGCACGTAGACGTATTTATCGATCGTCGTCGATAGGACCGCACCGGGCTCACCGCGCTCGAACCAGGCCGGGTGATCAGTTCCGCCGCCAAAAAATGATACGCGAAGCGGACTGCGAACAATAATCATGGCCGTTGTGCCTTAACTCGAAAAATAAAAAGTCGCCTGTGCACCACGCGAGCCATTTTGGCCGAAACCCGCACAGAATGTCGTCGCCCCCCCGCCGCGCACCGGTGGCAAGCCTGAACGGACGTCGAAGTCAAAATCTAAGGTGTGGCGGGCGGGGTCGTCGTCGATTGATACCCCCGAAATGCAAACTCAAGCAGCACACCGAATTAAAGCGCCGCGCACTTGTTAAATACCTTTGCTTCGCCATTGAACGCCCCACAACCCCAACAACTTCTCCAATTGCCGGCTAAACTCACTATGACTGAAAACCGCTAAAAAGTGCACGAAAATTCGTAGCATTGTTTGGCGGTGCAAGACGATTTGGTTAAGCAAATAGCCCAACCGTTGCGGCAACTTTGACAGCTGCCGAATGCCTATTCGCATACCGTAGGCTGATCGTTACATTTCAATTTGAATAGCGGTGTCAAGCAGCCGTGTCGCCATTAAACGATTGCGTGAATTGGTCATATGAAGCCAGCAAGGCGCTAAGTTTTGGTTGGTTACCCGACGGTTAAGCGCGCGGCGAAAAATTTTTCGCGCCACCGTCTTCGATCAGGAACATCCCGTTAGGACGCTTGGCCAGTGGACCATTGCCGGCAGGCGATGAGCCCCGCAGCGGCTCATCGGCCAATACGTTGCGCGAAAAACTTGCGCGCGCACTCGGCTGTTTTTGTAGAGAGAGTGGCCTTTCGTTCAAGGTAATTGATTGCCGATAATCAATAGCAATCGTACTTAGAAATCGCCGACGACCCAAGCCACGCCCAGGCGAGAGACGGTATTTGACAGATCGATGAACGGCGGCGGCGCGGACAACCGTTCCCGCTCGCGCACTTCATACTCGGCCGGCACATGGTCCGACACTGGTGCTCGGCTAAAAATCGACGGGCAGAACTAAAATCTGGCGCATGTTGCCGCGCGACAGCGCGCGCGTGCGCAAACTGCTTACGCCTTTGTGAGGGCGATGCTGCATCAAAGGGCGTATGCGCCAGACGCCACATCCAACCGTGACTGGCCTATTGGCCAAGTTTTCACATCCTGAAAAATTCTTCTGACATCGATCTCCAGGACAGCATGTCGGCGAATTACGCGAGCGATCGGCATCAGGGCCGTTCTGTCCGGCGTGTCGAATACGGCGTTTTCATTGATGAACCGCGCTTTCGACATCACGACCAAGAGCTAGCTGCCAGGTGCGCCGCGACAGCCGACGGGTGACCCCGCAGATCGTTCCGGCAGAGGCGCCATCCATAACACCATGGATTCGACACGTGTTTCACGAGACGGGCCACCCTAACCTTCGGAGGCCAGACGCTGCAAATTAAGCGTATTGTCGAATTTTTTTGAATGCCTTGCCGCAAATCTGCAGCCCGCGATATAACGCCAGAAGTAGCTTAGCTCTCGCAAACGAAATTACGATCCCGAGCATGACCCGGGAACGTCCGCCAGCAACGATCATCGCAGCGTTGAACTGGCCGAGAGCGAATTTGAACGTTTTGCTTCGACTGCGCGAAGGCCTTGAAAGGAGTATTACGATGTACCGGTTCGACTCTTTTTCCCGGCAGTCTCAAAAATCAATCGGCGTCCGTAAAGGCCATTATAAAAAAGGGGTCTTCGTCGGACTGGTGGCGGCGATCTTAGCTGCGGGTGCCATGACAACCGGCGCCTATCCGACGTCCGCCGTTGCCGATCAGGGTGATCCCTCCGAGTACCGGCTCGATGCTCTCGACAAATTCCGTTTGAAGGTCGTCGAGTGGCGCCCGGCTCTTGACGAAGTTTTTGAATGGAAAGCCCTCAACGACGACTACACGGTTGGGCCAACGGGTTATGT
>JAIEPV010000263.1 GCA_019748215.1 Hyphomicrobium sp.
CTCGGTGTCGCCAATCTGATTGTCGTTGGCCTCGTGCTTCGCGCCTGGGGAGCCGACGGGGTGAAAGATGTCGCCGCGCTGCTGTTCAAAATTGTCTTCAACGTGGAGGTGCGTGGGCTTGAGCATCTGCCGAAGCAAGGCACGAAAGCAATCATCGCACCCAATCACGTCAGCCTGCTCGACGCTGCCCTGATGCATTCGATCATGCCGTCGCACGCCACCTTCGCCATCGACACTGGAATGGCGCAAACCTGGTGGGTCAAACCGTTTCTGAAGCTTGCTAAAGCCTATCCGATCGATCCGACCCGGCCACTCGGCATGCGCCACCTGATCCAAAACGTCAAAGACGGCACGTCGCTGGTGATCTTTCCCGAGGGGCGGCTGACGGTCACGGGCGGCCTCATGAAAGTTTATGATGGCACGGCGATGATTGCCGACAAAGCCGACGCCGATATCATTCCGGTGCGGATCGACGGCTTGGAGCGCTCTCGCTTCGGGTATCTTCGCGATGATCAAACCAAGAAAGTTTGGTTTCCCAAAACGACGGTGACGATCCTGCCGCCGACCAAGCTCGCGGTCGACCCGTCATTGAAAGGCCGCGCGCGTCGCCAAGCCGCCGGCGCCGCGCTCCAAGATGTGATGACCGACAGCGCCGTTCTGACGACGTGCATCGATCAGACGCTCTTTGAAGCCTTAGTCGTCGCGCGCCAAACCCGCGACATCGGCCGTCCTGCGGTTGAAGATCCACTCGGCACGAAGCTCAGTTACAAGAAGCTCATCATCGGAGCGCAGGCCCTCGGCGCAAAACTCTCCGATTTTACGGTGGAAGGCGCCAACGTCGGCGTCATGCTACCGAACTCAGCCGCCGTCGCCGTGACATTTTTTGCTTTGCAAACGATCGGCCGCGTCGCTGCGATGATCAATTTCACATCGGGAGCGCACAATGTGATCTCGGCGTGCAAAGCCGCCAACATCGCCGTCGTGCTGACGTCGCGGACTTTTGTTGAGAAAGGCCACTTCGAATCGCTCGTTGCAGCAATGAGCGAGCATGTGCGGATCGTTTATCTCGAAGATGTGCGCGCCACGATCACGTTTGCCGACAAAATCAAAGCGTTGGCAGCGGGCGGCACGCCGCAAGTCAGGGCGCATTTCAATGCACCGGCTGCGATCCTGTTTACCTCGGGCTCGGAAGGCACACCGAAAGGAGTTGTGCTGTCACATCGTAATCTGCTCGCGAACTGCGCCCAGAGCCTGACACGCGTGTCGTGCAACGGCGCCGACAAAGTCTTCAATGCGCTGCCGGTGTTTCACTCGTTCGGTCTGACGGCCGGGCTGCTAATGCCGCTCGTCGGCGGAATTCCGGTTTTTCTTTATCCAACACCCCTGCACTATCGCATTATTCCCGAGCTCGTTTACGGCTCCAACGCCACGATCCTCTTTGGCACCGACACCTTTCTGGCGGGCTATGGCCGCGCCGCGCACCCCTACGATTTTGCGCGCGTTCGCCTCGTCCTGTCGGGCGCCGAAGCCGTCAAGGAGCGGACGCGGCAACTCTACATGGATCGATTTGGCGTGCGTATTCTCGAAGGCTACGGCGTCACCGAGACAGCACCTGTTTTGGCCATCAACACGCCGCTCGCCAATAAATCTGGGTCAGTTGGCCGCCTTTCGCCGCTCATGGAAGCGCGCTTGGAACCGGTTCCCGGTATCGACGACGGCGGACGGTTGTTCGTGCGCGGGCCGAATGTGATGCTCGGCTATTATCGCGCCGAAAATCCTGGCGTGATCGAACCGCCGCACGATGGTTGGCACGATACGGGGGACATCGTCAGCATTGACCCGCAGGGCTTCATTTCGATCAAAGGTCGGGCGAAGCGGTTCGCTAAAATCGCTGGAGAAATGGTGTCGCTGTCGGCCGTCGAAGCGCTCGCCGCCGAGCTATGGCCACAGCTGATCACGGTCGTCGTGGCGCTGCCAGATTTGCGCAAAGGCGAACGCCTCGTGCTTTTGACGACGGACGGTCAGTGCACGCGCGAGGCGTTTTCGCAATTTGCCAAACGCAAAGGCGCGATCGAGCTGATGGTGCCGGCCGAAATTCTTGTCGTCGATAAAATTCCGCTGCTCGGTTCGGGCAAGCCCGATTACGTCGCAGTGCTGGACGTTGCAAAGCAGCGCAGCGTCAGCCGAACAGCTGCCTGAAAAGCGCATGTCAATTGAATGCCGAATGACGAACGCCGCTGTCGATGAAGTCGGCCACGGCCTGAGCCATCACGGGTGCCAAAAGAAATCCATGCCGATAGGCGCCGTTGACACGCAGGGTTTTGCCACCATCGTCGATGACGATGTGGGGAACATTATCGGGAAACGCCGGGCGCACGCCGGCGCCCATATCAATAATCGATCCTTCGGCAAAAGCTGGATGCAGTGCATACGCTGAGCCAAGCAGATCAAGCGCTGATTTCACCGTCATCGGCGCGGCGTCTTCGCGCTCGATCACTGTCGCGCCAATGACAAATCGATCATCGCCCTGCGGCACCACATAAATGGGCTGTCGTGGATGCAACAGGCGGATCGGACGCGCGAGCCGCACATCTTTGGTCGTGACAATCACGCGCTCACCACGAACACCGCGAAGCGCCGGCAGGTCGGCGCGCGCCGACAGACCTCGGCAATCGATACAGAGCGCACTGGAGTCATACGTTGTCTTAGCGAAGCGAACATCGACGCCCAGGTCGCGCACGGCTTGCAGCAGCCAGCGCAGGGCTGCGGCGGCATCCATGTGGGCTTCGTCGGCGAAATACATCGCTGCCGAGAAGCGTCCATGGAGATCTGGCTCGAATTCGCTGATTTTTGTCGCATCGACCGGCACGCCGCCGTGCGTCATCCGGGCATAGCGGACCAACTCGGGTTGATCGCGCGCGGCGGCAACGACCAAAGTCCCGTTGTTGATCAGATGGGGATACGTTGCGCGCCAGATTTTAAGGCCGTCATGCCCCCACGAGCGCACCTCGGGCGGGGCCGCTTCCGCTTCGCAATCAGGAGCCAGCATGGCTCCGGCCCAACGGCTGGCCCCCGCCCTGAACGGCTCGCTGCTCGCATCGATAAGCCGCACACGATGACCGGCGCGCGCCAGAACGTGGGCTTGCCAGAGGCCAAAAATTCCGGCGCCAATGACAGTGATCGATTGTTTCTGCACGTGGCGCTCGCTTGGAACGACCGTCCGCCGGTCGTGTCATCAATCACCGAGGGCGACACCCTCGCGGCGCGGATCGACACCGGCTTCGAGGCGGCCGCCGCGCCGGACGATGGTGTGGGTACCCGACGTCATCATATCGGTTTTGACGATGTGACCATAGCCTTTCAAAACCAGTGCCGGCCACACAGTCTCGCCGCCGTATTCAAGCGTGACGGGGCCACCTTCACTGCCGAAGTTTGGAAGGTCGGCGGCATGTTGTGCGCTCATGTCCCAATCGAGCAGCGCGACCAGCATTTTGGTGACGAAGAGGATGATGCGCGAGCCGCCGGGCGAGCCGGTGACAATTTCTAGGTAACCGCTGCCATCGAACACCATCGTCGGGGCCATCGAACTGCGCGGGCGCTTGCCGGCGGCCACAGCATTGGCGATGGCAACGCCATTGCCATCCGTCGGTGCAAACGAAAAGTCGGTCAGTTGATTGTTGAGTAAAAAGCCGGCCGCCCACAGGCCGGACCCGAATGCATTTTCGATTGTGGTCGTCATCGCGACGGCATTGCCGTCTCCATCAACGACGGAGATGTGGCTCGTGCCCGCGCTTTCGAGTGTCGCGTCGACACCAAACGAGCGCTGCGCCACGCCAGGGGGAAAACCGGCTTCCGGCTTGGGCATGGCGTGCTGCGCATCAATCAGCGACCGGCGCGAGGCGAGATATCGATCATCGAGATAGCCCGACGGCAGCGGCACGAACGCCGGGTCGGCGATGTAGCGGTTGCGATCGGCAAACGCCAGCTTCTGTGCTTCCGCCATGATATGCAGAGCAGTGCCACTCATCCGCGATTGCGCACCGTGGACGTGGTCCAATGGCTCGATCAGTTTCAGCGTTTGAGCAATGGTCAGCGCACCAGACGATGGTGGACCCATGCCGCAAATTCGGTGAGTACGATAGGCGAAGCACAGTGGCTCGCGCGTTTCGGCGCGGTAGCTCGCGAGGTCGGTCGTCGTCATGCCGCCGTCCGCGCGCGGAGCCGCAGCCACCGCCGCGACGATCGCATCGGCGATCGCACCCTGGTAGAAAGCCGCCGCACCACCTTTGGCGATGGCCCGCAACGTGGCGGCATATTGCGGATTTTTGAGGAGGACGCCTTCTGCATGCGGATGATCCGCTGCGTCATAGAAATACGCGCGGGCTTGGGCGGAAAAATGGTCCAGGCCCTGCCAGCGCAACAACAGCGCGAGCCGTCGCGGAACGCGAAATCCACTCTCCGCAAGTTTGATCGCCGGCGCGAACAGGTCGCCCCAAGCCAGCCGGCCATGGCCTTGATGCGCAAGCTCCATGGCGCGCACGACGCCGGGGATTCCAACGCTCAAGCCCGAGCGCACCGCATCCATGAACGGCATCGGCCGGCCGCCCCGGATGAACCGATCGGGAGTTGCCGACGACGGCGCGGTTTCACGCCCATCGATGGTCGAGAGTGCTCGCGATTTCGCATCCCAATGAATGATGAAAGCGCCGCCGCCGAGGCCCGACGATTGCGGTTCGACTAGGCCAAGGATCAACTGCGACGCAATTGCCGCATCGACGGCTGATCCGCCGCGCCGAAGCATCTCAAGGCCGGCCTCTGCGGCGAGCGGATTGGCGGCGACGATCATGTATTTTTGCGACGTGACCGCGTCCTTTGACGTGGCCCCAGTGCCGGCTTCAGGTTGCAGCGCCGTGTCTTGCGCGCCAGCCGTCACGGACGACGCAAGACACAGTGCGACGAACAAAGTTGCGCGACGGAACATGAAAACGGTCCGGTGAAATCATCAGCGGAGGGTATATCGGCCGATCTGGCCTTGCGACGCAATCGGCACTTATAAGTCGGCGATGTTCGTTCTTCGGGAGATGACAGCCATGACCCATGGACAGAAAGGTTTAAATTTATTTGGTCTCGGATTAGCCGTTGGAGGTTTTGCTGCGGCGATTGGGCTGGCTGTCGCGCGCGATGCGCTGCCGCGTTTCACGCCGCTGATGTCGACCAGTCGCACCGTCATGGACGAACCGATCGTCTACCCGGCAGGCGCGGTCGCGAAGCTGACAGGCGGGATTGTCGCCTTGATGCCCGGCGACGAAACCGGCTGGCATACGCATGGCATGCCGCTGACCGGTATCATTCTCGAGGGTGAACTGACGGTCGATTACGGACGGCGCGGAACGCGAACTTACCGGCAAGGAGAGGCCATCGCCGAAGCAATCGCGGTGCCGCACAATGGCAAGAATACCGGAACGGGTCCGATGCGCCTGTTTGCAGTGTTCATCGGTGCAGAAAGCTTGACCGCGACGACGCCAGTCTCAGCGCAGCCATTTGAAGTGCCGCGCTGATATCGAAGGTCAGGAAAAATCGCGCGTTTGCTGACCGTCCGCAGGAACAAGTGGTTCGACCCCAACCCCAGTGCTGATCGGCGTGCCCGCGCACCTCGCCCGAAACTCTTGGCTCCATGCAAATTCATCGATCATTTTGAGAAACTTCTCAGCTTCATCATGAGTTGTGGAGACATCTGGTGAACTCGGCGTGCGGCGCGCCTACGTGAAGAAGCCGATTGGACGACAAGACGGCCAGCGCACGAGATTCTAGTTCGTTATTTGTTCGAAACGCTGGCTCTCAAGGTTGTAAAACATCGAACATCGGGGGATTACTTGATTGGCCGCATGGAAGCCTTATCCGATTGCCACACTCGACTCTGATAAAACTCACGCCTTGTCGCCAGAAATAGGCACGTCGACGTGTCGCGATGCAAAATCTTGAAGTGACTGTGACTTCCCTGCTCTGCCAGTCGAAATGAAGCTGCCATATACTGAGCATTCACCATTTGATGCGCAGTGTAATTTTCTACTTCGCGTTGCCTTTTCCTAGATTCGGAGCATCGTTCGATGGCCTTGAAAAACGTGTTGAGCGGCGTTGCACTGTCTGCGATGACGCTCGTTAGTCTGGTTTCTGCACCGCAGACGGCTAAAGCCCAGAGCTTGATCGATTTCTTATGGGGTGGCAGCGCCGATTTCGGCGGCGGTCGTCAAACGGTCTCATTCTCGAACCAGTTCAAGCCCGGCCAGGTCATCGTCTCGTTCGGCGACAGGCGCCTGTATCTGATTACCGCTCCAGGTCAGGCGCTCAGCTATCCCATCGCCATTCCACGCGACCAGAGCCGCTGGCAGGGCACGACGTTCATTTCGGATAAGCGAATCAACCCACCTTGGACGCCGACACCTGAGATGCTCCGCGAAAATCCGCGGTTGCCGAACTGGGTCCCCGGCGGCCATCCAATGAACCCGTTGGGCGTGCGCGCACTGTATCTTGGGTCGAGTGCCTACCGTATTCATGGCACAGACGCGCCATGGACCATAGGCCAGAACGTGTCAAAAGGCTGCGTCCGTATGTATAATGAGGACGTGCTCGACCTCTATCCGCGCGTGCCGGTTGGCGCCCGCGTTACCGTGACGTGGCAGAAGTTTTCCGGAGCGTCGGTTGCGTCGAGCGACAGCAGCTACGACGCGCAGCCAAAACCGCGCCGGACTTCGCAGGTCAAGCCAATTTCCACGTCGATGCGGCCGATGCCGACCAAATCGGCTCAGGTCCAATAACGGGGCGCACCGCAGATCAATCAAAATGCAGCGGGCGGTCCTTGGGATCGCCCGTTTGCTTATCTGGCGACTTCAAAATCGACGTCGCCGAGGTGTTCGCCCGTGCTCGATGTCTGGTATGATTGGTTGATTGCCTTGAGCGATCGACCTAGGACCCCCGATGGCCACACTCATCGACACCACGGCACCGCGACCACGCCACCCCGAAAAACAAGCGCGGATCGATACTCCGGCGCTGCCAAAACCCGCGTGGTTGCGCGTCCGCGCACCCGGATCGCCTGGCTATGTTGCGACGCGAGCCATCGTCAAAGCCCATGGGCTGCATACGGTGTGCGAAGAGGCCGCATGCCCGAATATCGGCAGTTGCTGGGATCAGCGCCACGCGACAATGATGATCATGGGCAGCATTTGCACCCGAGCCTGCGCCTTCTGCCATGTCGCGACGGGCCTGCCGCACGACCTCGATGCCGACGAACCACGCCGCGTTGCCGACGCCGTGGCACAGCTCGGCTTGAAGCACATCGTTATTACGTCGGTCGACCGCGACGATCTCGTAGACGGCGGTGCCGCGCATTTCGCCGAAACGATTGAACGTATTCGCGCTGCGGCGCCGGGCACGACCATCGAAGTTTTAACGCCAGATTTTCTGCGCAAAGTCGATGCGCTGGAAAAGGTGGTTGCAGCCGGGCCCGACGTCTTCAATCACAATCTCGAAACGGTGCCAGGGCTGTACGTAAAAATCCGCCCCGGCGCGCGCTATTTTCAATCGTTGCGCCTGCTCCAAAACGCCAAGGAGCTCGATCCACGTCTGTTCACGAAGTCCGGCTTGATGGTCGGTCTGGGCGAAACGCGGGACGAAATCGTGCAAGTGATGGACGATCTGCGCCACGCCGACGTCGATTTCCTGACCATTGGACAATACCTGCAACCGACCAGCAAACACGCCGAAGTGAAGCGTTACGTGCCGCCCGAAGAGTTTGAATCTCTCAAGCGGATTGCGGAAGCCAAAGGCTTTCTACTGGTTGCGGCGTCGCCGCTCACCCGGTCATCGCACCATGCGGGCGAGCACTTCGAGCAGCTTCAAGCGGCGCGACAAGCCAAGTCGGCTTAGCGGTCTCCATGCCAAAATTCTCAGCCAACCTGTCGATGCTGTTTACCGAACTGCCGTTTCTGGAGCGTTTCGCCGCCGCCGCAGACGCCGGATTTACAGCCGTCGAATTCATGTTCCCCTATGCCCATGACGTCGACGATATTGCCCACGAACTACAACGCCATCGCCTGCGATTGGTGCTCTTCAATCTGCCGCCCGGAAACTGGGATACAGGCGATCGCGGCAATGCGATTTTTCCCGATTGCCTTGCGCAGTTTCGCAGCGGCGTCGCGCTTGCCGCCCGATATGCGACATCACTCGAATGTTCGCAGCTTCACTGCTTGGCCGGTATTGTGCCAGCCGACGGCGATGCGCGAACTTATACAGCCACCTACATCGACAATCTGCGCTACGCCGCCGACGCGTTCGACAAACACGGCATCGCGCTTCTGATCGAGCCGATCAACACGCGCGACATTCCCGGCTACTATCTGACATCGTCGGCGCAGGCGCGAGATGTGATGGCGCGCGTGGATCGGCGCAATCTGCGTCTACAGTACGACCTCTATCACATGCACATCATGGGGGAGGACGCGCCTGCTGAGTTGACGCGACACCGAGATGCCATCGCCCACGTTCAACTCGCAGACGCGCCGGGGCGCCACGAACCCGGCACCGGCGAGATCGATTTCGCGCGGTTGTTGGGGCATCTCGATAACATCGGCTTTGGCGGCTATGTCGGACTCGAGTATCGACCATCGACGGCAACCGTTGACAGCCTCGCGTGGCTGCAAGCGCTGTCCCGATGAGCATATGATTCATCCACCGGGCCCGCGCTCAGCGATTGACGCGCAATAATTTGAGGTTGTGCACGCGCACGGATCATTGCGTTGGAGGACAGCCGAGATAAATGGCGCAGACGCGCCTCCACACCGCGTTCTCGCTGTAATGCTCGACGACAACACCGCGCGCCCGTTTGCCGAGTTCGCCAAGCGTTTGCACATCGCATGTGCCGAGGGCTTCGGCGAATGCCGCGGCGTCACCCGCGGCCACCACACGGCCACCGGTGCGCTCAGCAAGCTCGCGGCACCCCGGAACATCGGTCGTAATGATTGACCGTCCCGACGCTGCCGCTTCAAGCAGACTTTTTGGTACACCCTCACCACCGCGCGAGGGCAACACCGCAACATGATAATCGGGCCAAAGGCCGGCAACATCGGTGACGTGGCCCAGCCACCGGACACCAGGTTTTGCTGCGAATTCCTCCATCTGCGTCGTTGAATACGCCCGGGGATTTGCCGGATCGAGACCTGCCGCGATGGTCAGTTCAACGTCAGTGCCGGAGGCGCGAACGCGTTGCACAGCCTCGACGGCGATGTCGATCCCCTTCGACCAGATCGCGCGCGCCACCAACAGGCAGCGGATCGGCGGCCCGGCCGGCAAAGGCGTTTCGGTATATTTGTCCGGATCAACGCCAGCGCCACCAACGATGGTGGTTCGCCCTTGCCGACGGGCGCGATCCAGTCCCAACTGCTCAAGATCGGTCGCATTTTCAGCAATCCAGTGCACCGACGCGTGATCCACAACGCTTGCGACGACGGCCCGGATCCCACGTCGTTTCGCGGCTCCAGCCAAGCTTTCGTCGGCGGCGAGATAGCCCCGGCCCGTGATCGTATAAATTGCCCGGTGCGCCCGCCGTGAGCCGATCGCCGCCACGCCAACCACTATGCCAAACAAGCCGAAACCGTGCAGCAGCGCACCCGGTCGCTCCGATAATGCTTGGCGGACACGTCGAACGGTCGCGAGCAGTCCGCTTGCTCGCTGTCCGCGCCGCTCGGACGGCAAATCGATGACGTCGAAGCCAAGGTCGGCGAGAGCCAGACCGGTTTTCTGAAGTCGCGTCATGACAACGACACTAAAGCCGATGTCTTGCGCCCGTTTTGCCAAATGCACAAAATGTGAAACGAAAAACCAGTCGACGCTGATCAAAAACACGATGTGCGGTCGAGCCCGTGTCGCTAAGGGGTCAGCATCTGAAATCAGGGACATGCGGCCTTCAGTGCGTCCTGCAAACGATAGAAATCTGCGCAGTTAGCGGTTGATCCTGGGGCTGCAACTCTATCACTTCGCACAAGCGATTCTACCGACTGACAACGCCGACAATCTTTACATCCCCACGATCTGCCAAACATAATGCCCATTATCGCAGCGGCCCGCCCATTTGCTGCGCAACCTACACCAGCGCCGCCCGCGAACTCCTCGATTTATCAGGATCCCTCAGTTGGCACACCACCTGCATCACTCTGCGCATAATGCCCCTAGGGTTCCAGCGTTCGCGAGTGCTGACGTGATCGGACCGAGAGAGGCACTCCCATCGCTAGACCACGCTGTTGCGTCGTGGCCAAGGTGGAGCCACGGCGGGACAAAAGCCCGGGAGACTCGACCGCACGGAGCGTTGACGCTCGGGCGGAGGGCTCTGGCGTTCACGCGATTGTCCTCCAATTCAGCTTGGGTCCTTTGCGGGGCCGGCTCCAAACGTCAACACTGAGGGGGATCCCATGCGCGCCGAAATCATCAGACGACATGCACGCGGCATTGTAACGGCCGTGCTTTTGACGTTGTCATTCTCTTCAACCGCAGCACTCGCGGCTGAAAAGAAAGCATTTAAAGTTGGCTGGTCGATCTACGTCGGGTGGATGCCGTGGGGTTATGCGAGCGACGCAGGTATCGTCAAAAAGTGGGCGGACAAATACGGCATTACGATCGAAGTCAAACAATTCAACGACTACATCGAGAGCATCAATCAATATACGTCGGGTGGCATTGACGCAGTGACAGTCACCAATATGGACGCGCTGTCCATTCCGGCCGCAAGCGGCGTTGATACGACGGCCGTGATCGTTGGTGATTACTCGAACGGCAACGACGCCGTCATTCTGAAAAACTCAGACAAACTGATCGACATCAAGGGCCGCATGGTCAATCTCGTTGAGCTGTCAGTCTCGCACTATCTTCTGGCACGTGCCCTCGACACAGTTGGACTTGCCGAAACCGACCTCAAAATCATCAACACGTCTGACGCCGATATCGCGTCGGCGTTTAAAACGGCAGAGGTGACAGCGGTCGTAACATGGAAGCCGATCGTCTCGACGATTTTAGAATCGCCGGATGCCAAAAAGGTTTTCGACAGTTCGCAAATCCCCGGTGAGATCATCGATCTGATGGTTGCCAATAGCGAGGTCATCAAAGACAACCCAAACTTTGCCAAAGCCCTCGTCGGCATCTGGTACGACGTGGTGTCGAGCCTGGCCACCAATGTCGCGGCAAAAGACGCCATGGGCAAAGCGTCTGGCACGGACGTCAAGGGTTTTGAAGAACAGCTCGCAACGACAAAACTATTTGCCGATCCCAAGGACGCAATCGCTTTCGCCAAGAGCGCCGATTTGAAAGCGAAAAGTGAATTGGTATCGAAGTTTCTCTTCGAGAAGTCGTTGCTCGGCACCACCGCCAAAGGCGCCGGTGCGATCGGCATCGCTTTTCCAGATAAGACCATCTTTGGCGCAACGGATAACGTGAAATTTCGCTACGACACGACCTACATGGAACTTGCCGCAGACGGCAAATTGTAAGTCCTGCCAGCAAGGATGCCATGACCACAATCGTCTTCGAAAAAGTCTGGAAGGAATACGACAATCACGTCGTTCTCGAGCAGCTCGATATCGAAATTGCGCCGCGCTCTTTCGTTGCCTTGGTTGGACCCTCCGGCTGCGGCAAGACGACCTTTTTGCGGATGCTGCTTGGGGAAGAGCGTCCGACACGCGGGCGGATTCTGATTGATGGAACGCCGCTTGTCGCCGAGCCGGATGCCGATCGCGGTGTCGTATTCCAGAAGTATTCCGTGTTCCCGCACCTGACGGTTCTGGGCAACGTCATCATCGGCCGGGAATTTGAAACCGCCGCTCTGTTCGCCCGCTTGTATGGGCCCGCGCGGCGCAAAGCCGAAGACGAAGCCCACGCAATGCTGGCGGCCGTTGGCTTGACGGGACATGAGGCAAAGTATCCAGCCGCCTTGTCGGGCGGCATGCAGCAACGGCTCGCGCTCGCCCAAGCTCTGATGCGGCGGCCGAAAATTCTGCTGCTCGATGAACCCTTCGGCGCGCTCGATCCAGGCATTCGCGCCGACATCCACGTCGTGATGCGCGAAATCTGGAATGGAACCGACTTGACGGTGGTCATGGTCACGCATGATTTGAGCGAGGCATTCCGGCTCGGTACCCGTGTGATTGCCTTTGAACGCCCGCGCAACAGACCCGAAGAGCGCGAGCGGTACGGGGCAAGGCTGTCGCCTGACCTGCCGATCAACGGCGGCACGCCGCCAGGCGCAAGGGTCACGCAAGATTTCGAAGTTTGGCCAAGGAAAGTGGCAGGCGGGGCGCAAGCAAATCGCAGTGAGAAGCCGCAGGACGCGTCGATGACGCCATCTGCCGCGTAACGACGAGCCAAAGCCTAGACGTGAAGGGCTGAGGACGACCTCCGCTCCAATCCAGCAAACCCGGGACGGCCCGGATATTAACGGTCGAGCGCAGGCTCGACGTTTGCGGAGGTGCGAAGATGACGGCGGACACGTATACGGAGACACTTCCCGGCGGCAAACATTGGTCGATGATAATGCGCCGCAACATGCGGCTGCGGCTGACCGATATCGAGGGCGGCGCCAACATCGGTATGCTGTTCTACAATCCGCTGAATACGCTCGAGCGCTACAACGCACCGGATACACTGAAATGTCAGCACACGTTTAAACTCACCGCTGGCCATTGCCTGTACTCGGACATGGGCCGCATTTTTTGCGCCATCGTTAGCGACAGCCGCGGCTGGCACGACACCGTCGGCGGCAACAGCAACAAAGCTCAGGTGGCAGCCCGATGGGGTGCGACGAACTTTCAATCGCAGCGCAACGATTGGCAGCAGAACGGTCACGATAGTTTTCTGATCGAAGCCGCAAAGTATGGTCTCGGACTCCGCGATCTCGCAGCCAATGTCAATTGGTTTAGCAAGATTGCGGTCGCCGATGACGGCACGCTGCTTTTCGATGCTACTGCCGCGCAGGCCGGCGCGACCGTTGAACTTCGCTTTGAAATGGACACGCTGGTTCTACTGCACACGTGTCCGCATCCGATGGATACGTCCGCGACTTATCCGCGAAAACCCATTCGATATGCCACCTTCGACGGACCGCCTGCTTCTGCCGACGACCCTTGTCGTCTGTCGGCACCCGAAAACAGACGGGGCTATCAAAACAACCATTTGTTCAATGCCGGCTGCACATGCGGGGTTGCTTGAGATGCAAACCCGCGAAAGCAACCTTGATCCGGCCAACGCTACGTCGCGCGAAATCATCGCGGCAGGGGATTACTGGATCGGCATCGTGAAAGCGGATGAGACGTTTCGCATTCTCGATCTTGAAGGCAATCAAGCGGCCGACACGCTTTTTTTCAGTGCCAGCGATGCATCGGAGCGCTATTCGGCAACCGATACGATCCGCGAACAGGGCAACGTCTTCATCAAGCTTGATACAGTTCTGCGCTCCAACCTCTGCCGCCCGATGCTCACGATCACCGCCGACACCGTCGGCCGTCACGACACGCTCGGCGGCGCTTGTGCCACCGAAAGCAATACGGTGCGCTATGCGCTCGACAAAAAAACCATGCATGCGTGCCGCGACAGTTACCTGCTGGCGGTGACGCAGAACGAACGCTACGGGCTGAGCAAGCGCGACCTCACTCACAACATCAATTTTTTCATGAACGTGCCGGTGACGCCGACCGGCAGCCTGACCTTTGAAGACGGGCTTTCGGGTCCGGGCAAGTACGTGGAAATGCGCGCGCATATGGATGTCATCGTGCTGATCTCGAATTGCCCTCAGCTCAATAATCCCTGCAATGCCTACAACCCCACGCCAATCGAGATTTTCATCTGGGCGAAGGGAGCCTGAGGTCCATGTTCAAGAAAATTCTGATCGCCAACCGTGGCGCCATCGCCTGCCGAATTATCCGCACGCTCGATAAAATGGCGATCGCCAGCGTGGCGATCTATTCCGACGCCGATCGCTTTTCGCGTCATGTGCGCATGGCGGGCGAAGCGATCCGCATTGGGCCTGCCCCTGCGGCGCAAAGTTATCTCAACGCGACGGCGATCCTTGACGTCGCCAAACGCGTCGGCGCCGATGCGATCCATCCAGGCTATGGTTTTCTTTCGGAAAATACGGCCTTTGCGGAAGCCTGCACGGCAGCCGGCATCACGTTTATCGGGCCGGAGCCGCAGCACATTCGCGCCTTTGCGCTGAAACACACCGCGCGTGAGCTCGCCGAAAAAGCCGGCGTGCCGTTAGCGCCAGGATCTGGGCTCATCATCTCGATCGAGAACGCCATCGCTGAAGCCTCCCGCATCGGCTATCCGGTGATGCTGAAAAGCACGGCCGGTGGCGGTGGGATCGGCTTGCAGCGTGTCGATGGCGAAGCGGACCTGGCATCGACGCTGGCGCGCGTGCAGCGCCTCGCCGCCAACAATTTTGCCGACGCTGGCGTGTTCATCGAAAAGTTCGTCGCACGCGGGCGCCACATCGAGGTGCAGATCTTTGGCGATGGCCAAGGCCGCGTGGTGGCTTTGGGGGAACGGGACTGCTCGGCTCAACGGCGCAATCAGAAAGTCATTGAAGAAACACCCGCTCCTGGCCTACCGGCCGAAACGCGCGCCGAGCTTTTAGCCACCGCCGTGCGGCTTGGCCAGTCGGTGAATTATGCCAATGCCGGCACTGTTGAATATCTCTTCGATACCGACACCGGCGCGTTCTACTTCCTCGAAGTAAACACGCGCCTGCAAGTCGAACACGGCGTTACGGAGCAAGTCACCGGCATTGATCTTGTCGAGTGGATGGTGCGCCAAGCTGCCGGCGAGCCGCTGCCCGACGATATCCCGCAGCCGGCCGGCGCGTCGATCCAGGTGCGGCTGTATGCAGAAGATCCAGGGCGTGATTTCAGACCCAGTTCCGGCTTGTTGACGAACGTCGAATGGCCGGACGATGTGCGCGTCGAAACGTGGGTTGAAAGCGGCAGTGAGGTGTCGTCGTATTACGACCCCATGATCGCCAAGTTGATTGTCACGGCCGAAACGCGCGTGGCTGCATTGGCAAAGCTGCAAACCGCGCTCGCTGGCACCGTCATCGCCGGTATTGAAACCAATCTCGGATATCTGGCCGATCTGGCGCGATCAAATGTTCTGGCCGCAGGCGATATGACCACATCGACCCTGGCCGGGTTCCCCTACGCGCCGCGCACGATTGAGATCATGTCACCCGGCACTCTGACATCGGTTCAGGATTACCCTGGCCGTATCGGCTATTGGGATGTCGGCGTTCCACCATCCGGCCCCGTCGACAGTCGATCGTTCCGCCTCGCCAATCGCGCCGTCGGCAATCCTGACGGCGCGCCGGCGATAGAAATGACGTTGGCAGGCGCGACCATAAAATTTCATGCCGCGACTATTGCTTGCCTCGTCGGCGCGGACATGAAGGCCACGCTCGATGGTGTGACCGTCCGCAATGGTGTCGCCTTCCCCATCTTGCCCAATCAAGTGCTCGCGTGCGGCACAGTCTCGGGACCGGGGCTTAGAACCTATCTCGCGATCGCAGGCGGACTTGATGTTCCGAACTACCTCGGAAGTGCCGCGACGTTTGCTCTGGGGCCGTTCGGCGGTCATGGCGGCCGCAATCTGAGGACAGGCGATGTCCTGCATCTGCGATCCGTAGATCACCTTGATCATAATGATGCACCAGCCGCACTGCCCGACGCGATCCTGCCGGCACTCACGACGTCGTGGGAGATCGGCGTGCTGTATGGGCCGCACGGAGCGCCTGAGTTTTTTACCGAAGACGACATCGCGACGTTTTTTGAGGCGACGTGGGAGGTCCACTACAATTCAAGCCGCACCGGCGTCCGCCTGATCGGCCCCAAACCGGCCTGGGCGCGGACCGATGGTGGCGAAGCCGGGCTACATCCCAGCAATTTGCACGACAACGCCTACGCTATCGGCGCCGTGAACTTCACGGGCGATATGCCCGTCATTCTCGGGCCCGATGGTCCATCGCTGGGTGGGTTCGTTTGTCCGGTGACGGTCGTGCAGGGCGAATTGTGGAAGGTCGGCCAGCTTCGACCCGGCGACAAGCTGCGCTTTAAGCGTCTGACGCCCAGTGAGGCCCGCTGCATCAGCGATGCGCAAGAAGCGCAAATCGCCGGTCTGGGGCCTGTCGATCCAACGGCATTGCCGATGACTCCCGGGCTGGGGCTGGACGGGCCGATTGTTGGCGGTATCGCCGATTCACCCGGCAAACCACGCGTCGTCTATCGCCGCGCCGGCGACGCGTACATGCTCGTCGAGTACGGGCCGATCGTTCTCGACCTCGAACTCAGATTTCGCGTGCACGGTTTGATGACCGCGCTCCATAGCCGAAATCTGCCAGGCATCATTGAAATGACGCCCGGCGTGCGGTCATTGCAAATTCACTACGACAGCCGGGCGCTGCCGCTTGAAGCCTTGCTCGCCGTCCTCGAAAATATCGATACCGCGCTCGACGACGCTGACGATATCACGGTGCCAAGCCGCATTGTTCGCTTGCCGTTGTCGTGGAATGACCACACGACACGTCTCGCCGTCGAAAAATATTCCCAGCTCGTACGCGCCGATGCGCCGTGGTGCCCCTCCAACATCGAGTTCATCCGGCGCATCAACGGTCTCGACAGTATCGACGATGTCCAACGCATCATTTTCGAAGCCAGCTATCTCGTGCTCGGCCTGGGCGACGTCTACCTCGGCGCACCGCTGGCGACCCCAGTTGATCCGCGCCATCGTCTAGTGACGACGAAATACAATCCGGCGCGGACATGGACAGCCGACGGCTCCGTCGGCATCGGCGGGGCGTACATGTGCATTTATGGCATGGAAGGGCCGGGCGGGTACCAACTCGTCGGCCGTACCGTGCAGACATGGAACACCTACCGTACCACGCCGGCTTTCACGCCCGGGCATCCGTGGCTGTTACGTTTCTTTGATCAAATACATTTTTATCCGGTGTCTCCGGAAACCTTGATGACGATCCGTGACGGGGTGATCGACGGCACGGCGCAAATCGACGTGGTGCACTCAACGTTCAGTTTGAAGGATTACCGCGATTTTCTGGCCGCCAATGACACCGAAATCAAGGCTGCAAAAGCACGCCAACAGGCCGCCTTCGATGCCGAGCGGTCGCGCTGGCAAGCTGCCGATAAGTCGGCATCCGCCATTGAGATCGACGTACCGGCGGCGATTGACGATGAGACGCTGCCAGCTGGCGCGCTCGCCGTCACGAGCACCGTGCCCGGCAGCATCTGGAAGATCGCGGCGCAACCGGGCGCGCGGGTCAGCGTCGGCGACACGCTGATCATCGTTGAATCGATGAAGATGGAAATGTCGGTAACGGCGCCCGTCGACGGCATCGTGCGAGAACTGCGCTGTATCGAAGGCCGGGCGGTCTCACTCGGCCAGACATTGATCATTCTCGACACGCTCGCCACCGAGGCGGCCCAGTGATCCGCTCGCTCGATATCGCTGCGTTATCTGCGGCCTACGCCAGCGGTTCGACGACGCCGTGGGACGTCATTGCGATGCTGTATCGTCGCATCGTCGACATCGGCGAGCGGCCGATTTGGATCACAGTGCGCAGTGAAGATGATGCAACGAATGCCGCACGCCTCGCACCAAAAGGTCCGCTGTACGGCATTCCATTCGCCGTCAAAGACAACATCGATGTCGCCGGTCTGCCGACCACATGTGCCTGCCCGGCTTTCGCTTACACGCCGCAAAGGTCCGCCACCGTCGTCGAACGGCTCGAAGCTGCGGGCGCGATTGTGATCGGAAAAACCAACCTCGATCAATTCGCCACTGGATTGGTCGGCACGCGATCCCCTTTCGGAATACCAACCAGCCCTTTCAACGCCGAATACATTTCCGGCGGCTCAAGTTCAGGGTCGGCGGTTGCGGTCTCTCGCGGGCTCGTTTCGTTCGCGCTCGGCACCGACACAGCAGGGTCCGGCCGCGTTCCGGCTGGGTTCAACAATATCGTCGGTCTAAAGCCGACCAAAGGCATCATCAGCACGCGCGGCGTCGTGCCGGCCTGCCGCTCGCAGGATGTTGTATCCATTTTCGCGTTGACGGTGGCAGATGCGAGCGACGTGATGGCCGTCGCGGCGGCATTCGACGCCGACGATGTCTACGCGCGCCGGCCGCCTTACCCCGTCACATCGTCAAAACCGCCGTTGGCGATGCGCATCGGCGTTCCGAAAAGCGGGCTCGATTTTTTCGGCGATAGCGCAGCAGAAGCTTTGTTTACAGCAGCTGTCGCGCGTCTTCGACAGATTGGCGCTGAGGTCGTACCGTTCGACTTCGCGCCATTCGCACATGCCGCAAAGCTGCTGTACGCGGGGCCGTGGGTTGCCGAGCGCTATGCCGCCATCGGCGACTTTAGCGAAAAGCACGCAGACGCGATGGACCCGACCGTCGCTGCTATTGTTCAAGGTTCGCGGTCGAAATCTGCAGTCGATGCCTTTGATGGCTTCTACGCACTCGAGGCCTTTAAGCGTCAAACGGAAAGCCTCTGGGACAGAATTGATGTCATGCTCGTGCCGACGACAGGCACGACCTATCGCATCGCCGATGTTCTGGCCGATCCCGTGCAGTTGAATTCAAACCTCGGCGCGACGACGAACTTCGTCAATCTGATGGATTTGTCGGCACTCGCGGTTCCTGCCGGTTCTCGCGGTAATGGTCTGCCGTTCGGCGTCACCCTCATCGGACGCGCGTTCGACGACGGCCTGCTCGCTGCATTCGGCGACGCGCTTCACCGCACAATCGCCGATGCCTGCCTGGGTGCCACGCCTGAACTGCTGTCCGACACACCGACGATCGAGCGGCACGAAGCTGCATCGCATCGCGTGCCAATCGCTGTCGTCGGCGCGCATTTGACAGGACAACCGCTCCATCGGCAGCTGCAAGAACGACAGGCCCGCTTCGTGCGCAGCGCCCGAACGGCGGCGGGCTATAGCTTCTACGCGCTTGCCGATACTAAGCCGCCAAAACCGGGTCTCGTTTTCGACGGTGTTGGAGCGGGCGGCATTGAAGTCGAAATTTGGGATTTAGATACCGCAGCGTTCGGATCGTTCGTTTCGCTGATCCCTTCGCCTCTCGGCATCGGCACGATCACACTCGACGACGCCAGCACGGTGCAGGGATTTCTCTGCGAAGCTCATGCGGTGGCAGGTGCGCGAGACATCACGGCTTTCGGCGGATGGCGCGCCTGGCTGGCGTCGCAGCAATAGACCTACGACTTCGTACCACATCGCGCGCAAACGCTTGGCGACATATCGCCCTGAATCTGCTCGGCCACCTTCAGGACTGGTGTGCCGCAGCCTTGACACAGCGCGTGTGATCCTTCGACGACGCCATGATCGAGGGCGACACGCGCGTCGAAGACAAAACACTCGCCGCGCCACATGCTCTGCGGCTTTGGCACATTTTCCAGATATTTGAGAATGCCGCCTTCTAAATGGAATACCGACGTAAATCCTTGCGTCAGCAAATAAGCGGACGCCTTTTCGCAGCGAATTCCGCCCGTGCAGAACATGGCAATCGGCTTGTCTTTGGCGTCCGACAACTGCGTTCTGACATACTCTGGAAAGTCGCTGAAGCGCTCGGTGCCTGGATTGCGCGCACCAGGAAACGACCCGATCTGCACTTCGTAGGTGTTGCGCGTGTCGACAACGATGACATTAGGATCGCTGATCAGCGCGTTCCACATGTCCGGCGCAACATAGGTTCCGACATCACGGGCGGGGTCAGCGTCAGGGACACCGAGGGTGACGATTTCCGGCTTCACCTTGACCTTCAATTTTTGAAACGGATGGTCGCTGGCCTGAGCTCGCTTGTCTGTGAGATCGGCGAACCGTGGATCACGGCTCAAAACTTGCAGAAATGCGTCGATTGCCGGTTCCGCACCCGAAATCGTGGCGTTAATACCTTCCCCGGCGAGCAGAACCGTTCCTTTGATGTCGCGCGTGGAAAGCTCGTCGCGCAGCCGAGCAGCAAGCGCGTCGCAATCAGTCAGCGAGACGAATTTGTAGAAGGCTGACACGATGATCGTCATGGCGCGTGTATTGATCGACGCGCCGTCGTCGTCAAGATCGCGGGCAACACGCGTGACCAGCAACTACCCACAGGTGTCTTTGAAAGCCGGCTGGAAGCTGCCGTGGCAGGTGTGTTTTGAGCTGCAGTACAGATGCTCGAGCTTCGAGTACGACATGATGCCGGTACCCACTGGACAGCGAACGATGAATTCGACTATCGGACCTAAGTCGTTGTAGGCCTCGACGCGGCCGCCACGCTTCAAAAACGCCGGATAGTCCGAATAGATCGTCGTCAGCGCGACCACGACAGCCATCAGCTTGAACATCGCAAACTCCAACACATGCGCTCGCCGCGAGCGGCGATGGACCTGTTGGAATCATCAGAGCAAAAGGCTTGCCAGCTTTAGAGGTAATGCGATCAATGCTTAAAGCTGACCGCGAATGTGCTAGAACGTGGGCCGAACGCGCGGTGCGTCGTTAAGCAAACGGACGTTGCGTCAACTCGGACTCTTTGGCAATCCGCTCGAACAACTCAGCGATCGTCTTAATGCGATACTGGCGCTCGCCACCGCCCTCGTGCGGCATCAGGCGGAGAATTTTATACTCGCGGATGGACGCCGGCACCGTCGCGCGCGCGGGATTGAAGTCGACCATCTGGCCAACTTTGAATTTTGCATTTGCCACGACTGCTCCTGATCTGAGTTAACGTCCAAATGGCCGTTGGATGTGCCGCCTCGATTTGATACACCGGGGCACCGGCCTTAGCGGGAGAGCGCAATCGCGCTCCCGGGACGTTGATGTCTGCGCAGAGTATCGCACGTTTTGGCGATCAACAGCCGTGAAACGTGGCGAGTGCAGCGATTTGTCCAAATAACGCTGAATTCCATGAGTTCATCAGCGTTTGGCTGATGCACTGGCAATCGTTTGCTCATGCCCGCCTCGATAATGGCGAGGTTTTGCCTAAGCCGCCAACAAGCGCAGCTAACACGTCGTGCGCACGATTGAAGTACAACGTCTTTGCGCCTCTCTATCGCCGAGACGACGCCGCACGCCCAGCACATCCAGAACACGTATCTCGGAGTTGTTTTACGGAGAGTAGGGGCATTGGTGCCCAGGGCCGGAATTGAACCAGCGACACTGCGATTTTCAGTCGCATGCTCTACCAACTGAGCTACCTGGGCCTGCCTTCGCGGCGCGAAGCCATACCGAAGTCCGCACCTTATAGGCGGCGGTTTAGCCACTGGCAAGCGCCACAAATGCCGGCCGTAGGGCCGCTCGTTTTGATAATCAGTGAGGTAGCAGGTCGTCGTCGGTGGCAACGGTGGCGGCCGGTGCATCGGCTTCGTCGTCACCCTCGGTTCCCGGGATCGCGTAGCTCCCCGTCAGCCAGCGGCCCAGATCGACATCGGCACACCGGCGCGAGCAAAACGGGCGATAGGCGTCATCGCCAACCAAGTTAGAACAGATCGGACAACGACGCGGTTTTGGCTGGACGGGATTGGTCATCGCAAGCCTTTCTCGTGCTGATGATCGCCGGATCGTTGCCTCAATCGCGATCGACCTCTGCGTTCTTCAGCCAATTATAATGAATTGGAAAATTCTCTGTCATCAGCAAGGCGGTCACTTCGGCGACCGGCAGGCCGACGACATTCGTGTACGAGCCAATGATCCGTTGCACGAAACACCCTGCGAGACCTTGGATGGCATAGCCACCGGCCTTGCCGCGCCATTCGCGAGAGGCGATGTAGGCCTCGATCTCTGATCGCGTCAGATGTTTAAAGCGAACGCGCGTGTCGACGATCTTGGTCCGGATGCGGTCATCGGGCATGATGAGGCAGACGCATGTCAGAACCTTGTGTGTCCGACCCGACAAGAGTTGCAGCGACGCAGCTGCTTCTTCGACGTGCACCGGCTTGACCAGAATTTTTCGGCCAACGGCGACGACGGTGTCGGCCGCCAGCACATACGAATCCGCTAAGTCCTGGTCGTTGGCGATTTGATCGCGCGCGGTTTCAGCTTTGGATCGCGCAAGGCGCGACACAAGGCTTCGCGGCACCTCGCCCCGCTTCACCGTTTCGTCGATGGACGCCGGTCGCAAGGCGTCCGGCGTGATGCCCACTTGCGCCAAAAGCGTCAAGCGGCGCGGGCTGGCGCTGGCGAGGACGAGCCTCGGCCGATCGACTTCGTCAGTCGAAGCGCTTCGATCGCGCGCAAGCGTTCGCCGCAGCGTTTCCCGGCTCGGAGCACTCCCGCGGGAAAATGATGGTAAAAGCTGGTCTTTGAGCGACGAAATCATGACGGCCCTATTGTGACAGCGGAGGAAGCGCTTCGCGCGACAATGGCTTAAGCTTTTGGCCAAATGCAAGGCCTGCCCGCATTGCGGCATGTGCTGAAAAGGGGCAAGAGTATCGCGCATTGCAGCTTGAACGAGCGCAGGTTTGATCATGATTTCCAAGGCAGAGATTGCCGATATTCTGGCCCGGGCGCCGCTGTTTGGCACGCTGGACGCGGCTGGTCGATTGGCTGTCGCCGAGGAAAAGCGCGAGAGCAGCTTCGAACCAGGCCAATCGATTTTCGCGCGCGGGGACACCGGCGGCGAACTCCATGTCGTCTGCAAGGGCCGTGTCAAACTCTCGGTTCTAACCTCGGACGGGCGTGAATTGTCGTTTGCCCATATCGAACCGCCATCGATTTTCGGAGAGCTGGCCCTGTTCGACGGGCGCCCACGATCGGCGGATGCCACGGCCGTCAACAGGGTTGTGTCGTTGACGCTTTCGATGGCCGCCTTCAAACGGCTGCTGGCCGTCAAGCCGGCAGTAGCGGAGGCCGCGCTGAAGTTTTTGTCAGGTCGCCTGCGTGATGCCGACGAGCAGCTCGAAGCCATCGCCTTGCATCCGATCGAAGCCCGGCTTGCACGTTTCTTTCTCGCGGCGAGCCGGCAGAAGGATCCCGATGGCAAGTCCGCCAAGGTGACATTGGCTCTGCCGATTTCGCAGACCGAACTTGCCCTCCTCGTCGGCGCCAGCCGGCCGAAAGTCAACGCCGCTCTGGCACTACTTGAAGCCGAAGGCGCACTGGAACGGCGTGGACAACTGATGATTTGCGAAGTCGAAAAACTGAGCGCGTTAGGCGGTCTCGATTAGGTTTCGCGCGCCGCCGGATCACGCGAAGTTCGAACGTCAGCAGAGGTCGACGACATGTCTGTGGTCGAACATCCTGAGCCCCAACAGCGGACTGTGTCGGCCACCGCCGCCGCATTGTTCGTTGCTGACCTTCGGCAACGGCTGTTCAATCCTATCGGCAAACTGTTCTCTTTCATTGCCGGCCTCGGCACGGACAAGTATCCGCCCGATACCCAGCGGCGGCTGAAAATCGTCAACGTCATTTCAGCACTCATTGCAATGACGACGTGCATCTACGCCGTCCAGATCGCGATGTCGGGCGATGCAGCCATGTTGCCGGTCGTCTACATCAATCTCGGCCTTGCAGCCCTCGTCGCCGCCGTCCCTCTCATGCATCGTTTCAACGATGTGGCAGGGTGCCTGCTGCTCGTCGTCGCCGAGTTCGCGGCATTGATCGGCTTTGCGGCCTACTTCGGCCGCACGAGCGGCAACACGCTGCAATATGTCGTCGCCGCCGCCGCGCCGTTCGTCATCTTCGAACGCCGCCGCCTATGGCTGGTGCTCACCATCGTAGCAACCGCATTGCTGCTTCACCTCTATACCTGGTTCACCTTTCCGCGCTCGGCCGCACTGCTCCAAGTCGACGATAAAATTCTCCAATCGCTTTACATCCAGGGAGCCATCACGACGTTCGGGTTGATCGCAGCGTGCGTCTACTATGCTTTCAGCCTCGTCGAGCGGGCTAAATCTGAAACCGAAGTCGTACTCCGCAATGTGTTACCCGACGACGTCGTCGAGCGTCTCAAATCAAAGCCGAACGAGCCGATCGCCGATAGCTTTGCTGATGCGTCCATTCTATTTGCTGACGTCACTGGGTTCGTCGGCTTGGCGCGGCGGCTCGGTCCAGAGCGGACAGTGGCGCTGCTCAATCGCCTGGTGAGCGCCTTCGACGACGTGGCCCAGCGCCACGGCGTCGAGAAGATCAAAACCATCGGCGACGCGTACATGGTTGCATCCGGGGTGCCGCTGCCGCGTGTTGATCACGCCATCGTGCTGGCACGAATGGCGCTCGATATGCTTGGCGCCACACGTGCCGTCGCAGCGAGCGAAGGGCTGGACATCGAAGTTCGCATCGGCATGTCGTCAGGACCGATGATGGCCGGTGTCATCGGCACCAAGAAGTTCAGTTATGATGTCTGGGGCGATCCGGTGAACATGGCGAGCCGCCTTCAAGCCCTATCGGCGCCGGGACGAATTCTGATCTGCCCAAAATGTGAAAAGGTGCTGCGGCCGTCGTTCGTGCTCGAACCACGCGGCATGGTCGAAATCAAAGGGGTAGGTGCGCAGAACCTTTGGTATCTCAACAGCGCCAGGGACACGCGCTGAGCGACGTGCACTTCGCGCTCAGCCTTTCCAGTGCAATGAACACACCAGCGTAAATAGCCGCCGGGACGTATCCTCATCGATGGCAATTTTACCGGCGAGTTTTTCTCGCAGGAGCACGCTGCCCTCGTCGTGCAGGGCGCGGCGATTGACATCGATGGCCTGGATACGCGTCGGCGGCGCGGTTCGCACGGCTTCATAGTAGCTCTCACACACCATGAAATAGTCCTTCATGATCCGCTTGAGAGGCGTCAGCGGAACTTGATGGTGCAGCAGCTCGGGGTTTGCGGCGGTGGACACCACCATCATGAGCCGATCTTCAGCCAGCGATAGCGCCAACTGGTAGGGGCCCTCGTCAGCGCCCTCGACGGCAAACACGTTGCCATCCAGAATGTCGAAAATAGCGACTTCGCGCTCGTGCTCGATGTTGGCGTTGGCGCGACCGAGAGATTTTTGGTCCAGCGTGATCTCGGACAGCCGATCGCGAGACGCTGGAGGCGGTGTGCTATCGGGTGGCGCAACCTGATCCATCAACAGTTTCTCATGCGTTCGTTGGCAAGCGAATTTCAACCGAGCGGCGATGGGCTTCAAGTCCTTCGGCGCGCGCCAATGTCATGGCGGCGGGACCAATTGCTGCAAGTGATGCCCCATTGAGTTTGAGGATCGACGTGCGCTTCATGAAGTCGAGCACGCCGAGGCCCGACGAAAAACGAGCGCTGCGAGCTGTGGGCAGCACATGGTTGGAGCCAGAGACATAGTCGCCGATTGCCTCCGGCGTGCCGCAACCGAGAAAGATCGCGCCGGCATTGCGAATTTTTCCGGCGAGCTCTTCCGCATCCGGCGTCGCGATTTCGAGATGCTCGGCAGCTAATCGATCAGCCAACGCGGGCGCCTCGGACATCGAGCCGAGCACGATGACGGCGCCAAACACGTTCCAACTCTCGCCGGCGATGTTGCCGCGCGGCAGCGTCGCCAATTGGCGCGCTACCGCCTCCTCGACGGCGCTTGCGAATGCTGCATCGTCGGTCATCAGGATCGATTGGGCGGCGGTATCGTGTTCGGCCTGCGCCAACAGATCGGCCGCAATCCATTCGGGATTGTTGTTCTTGTCGGCGATGACCAGAACTTCGGACGGGCCAGCGATAGAATCGATGCCGACGGTCCCAAACACTTGCCGCTTGGCAGCCGCGACGTAAGCGTTACCCGGCCCGACAATTTTGACGACGGGGCTGATTGTGGCAGTGCCAAAAGCGAGCGCGGCGATCGCCTGCGCGCCGCCGATACGATAGAGTTCAGTCACGCCCGCAATGTCGGCTGCCGCCAGCACCAATGGATTGAGTTCACCACTGGGCGTTGGCACCACCATGACGATACGCGGCACACCGGCAACTTTCGCCGGTACGGCGTTCATCAAAACGGAACTTGGATACGACGCCTGACCGCCCGGCACGTAGAGACCAACGGACTCGACCGCCGTCCAACGATGCCCGAGTTCAACCCCTTGATCGTCGCGATAGCGATCATCGCTCGGCAACTGACGCAGATGGTGCGAAACAATGCGGTCTCGCGCAAAGCGCAATGCGTCCAGCGTTTCCGCCGAACACTGCGCGACGGCGCGTGCCACCTCTTCGGCGGTGATGGCAATACCAAGTTTTCTGAGATCGGCACGGTCGAACTCTGCCGAGAAATCAATGAGAGCGTCATCACCCCTGGTACGAACCTCAGCGATGATTTTGGCAACCGTCAGATCGACGTCGGCCGAAACTTCGCGCTTCTGTCCGAGCAGGATCGCAAAGTCGGCAGCAAACGAATGATCCCGGCTATGGAGCCGCATCGGCATTGCGTTGTCTCCTCGGCGCGCAGGCACCGAACTACTGTTTTGAATTCTGGTCGTGGTCGTCAGTGGTCTGATTGTCGGCTGCGGGATGGGTTGGCGATCGTTTGGCGGACCACGCCGCACCAAGATCTTTCATCTCCGCTTCCAAACACTCAACCGTCAGGCGAATGGCGGCGCCGCCTGAAAATGTCAACGTGACATCACCGTCCGGCGAATCTACGTCGCTCGACGGCGTGAACGTGACGGCGAGGAGCGATAGCGTCGCGCGCTTATCGTTGGGATCGAACCCCTGGATTTTCGCCGCCAGAACGCGTTCGACCCGCAGCGCCGTTCGCCGCCGCTCAAGACCGCTCTTGGGCTTGGCCGCCGATTGGCTATCGATCGCTTTGACCCAGTCGAAACGATTGGTCAGCGCCACAAAGCGCTTGTCTCGGGCCAGATACGTCATATCGGCGACGCGCAGAACCGCATCTTGCAGATGGGCCGAGATGACTTGCAGGTCGTCGGCGTCGAGAGCGATTAGCTTTAAATCGGGCATCGGATATTAATGATCTCCGGTTGAACGGTGAGCGGGCTAACGTTCCGGAAAAACAGTGCTCAGTGATAGCGAGGGACGTCACCGTACGCAACACGGCCAGCGCTTCACCGGCTGGGTTCGAAACCGTCCGACTGCCGCGCGTGATTTTGAAGGTGGCGGGCATGCTCGGCTTGCAGATGCGGCTTGGCGCAAAACTTCCAAATCAACAGACCCGCGATCAAGCCAAACAGGAACGCCAACACCAGATACCACCAAAGCCATAGGGCGTCGGCGGCGAGCGCCGCTTGCATATTGCGAACAAAAATCCGCGCGTAGACCACGGCCGTGATGCCAGCGACGGCGATGACCAGCGCGGTGCAGACGCGGCAGCGTCGCATCGATTGATCGCCAGTCAGCGAGGCATCACCAGCCGCTGCGATTTTCGCGGCGAACCGTCCGGCAAATTTTCCGGCCAGGCGCCAGTAAACATAAGCTGCGGCCGTGCCCATCACGATGAGCGTTACAAGCGCGAGGGCGTCGGCTTGATCGCTCAAAGACCAAAATCCGGATAGCGCGATGGCCCAACTCGCGGCGATAAAATACGCCAGTCCGCGTACCCTGCGCGCTTCCGACAGCGCGATGGCGACGCCCGCTCCTGGAAGTGCGAAGGCGGTCACGGAGTTCATAGTATTGACGAGCCGGTGCGCGCCGGTCTCGATTTCAACGCTCGGCCCCAACGGCAGTCCCGCCATCATCGCGATCGCGCTGGCGACGATTAGAGCGAGACCTAATCCGACGAAGATGGCCCAATCCGAGTGCCGCAAGCCGCCTAGTCCTATCATATGGCGTTGAGATCAATGTCGGTCGGCGCGTCAGCCACTTGCGATCCGCTCGATCTGCGCGCCGCAACGCGACAATTTCTGTTCGAGTTGCTCAAAGCCGCGATCGAGATGGTAGACACGATTGATCGTCGTCGTGCCGTCCGCCATTAATCCGGCAATGACGAGCGAAACGGACGCGCGCAAATCGGTCGCCATCACTGGAGCGCCGGTTAACGACTGAACGCCTTTGACGGTGGCAGTATCGCCATGGAGTTGAATGTCGGCCCCGAGGCGGGCGAGTTCCTGCACGTGCATGAAGCGATTTTCGAAAATCGTTTCGCGGATGACACTGGTGCCCCCGGCGCGCGTCAGGAGCGCCATCAACTGCGCTTGCAGATCGGTTGGAAATCCGGGGAACGGCTGCGTCTCCACCGAAATTGGCAAAATGCCGCCGCTGGTCCGCGTCACGCGAATACCGGTGCCGAGGTCCTCGACCTGCGTGCCGGTTTGGGCCAGCACCTCGAGGGCGTGCTTCACGTGGATGGCCCTCGCCCCTTCCAGCGTGACATCGCCGCCGGTGGCAGCAACTGCCATGGCAAAGGTTCCCGTTTCAATGCGATCCGGCAACACCGTGTGGACCGCCCCTTCCATGCGATCGCGCCCCTGTATCCGCAGCACGGACGTGCCGATGCCTTCAATCTTCGAGCCCATTTTGACGAGGCATTCGGCGACGTCGCCAATCTCGGGTTCGCGCGCTGCGTTCTCAATCAGTGTTTCGCCCTTGGCAAGCGCGGCGGCCAGTAGCACGTTGTGTGTGGCGCCGACCGAGACCTTCGGAAACACGATGTGAGCGCCATGCAGTCCGCGCGGCGCCCTGGCGACGACGTAGCCAGCTTCGATGTCGATTTCTGCGCCGAGCTGTTTTAATCCTGTCAGATGCAAATCGACGGGCCGCGTGCCAATCGCGCACCCACCGGGCAACGACACCTTCGCCTGCCGCATGCGCGCGATCAGCGGACCGAGCACCCAGAAGCTTGCCCGCATCCGCGACACAAGTTCATAGGGCGCGGTGGTATCGACGATATCGCGAGCCGTCAGATGAAAGGTCTCGCCGAGATGCATCGACGATCCTGGCCGCTTGCCGTCGACGGCGAGATCGACCCCGTGATTGCGAAGGATGCGCACCAGCAGATTGACATCCGCCAGGTTCGGCACGTTTTTCAACGTCAGGCGATCTTCGGTGAGCAGGCTGGCAATCAGCAACGGCAGCGCCGCGTTTTTCGCGCCCGAAATTTGAATTGATCCGATGAGCGGCTGTCCGCCGGTAATTTGAATGCGATCCATCGGAAAATCGTGACCCTTTTCGAACTCACCCGCGCAGCCGGCCTGACGGCGACCTCAGCGTGGCAACGAGCACCGAACGGCTCTTGCGAGCCGCTCGGCCTTGACAACCGCTTGCTTAGGCGGTGATGGGCGCTTCCGGCAAGTGCTTGTAGACGCGGCGACAGATCGAAAAGCAAAGTGTGCGGTATTCTCGGAACCGCAGAGCGGCGGAGGTCGTGTACGCCCGTTGCACGCGAGCGCCGATCCATCGACGCCTTTCGAGCTTTCCCGGCACGCATCACAACGCCGTGCCGCTGACCGCCCGCTCACGGCTTGGGCTGTTTGGAAGCTTTCCGGCGTTTTAAATTGGCCCGCAGTTCGTCGGCCAGCCGGGCCGCGCGACGGGCTTGACGATCCAGGACCGCCGTCGAATGGGCTGGTGCGCTCTGCCCCGAGTCCCGCTGTAAAACCGGCTGCGAAGCCGGTTGGCTGTCGGCGCTGGACCCGTGCTTTCCCTGATGCTGGTCATCGTCGGCCAAAACTGCAGTCCCTCGATCGCATCGCCGCATCCAAGTCACGCGACGGCTTGTTGAGTACTATGACGCGCCTGTCCGCTCAACCCGAGCCGTCCGCGTTTCAACCTATTGAGGCGACGGCGCGACGGCCGCCTTGCAACTTGCCGACCGGCAAGGCTTGTGGCAGTGTCCGCGCGCTTCGGGAGGCTTGGTCGAAAATGCCCGAGACGGCCCAGTGGGTCGGATCGCCATCCCCCAGACTTTGTCGATTGCCCCCGAAAACCGAACCGGGGTCACAAAATACACGATTGCTGCCGTAGCTCAGTGGTAGAGCACTCCCTTGGTAAGGGAGAGGTCGAGAGTTCAATCCCCTCCGGCAGCAC